>JAVYSI010000020.1:0-11330 GCA_038729265.1 Methanothrix sp. | reverse complement strand
GCGAAGTTGAGCGCGAATACCATGAATCCTTTCTTTATCGAGTTAAAGTATATCTTAGTCATTATGACAGGAGCCAGGAAGGAGAGTATAAGTGCTATAGAGCCGAATATCTCAAGGTCAAGGCCGACATACTTCGCGTTGAATATTTGGTGTATGTTAAGGTTTACGAACGGGACCGCGGAAAACACTATGAATATAGAAACTATAGTAAACATTATCAGTATCACTGATATGTAGTTAAGCCCGAAACCGTGCGTTATGTAGTCCATGCTTGATATTGGGGAGCCCTTCATGCTCTTCCTGTTCTTGAAAAAGTATTTTATGAACTGTGTGTCTCCGTAGTTGTAGCGCCACTGCTGCTTGACCAGCTCGGTGAACTTCTTTATTGGCTTACCCAGAGCATAGACCTTGGGTACGTAGAGGCTTTTATAATTGTAAAGATCTGACTTGAAACTGAAGAACGTATCTTCTATTACGTATTCGGGGAAGCCGCCTATGTCGCGCAGGGCTGAAACCCTTATTATGCCGCACGAACCGGCAAATATAGCTGTGTTGTTGAGCGCCCTTGCGGGTTCTATGAACTTGAAGAAGAACCCGTCGAATATGTTTATCGAATCTGCGAATAGGTTGGCCTTTCTATGTGTCTTTTCAGTCTGTATATATGAAAGGTTAGGATCTTGGAAGTATGGGAGAAGGTCCTTGAGGAACTTGGAGTTTATTAGTCTTTCGTCGTAATCGAAAATAGCTATGAATTCTTCCTTCATTCCTTTAATAAAATTATTGAGCGCGCCAGCCTTGAAGCCCTTCCTGTTGTCTCTGTGGATGTATATAAATTTGTTCTTCTTGGCAATGCGCACCATTTCCGAGCGTATATCGGCATTTGTAGAGTCGTCTAGCAGATAGTAGTTGAGCGATTTTTTAGGATAGTCGAGCTTTGTTAGATTTGTTATTGTATCCTCAACTATGCTAGGATCCTCATTGTATACAGGAACTACTACAGCAACTGAAGGATATGAAAGCATTGGCCTGAGCTTCCTGCGTATCTTCGAAATGTACTTCCCGTAAAAATAGGACCTGTAATAAAGTACTGAAGCTGATATGTTGAAAAAGCCAGAAACCACGGATAGCGCGGCGAATGCAGTGGCTACCACATACATATACGTGTTCTTGGCTATTATGAAAAGATACAGCGAAAAAGCTAGCCCAGCTATCGCCAGGACTATGAATATTGCCACTGTCACTATTCGCAGGGTGAACTTGTCACCAAAGAATTTATTTTTCATTTAAGCATCGCAAGATTGATTGCTTATTTTATAAGCCTGAAAGCTTATAAGAAGATTTTTAAACAAAGCTTTAATTACTTTCGTAAGTCCAAGATATGGACGGCTGGATCTGCATATAGGCACAAATAAAGAGCTTTACTTGACAAAATATAATATTTCTTCCATTAGGTTAGGTTTTGTATGCCGGGATGGCGGAAACCGGTAACGCGCCAGTGCTTTTGCGGCGAAACTCGAGATCTGGTTTCCTTCGGGAAGTTTGGGTTCAAATCCCAATCCCGGCGCCTTTTTGTTTTTTTATTGGCTGCGCCATATGTTTTTAGTTGATCCGCAACTAAGTTTTGCCCTGAAGCTCTGATATTAATACAGTTGCATAAGAGCCTGAAGGAAGGGAGAATCCAATCTTTATCCCTTCACCTGCACTCCCCAGGGCGAATGATTTATATGGGGCGAATGCAACCCTGTATGAGCCCTTGGCCCTGAGCTCTGGAATGCTCTTGCATTTGAAGGATTCCTTGGTCAGGCCATACTCTTTTAGTATTGCGTCCTCGTATTCGGAGACATGCTCTGTTTCATAACCTATTATGTTCAATACTAGGATTGCATTGCCTTTATTGTATTTTGATATATTAGCATAATCTGGAAAGCCGTAACTGTCTAAGCTGCATGAAAGGTCTCCGTTTGCTGCCATCGTGTGGCCTTCAAGTTCTAGGGATTTCACAACCTTGTTGAATATTTCAGATTCCACAGAATGCACGAACATCATCAGAAGCTGCCTAGGCAATGTTCTGAGGGCTTCCCTGTAATTTGGCCCGTAGCTCGCTATATATGATATCATCTTCCTTTCGTATTTCAAGTGCTTTGGAAAATATTGCATTGCCTTTCCAAAGTCCTTCTCCGATGCCAGCCTTTCCCGCGCTTCTCTGGCTTCTGTTATGTTCTCGTTGGCGACGTCTGTTAGGAAAAGCATCGCAGCACGCTCAAGATCTCCCTTGAGGATGCTTAAACCTATTTCAACGTTATTATTCCTGTAACCGAATCTCTGACCGCCGTAATAGTTAGGAAACATGCCCGCGAGCCTCGATTCGTTTCCCTTTATTATTTCGACGGCTTTTTGCAGTTCTATGGTTGGCTTTGCCCTTATCTCGAAATAATTGCCCTCGAGATCACCAAGCTTTACCTGTTCTGCCGATTTCCATGCGAAGTTTATCCTTATGTCTGGAATCTGAAGTGAAAGAAGCTTGTCCGGGTTTGCACCCCTTATGCTGCACAGCTGTACTGATACTGCTTGCCTGTCTTTCGTTCCGGCAAAGCCCACGGCTTTTTTGCCCTTGCCTAATGCGCTAGCAACGGCTCCGAGTGCCTGCAGTGTATTCCAACCCCTTTTCTGCATTGCGAATATAGTAAATTCATCGCCTTCAGGATATTTTAGCTCGTCCCTTGAATACCTCATTTCCGGCTCCAGGATTTTATAAGAGCGCGTTATCTCCTTAACTACAAAGTCCTCCGGAGACGACTTAAGAACTAGAATATTACCTCCCATCTTTGCGCCTTCTTTTGTGCTGAATGCTTTTCGCGCCGCCCAAGCGTTCCCTCCTTTCCTTTTTCTTTAGCTCGAGCCTGAAAACTTCCCTTTCCACTTCAAACATTGTTTTTTCAAGAACGTAGCGCAGAGCCACCACTATAACGACACCTGAGACTATTATTATGATGCCTATGTAACCTATCCTGAATAGAACGAAGGCGAAGGCTATCGCAGCTGCAGGTGGGTGCTCGCTTTTAGTTATTATCATAAGTATCGAAACGAAAAATATGACGAGCGCGGCTACAGCATAGAGGGGCATTATTGCCAGACCAAATCCACCCAACGAACCCACTATGCCAGCTATCGCGTAGCTTTTGATGAATTTGGAATTCTTGGCTGCACGTGAATTAGGCGTTATGAACATTATGTATATGCTGCTGGCGAATGAAGTAAATATCACAGCCGTTGTGCCTATGCCGTATGCCTTGTCAATGTTGAAGTATTGCAGGAAGAACACCAAAATGGCGAGGTTAAGCCCTGCAAGGATTGCGGGTATTAGCCTAAACCTCAGTCTTTTAAGTGCCTCTCTTACGTTTTTTGGTTCCCTGTACCTGTATTCTTTAGCCATGTGATCAGTTCTGCTGCTTGTATATCCCTAAGAATATAAATAACGAGAGAAATATTAATAACCCAGAAGCTATGAATGCAACGGAATAGCCGATATAGTAAGCTATGTAACCAGCGACAAGAGAACCTATGAGATAGCCAACCCCCACAACGCTGCTGTACAAACCAAGCTTTCTCCCGGGCTTCTCAGAGCCCACAGTCTCGAATAGAAGCGTGTTTGATACTGTGTAGAACATCGCATACGCCAGCCCTGCCGTCAGTGCGTAGAATATCAAGTTTATTAGCAGGGACCCGAGACCAGTCAGGAATATGAAAGCAAAACCTATTGCTACATATCCTGCTGCCCTCATCACAAGCGAGCTTCTTAGCGTGCTGCGCTCTCCCTTCAATTCCGTGAAGCGCCCAGCGTAGTTGAATACGTAAGATTGCACAGCGTAGCCGGCAAATATTATTGCAAACACAAATATGTTGGCGAACCCTATTTCCCTGAGCCCTGGTACATAGGCAGTGTTGAATATGGCGCTTCCTAAGTAGAACGCAAACATGCCAATATATATGACTGTCAGCTTGGACAGCTGGTTGTGCTTGTTGGTTATTATCCCTCGTATGAACTTATACCCAGGGACCCTTATGAATATGAGGTTGTGCATTAGCAGCCTGAACCTGAGCGCCATGCTGTTTCTTATTATCGACCTTCTTTCCAGGTTCTTCACAGGCTCGGCTATTGACATAGCTATGAGTATGCTCACTATTACGAAAGGTATGAGAAGCAGCATGACAACCCTAAGAGGCAGGAACCCAGTGAGCACCGAAGCCGCGAGCAGGCCTATCGAACCGCCTATGCTCGAAAGCATCTGCAGCCTAGAAAAGCCACTGGCCCAGAACTTCTTTTCTATCGTTTCCATTACGAGAAGGCTCAACGGCGTCGCGAGCGCGGCCGTGAAAAGGGAAAGCAACCCAAAAAGTATTATGGCCAAAGCTATGCTGTTAGTGTATGAAAGCCCAAGTAATACTAGACCAGCACTCGCTATAGACATGTATATGAAAGGCTTCCTGCTGCCGTACCTGTCTACTGCTATGCCCCAAAGGACTGATGCAGGTATTGAAACTCCGTAGAACACTGCCATTGCGTATGAAACGTCTATCACCGTGCCACCGAGGTCCAGTATGAAAAGCGCTATTATGGTGCTTATAGGCCCATAGGCTATCTGGTAGGGCAGCATCGAATACATCCACAGCCCTTTTTTGTTTTTTAGGTTGTCGAGCTCAGGCAAAAATCGCAATCAATCACATAGAAGATATTGTTTTTGAAGCATTATAAAAGGATTTTATCAAAAGGGTTAAAAAAAGGTTTTCTTATTTATTAGCGGTGATTAATTGGAAGAGATAAAAGGACTAAGAAAGTATGAGCTGCCACCGCTGCCTTACAAGCTTGACGGCCTGGAGCCATACATAAGCAAGGACATAGTCGACGTGCATTACAACGGCCATCACAAGGGCTACGTTAACACCGCCAACACCCTCATAGACAGGCTTAACGGAATAATAAAGGAGGAGGTTAAAAGCTATGACATACACGGAGTGCTAAGGAACCTGACGTTCAATATAAACGGTGACAAGCTGCATACCCTTTACTGGAACAACATGGCTCCCGAGGGCAAAGGTGGGGACAAACCAGGAGGAAAGCTGGGCGACATGATCCAGCAGCAGTACGGCAGCTATGAGAAGTTCAAGAAAATCTTCACAGAGGCCGCGAATTCGAACCCAGGCACAGGATGGGCAGTGCTGACGTACGACAAGGAGAATAGCAACCTAAACGTTATGACTGTGGAAAACCACTTCATGAACCATCTTGCTGAAATGCCAATAGTGCTGATACTTGACGAATTCGAGCACGCTTACTACCTACAGTACAAAAACAAGAGGGCAGATTATGTAGGTGCATGGTGGAACATAGTCAACTGGGATCAAGCAAACAAGAAGCTCGAAGGGCTGCTCGAATAGTATATAAGAATATGTTTGGTAAAGGGAATTCCCTTTACCATTTTTACTGTTTCTTTTAAAAGTTGCAAAAGCCATTGCCATTTAGGCTCAGAACATATCGTCTAGTTCTACCTTTTCAAGGTTCTTTATCTCTTTCTTTATGTTCGTGTCAGTATACTCTGGAAATTCAACTCCACTCACTACGAGCATTATGCGTATAGAGTCCTTTGACATCTCGTCGTCTATTCTTGCGCCCCATTTTATGAGGGCGTCACTGCTTATCCTGCTAGCAACCTCCTGAAATATAGTCTCTGCTTCCCTTAGCGTGAGGCTTTCCCCGCCTATTATGTTGATTAGCGCCTTCTTTGCAGTAGCGAGATCCGCGTCTAGCATTGGGCTCTTTATTGCGTTTTCTAGCGCTATAAGCGCCCTGTTCGACTGCGTCGATGTAGCCATGCCTTCCCCTGAGCCTATGACAGCATAGCCGGAATCCTTCAGCACCATCTTAAGGTCGGCAAAGTCTATGTTCACCATCCCTGGCTTCGTTACCATTTCGACTATGCCCTTTGTGGCGCTTGAAAGCACTTCGTCTGAAACCCTGAACGCCATGTTTAAAGGAAGATCTGGAGCCACCGAAAGCAGCTTGTCGTTATGTATTATTATGACCGTGTCGCACATCTTCTTCAGTTTGGAAAGCCCCTCAAGCGCGTTGTGCATCCTTGTCCTTCCTTCGCTCGAAAATGGGAGCGTGACTATTGCTACCGTAAGCGCACCGTTTTCCTTTGCCTCGTGAGCTATAGTACTTATAGAACCTGTACCTGTGCCGCCACCGAGACCACACGTCATGAAAACCAGGTTGGCATCTGAAAGCATGTGCTTTATCTCGTCCTTGCTCTCCATAGCTGCTTCTTCCCCAACCTTTATATCGCTGCCGGCACCTAATCCCTTTGTGACTTTCTTGCCTAGAAGGAGCTTCCTTTCCGCTCGTGTTTTTATCAGGTGAGGTGCATCGGTGTTCATAGCTATGAGCGTGGCGCCTTCTATTCCGAGCGTTGCAAGCCTGTTTACAGTATTGCTTCCACTCCCACCAGTTCCAACAACATATATCTTTGGCTTCGCGCCTTCTATAAATCTTAGAATCTCTTCATCGTCAACGCTTGTAAACTCGCTCATGAAATCACGGTCGCTGATTATTATGCTCCTGAAAAGGTTAAAAATCTATTTACAGAATTATTCAGCATAGGCACAGCCTTGAAAAAGCCAGAATGCAAATCCGTAAGTATTTGTTTTCCAATTAGTGTTTTTGCAATGGCTTGTACCAAATTTTTATTTGGATGATTTGATGGCAGGAAATGACAAGAACAAAAAGGCAGAAAGCAAGAAGCTTACTTCAATACCAGTACATGATATAAAACTAAAAAAGGGCATGACTGTTGAAGAGCTGTTCGATGAAATGGACCATATAGGGGGCTTCTCCGCGCAGCACATGGTAACAGGCACGCACATAATTGAAGAGATGTTCAATGATAAGAAATCCTTCAACTTCCTGTCATTCCCTGCGGACATAGTTTCCACAGGGCTTAGAGGAATACTTGCTTCTATGACAAAGCACTTCAACGCAATAATAACGACTGGTGGCATGGTTGACCACGACCTTGCAAGGGCATTTGGAGGCAAATACTCGCTAGGCACGTTCAACGCAGACGACGCGTACCTGCATTCGCTTAGGATATACAGGCTGGGAAACGTTTTCATAGAAAATGACGAGTATGGATTGAAGGTTGAGGAGAGCTTCAAAAAGATAATGGATGACATATATTCATCAAAGGATTACAAGAAGGAATACAGCGCAAGCGAACTTCTCTACGAATTTGGGAAACGCATAAAGGACGAGGGTTCTATACTCAGGCAGGCTTATCTCCACAACGTCAAGATATTTAACCCAGGGATACTCGACGGCGCGTTCGGAACGCAATTGACGATATACTCGCAGGACCATGACTTCAAGCTCAACCTCATAAGGGACGAGCTAGAGCTCAGCAACATATCCTTTGACAACAAGGTAACTGGTGCGCTGATGATTGGTGGTGGAATAAGCAAGCATCACGTCATATGGTGGAACCAGTTCAAGGGCGGCCTAGACTATGCGGTTTACATAACAACTGCTACCCAGTTCGACGGTAGCCTTTCTGGAGCGAGGCTCACTGAAGCAGTTTCGTGGGGTAAAATAAAGGAAAAAGCAAAGTATATAACGATAGATGGCGATGCAACCATAATACTACCATTCATGATGGCCGCTTTAGGAATCGAATGATTCATCGCTTTGGTTTTATTACAGTGCCCCCATGCTTCCTGCGCGAGATGGCGCCCTCTATGTTATTTATGCTTTTGTCTAGGAAGTGCAGCTCTGTATTCGAGCGCTTAGCTATCTTGCACGCTATAACGTCGAAAACGAAGTTTGAGCGTGCGACCCTTGTATCGCCCTTCATTGCAAGCTCTAAGAGCTCGTCTATGCTCATCGTGTCGACGAATTTTCCCTTTTCGTTGTAGATTCCTTTAGGCGTGCTTACGTTTATTACATGGGTGGCATCAGCAGACTCAGCAAGCAGCATAGTCACTGTGTCAGTGCTTATCCCGGGTATTATGCCACCTGTAATCACTATTCGACTGTTTTTAATCTCTGAACGGATATTATTCGGATCTCCCCTATATATTACAGACGAATTTCCGAATGCGGCGTGAAGCAGCCAGGCATTTAAGTATGTAGTCTGTATCCCTATGTTGTCCTTTACGTACTGCGATTCTGTAAATTCCGATGCTGCGTTTATATACTTCTTACTTGTAAAGCCCCCACCTACGACTATTATAAACGAAGTACCGCGCGAAGCATGCCTCTTTACCATATTGACGAAACTTTTTATAAAAGAGATATCAAGTTCTCCGTTTTCCTTTGTAAGCGTGCTTCCTCCCAGCGAAATCGCTATTGTACCCGTTCACTCCCCTAAATCTATGGTATCTCCGACCTTTGGTGCATATGCTTCGAATCCCTCACCCCTGAGGTTTTCAGCGAAAGCTTCTGTGTTTTCCGGGCTTCCATGCACGCACACCACTATGTTCGGAGCGCTTTCCCTTACGAATTTGTAAAGGTCACTCATTCCAGAATGCGCAGAAAAATCATAAAAACCTACCTGAAGGTTAAATTCCTTATCCACTTCATCTATGTATATCTTGCCAGTGTTCATGAGCCTCCTACCCCTTGTACCTTCGACTTGATAACCGGTCAGGAAAACTTTTGATTCGTCGTTAAGCCTAGTTATGTAATGCATTGCAGGACCACCGTTTAGCATTCCCGCAGTTGTTACGACAATCGATCCGCCTTCAAGGGCTCTTTTCCTGTCAGCCAAATCGTTAACCCAGTTGCACTCGTTCGCGGCCTTGGAAAGCAAATCCGCATTCCTTATGAATTTTTTGTTTGAGAGCACAATCTCCGTTGCTTCCCTTGCCATGCCGTCTATGTAAGTGCGTTCTATCAGGCCGTTTTTGTACAGTATTGCGAGGAGTTCCTGGCTTCGGCCAACGGCGAACGCAGGCACCAAAGCTATGCCACCATTGTCCGTCGTCTCCCTTACGCTCTCGACAAAATCGTGCACCAGTTTGTTCCTGTCAGGGTGTTCCCTTGTCGCATACGTTGACTCTATTATCAGAACGTCGCTCCTTACTGGCTTCGCACCTTCATGGAGAAGCTGTGGTGACATCTTAAAATCTCCAGTATATACTATGCGCTTGTTGTTCTTGGCATTGGCCCTTTCAACAAGTGTTATCGCGCTACCAGCTATGTGACCGGCATCATAAAGCTCTATATCGAAGTTGCCCAGGTGCAGCGGTCTTTTATAATCTGTTTCCATAAAGCGCTTAGAAAATTTATCGAGCTGCCTCTTATGAAAGTTTATCTTCGTATGCTCTTTCCTAGATATCTTTATGGTGTCGTTAAGCAAAAGTTCCGAAAGACCAAGCGTAGGACTGGTGCCGATAGTTGGCATTGACATCTCGTTATATAATGAAGGCGACGAACCGCTGTGGTCCAGATGGGCATGGCTCAGTATCAAAGCGTCCGCTTTAGGCTCCGCTATCGGGTATTCGGTTACATCATCAATCTTGACACCGTAATCGAACAAAAGACTCCTTTTATCTTGAAGAAATATGGCAGAACGGCCAACTTCATGTGCTCCGCCAAAGAAGCTTAATTTCATCGAAAATACCTTGAAGGCGGAAAGCACCGCTGCTTTAGATTTGTAAAGAAACTATAAAAATGTTTTTTATTCCTTGATGAAGGTTTATGTTTGTTATCAATACAATATTTGATAAATTGGAAAGATATTTAAGTTATCATAACGTTTTATTAAATGTCAATACTTTGCAATGATTTTATGCCCAACGAAATAAATTTCATGGACCTGATAGTTTTGAAAAGGATAAAGCCAGATACCACCGTTGAAAAGTTCGGCGGGCTCATAAACTCCTCATTTTTTGACGCATCGAATGCTCTTGGAACGCTCAAGCTCAAAGGCTTGGTAGATTTCACGACATATGTTCCAGGACAGAACGCCATAAGCGTTACCGAGCTCGGAAAGAAGCTAATAGAAGAGGCAGCTTTGAAGGAGAAGATGCCGTTCGACCAGCTCGATCTGGCTATATTGACGCAGCTTTCTACAGGCAAGAGGAATTTGGCTGATCTAGGCACTGCCGTCAACATAAATTCCAAGGATCTTGCCATGCATCTTTACAAACTTTCAGAACAGCAGTACCTCTCTGCAGACATAAGGAACGGTGTAATGGATATATCGCTTACGGAGAAGGGATTCATGCAGGCAAAAGCAGGCATGCCACAGCAGGCACAGCCCGCCACACCAATGCCGGCTCAGCAGGCAAAACCACAGGTACAAACCCAGCAGCAGACTCCAATAATCACAAAACCTAATCCTACTACGGCTTCACAAGTGCAGCAGGGGCCCGTAGTTGTAAATGCAGCTCCAGTATCGAGCACCGCACAGGCTCAGCAGACAATAACACAACCGCAGATGCAGCACCCTGCAGAAGACAAAGAAATAGCAGAGATGCAAAAGCAGCTTTCCTCTCAGCAGGTTAAGAAATCCAGCAAAGCAATTTATTACATCGTTGCTGTCGTGGTAATAATCATAATACTTGCTGCGCTTTTTGCAAAAGGCGTATTATAATTGAGTTAGAAACCTTTGGTAGATATTATATGAGCACTTTAATGGATTATATGGATGCACACACGTTGCTAGGCAAATATGGAATTAAGGCTCTTGATGCATCTTATATAGAGAGCGCAAAGCAAGCAATAGGATTTGCAAAGGGAAGAACAATAGTAATGAAGCTGATATCAGACAAAGCGCTTCACAAATCCAAGAGCGGCTTGGTAAAGCTTAACCTATATGGAGATGCAAAGATAGAAGCTGCTTATTCAGAACTTACAAAGCTGGGAGAGAAGCTGAAGCCATATAAGATATTGGTACAGGAGCAGGTGTCTAACGGCACCGAGATAATAATTGGAGGAAACACTGACCAGCAGTTCGGAAAGCTAATATTGCTAGGTTTAGGTGGCATCTACGTAGAGGTATTCAAAGACGTAGCAGTAAGGCTGTGCCCGATAACGGAATACGACGCAAACATGATGATAAGCAGTTTGAAGTCGAAGCAGATAATGCTGGCTGACGAAAGAAACGAGAAAATAGTAAGGGACCTGCTGCTCAAAGTATCTGAATTTCTTGTAAAAAATCCTGAAATCACAGAGCTGGACCTAAATCCGATAATATTGCACGATGGCACTTACGATGCGGTTGACCTGAGGTTAATGAAGGGATGATGTTATGGCTGGAAAATATTACGAACTT
>JAVYSI010000019.1:0-11339 GCA_038729265.1 Methanothrix sp. | reverse complement strand
AGAGTCACATTCACTAATGCTTACCACGTTTTAGATACTCCTCTTTGAGCAGAAATCCTACGGCTACTTTCTGCCTGTCTTTTTCAAATAAGCCCAATTCCGAGGCAAATTTTTCTATTCTCTTCTTTGCTTCCTCGACTTTCGAATCACTATTTACTAGCTTCTCTATCTCTATGAAATTTCCTACCAATGGATACTCGTCTATTATGATGCCAAATTCACCACAGGTATAATCATGCCTTATTTTTTTCACATACGGAAGACCTGGTAAAGGAACAACATCCAAGTATGAAAAGATTTTCAGAAGCTGCTCAGGATCTTCCACACCTGTTTCATATTCTTTAACTGCTAGTACATCTTGGGCCATATTACCTGAGGGTTTGTAAGTAAGGGTGCCACCCTTTCTGCTTGCCTTTATGCGTACTCTTAATCCTTCTACGGTCGCCCAAAAATCTCTTTGTTTAAGAGTGAAATTGTAATCTTCTATTGTATCAATCCAGTTCAGTTTGGCTCCGACTGCCTTTAACGTTTCTGTAACCTTTTCAAGGTCATTTACCTTAAATTTTGCCTCTACTTCTATATTTTCTGGCAATCAATTCACCTCTTGTATATCAAATGCCTTTTTTCTTTAATATATACAAAAACAAAATAAGTATATAAAGAAACTACTATGCCGTAGACTTTCGCTAAAGGATAAGCAAGCCCGAACTCCATAAGATAAAAGGGATTTAGTTCTCTAACCTCTCTCATTCCATATAACAACGTAGTTACAGCTAATATAAAAATAGAAATACAAAACATTTAGACTAAAGAAGATTAGAAATAAAAATTAACCCAAACATGCCATTTTTATGCGTTTTTGCGCTTTCCGCATTGCTTGCTTTACTGTATTCGCACCCGGGCTTTGGTACTTTGCTTGTTCTCGATAAAACCTCTTTGAAGAGGTTATGGACTCTGCGGGATTCGCACCCGCGACCCCCTCGTTGCGAACGAGGTGCTCTACTACTGAGCCAAGAGCCCTCAAACAAGTGCCGGAATTATTTTATATCCGCATAATAAAAAACTTTCCCAATCAGCCGACGCTCTTGTAAAGGCTTTCCTTCTGCCTTTGCTCTATAGGCATTATCCTATTCATGGCATTTGAGAAGGCGAGATCCGCATAAGACCTTAGGGTATATCCTTTTCTCAGCGACTCGTTTATATCGCTTATGCACCTATTGATTGATGCTATCGCTTCGGAATTGTCCCTGCTGATTTTCAGCTCGAAATTCATGCATTTCTGCTTGTGCCTCTCAAGCGACTTCAGCCTTTTGTCGAGCCTGCCGGTTATTGCCTTCTCCACCTTGCTGAACCTCTTGTTCCAATCGCAGAAATCTGCTATTATCGCCATGAACTCCTGTTTGGTGACACCTCTTCGGGTCATGCCCACCATCTTATCATAATCTGAATTTCTTAGCTTTATATATAGCTCAAGAGCCAATTTCTCTATGGCCGCCACGTTCTTCTTCTCGTCATGCAGGCTGCCAACCCCAAGGCTCTTGTCGCTCAGAGCGGAATAAGCCTCGTTCAACAGCTTCATCATCTCTTCTGCATTTTTCTCCTTGCTTATGTCCGGATGATACTCCTTCGCCCTGCTTATGTACGCGCTTCGTATCTTGACCTTGTCGGATGTCGGCTTTATGCCGAGCGCGGAGAAATACCTTTTGATGTTCTTATCGTCTCCGCTTCCAGGTATGATATATTCTATCTCTCTGTCTATGCCTTCTTCAAGGGAGACGGCCTTCCTGTTCAAAGACCTTACTTTCTTCCCTACGTTGCCACCACCGAATATAGAACTCATGCTCCTTATAACCGAAAACCCCATTGCCATCAACAGTGCATAAAAATTTAATCTATCGCTGCAATATTATACCGATCCTATGGCTAATAAAGCATCGCTGGAAAAACTTTTCAATATGGTACTTAAGGATATAGTACCAACCAAGCGTGAAATAGAAGATATTAACGAATATTCGAACGAGCTCATGGGTCGCCTAAAAAAAGTAATGCCAAAGGATGTTGAAATAATACTTGCCGGCTCTGTTGCGCGTGGAACCCAAATAAGGGGAAAATCGGACATAGACATATTCCTGTTATTCCCTAAGTATCTCGAGGAGAGAAAAATGGAGGCTGACGCCATAAGGCTTGCGAAGAAGGTGGTCTCCAAAAGCCGCGGCGAGAGCTACGAAGTAAATTATGCCGAACATCCCTACATAAAGCTCAGAAACGATAAGAGAGGTATTTATGCTGACATAGTGCCAGCTTTCAAAATCAGGGATTCGAGCGAGCGCGGAAGCTCGGTAGACCGTACGCAGCTTCACAACATCTTTGTGCTCGAGAATCTTGATAATAAGCAGAAGGACGAAGTGAGAATCCTGAAATACCTGCTTCAGCGCCATAACATATACGGCGCAGAATCGAGCAGGCACGCGTTTTCTGGATACCTGTGCGAGCTCCTGATTGCGCATTATAAAAGCCTATTGGGGCTGCTTGAGGGAATTTCATCCTCAAAACTTCCATTGTTCATAGATGTAAAAGCGAACACAGAGCTTTCTGGTGAATCTGTACCAAAAGAAGAGGAAAAGAGGTTTAATTCTCCGCTAATAGTAATAGACCCTACCGATGCAAACAGGAACGTGGCCGCAAGCGTATCCAAGGAATCCATTTCAAGGTTGATACTTGTAGCTAGGAATCTATTGCACGAACCATCCGAAAGCACCTTTTACGGTTTTAGATATTCTGATGATAAAAAGGCCTCGCAACTGTCAAGCTTCATAAAGCTCAACGGGCTACAGCTCAGTGCCCTGTGCTTCAAGCTCAACAACATCTCAGAAGATACGCTGTGGCCACAGCTAGAAAAACTGAAAAACAGGATAGAGCGCGAAGCATATGTGAACGGCTTAGATATAACGCTCTCGTTTTCAAGGATAGAAACTGGCACTGGCGTCATAGCAATCCTGCACAATCCGCAAAGGCTCGGCATTAGGAAGGTTGTTGGGCCTGACGTTACGATAAGGGTCGCATCTGAGGAATTTATTAGAAAGCATGGCGGCCCTATGAAAATAGGGGTGGAAGGTACACGATTGATTGCATTGGAAAAGTCAAAATATGCGGACGTGGAAGATATGCTTTCGAAGATTATGTCTGATAAGAAGTTCCTCTTTACCAAAAACATAAAGAAGAGCCAGTGCAAAATCTATTCAAAGGATATCCCAGTACAATACGCGCTTGCAATATATCATGGGATTGCAGAAAAGCTCAACATATAATGTCAAAACCTAAGCCTGTTTCCATTTAGTATGAGCTTTTCAAGCTCAGCGAACTTGTCTATATTTCTGGATTTGGGCCTTTTAGGCCTTTTTCCCAAGGCGACTTCTACAATATAACGCATGAGGTACTCCCTTTCTTTGCCTGTTTCCGCTTCGTACATCTGCCCACACTTCTTTGCCATTCTTGTGCCTATGTCATCATAGGCTTCTGCAAGCAAGTTCTCCCGTATCTTTGCCTTTGCATAGTGCCTTTTTTCTAGGCGTTTTTTCAGAATGCCAAGATCCTGCCTGAGGACTATGCATATGTCAGGCCTCAATCCGGTCTCTGGCAAAAGGTGTCCCACGACTATACTAATCGCGGAGCTTTTAACCGCTTTTTTCATGGAGCGCCTAAGCATACCAAGTTTGACTATTCTGGATCCTAGTTCATCAACGCCGCTATAAGCCTTGGTGGAATCTACTATGTCATTTATTTCTATTACTCTTGCAGCTATGCCGGCCGAGCTTAGCCTATTGCTTAGCCTTTTGGAGAAGTAGCTCTTTCCAACTCCCGGAGTTCCTGTGACACCTATGAGGAGCGTATCAGGCCTTCTGCTCTCCATCTGTGCTACCCTGGCTCTTGAGATAGTTTTCAACGCCATCCATTATAATTTTAAGCTCGTCCTTAGCTTGGTCCAAGTCCATGTAGCTGTTTTGCTCCATAGATACGTTTATTACGTAGTTCTTCTGCCCATCGAAAAGCCATTGCCCTAGGTTGTAAGTTTTGTATGTGGTTGAGAAGTCGGCCACGAAGTTTGACGTTGCGGCAAGCTTGGCCATCAGGGCGGTAAGCCCGCTGTCTATGTTATTCACGTATATAACCTCCTCGTTGTCGCTGCTCCTATCTATGCTGACTGGCTTTATTATAGGTATATTATTCTGCTTCGTTAGCATGGTAATGCTCTGGGCTAGCTGCTTGCTTACTGCATCGCATTTCAATCCATCCTTCTCAAAGTCCTTCTTTTCGTCTTCCAGACCTTTCATAGTAGTTGCTACATAATCATCTACTTCTTCACGTATGCTTTCAAATGTTGCCTCAATGCCTTTTTTTGATATGTAAAATGTCGGGTTTAAGAGCAAATCCTTAAATGCTATCCCGTACTTGTCGTTTATTACCGGGGCAAGGCTTTCTATAAGATCATTTGTATTTTCACTCCACGGAACTTCGTTAGTATCTTCGGCCATAAAATCACCTTGTTACTAAAAGCTCTTAAAGATATAAATCCCTATCTATCCTGCAAAACGGGAGCGGTGTTTTATTGGTAGCTACGGAGCCAAAGGAAAGGGTACTTAAGGACATACGCATGTTCAGCGACAGTGTTAAGCTTCTTTCAAGCACCAAGCTTGACGAGAAAATGTCATCAGTCGTTGAAATGGCGAAGCTATATGCTTCCGATGCGCAGAGCTATTTGGACAAGGGAGACATACTAACTGCGTTCTCCTGCATATCCTACGCCCATGGCCTTATGGACTCAATACTCTCTTTGGTGGGTTTAAAATGAACTATACTGAGGGCAGTGCTACTATAACTGATGGAAGAGCCTTCATAAATCCAAAGGCTAAGCTCTCGCGCGATGCTACGATAGCCTATGCAAGGCTGCAACCTGGGATTAAAAATGCGCTGGATGCAACATCAGCTACTGGCATACGAGGCATCAGGTACAGTAAGGAGCTTGGCCTAGAAGAGATAACAATGCTCGAGATAAATAAAAATTCCTACGAGTCCCTAAAGTCCAACATAAAATCTAATTCTGTAAAAAACGCAAAATATGAGAATGCCAGCGTGCAGGAATTCTGCAACAGGGAGCCTCTCCAAAAGTTTGACATGATAGACGTGGATCCCTTCGGCAGCCCTGCTCCATACATGTTTGACATATTAAAGGCAGCGCATGAAAACAGCATAGTAGCTTTTACCGCTACCGATACTGCAGTGCTCTGCGGCGCGCATTTCTCAGCATGCATAAAGACATACGATGCTGTGCCCATGCACAACGAGCTAGGCCATGAGGCCGGAATGAGGATACTAATAGGTTTCTTTGCGCGCCTTGCAGCGCAGTTCAATTACGGAATAGATGTCGGGCTTTCTTTCTCTTACATGCACTACATGCGCGCTATTGTGAAGCTTGTTAGGGGCAGCAAGGCTGCCCTATCTTCGGTAAAAAAACTTGGGTTTGCTTACAAGTGCCACAGGTGTGGCTGGGTTTCAAGTGAACGGGGGCCTTTTACCACCATTAGCATATGCCCGGTATGCGGTTCTGAAATAGAAACGTCAGGAAGGATGTGGCTCGGAAGCCTTATCGAAGAAGGCGTAAGGCCTGTGCTTGCAAAGAGCATGGAGGAGACCATGGGCACTGACGTGCGTGAATACAAGTTCATCAGATCCGTTGCGTTGGAGCCTGACATACCGTTTTATTATAGCATTCCTAAGCTGACGAAACTTATGCGCCTGCCATCGATAAGCGAACTGACCTTGGCAAAAATGCTGGAAGAAAATGGGCATGTGGCATCGACAACACATTTTGAAAAGAACTGCATAAAGACGGATGCTACAATAGAAGAAATAAAGGATGCGATTAACTCAATCTCAAAAAGTAAAATTTAATCGGAACTTGCAGCCATTTAAAAAGGTTTCTAGCAGATTTTTTCTTTTTGTATAGATAAAAATGATATCATCTCAATTATTAGCGGAACTTTCTACTTCTGCAAAAGTATATATAGTAGTTAAAACAAAATACTAATTGAAGGGTGCAAAACAATGTGGGGAAAACAATGGGGGAATATAAAACTGGAGTCATACCTTGCGAAAGATGTGGCGTAGCCACATACAGTCCTTCGGACAGGGTCATGAGGTCTGCTGGTAGGGCATACTGCAAAGATTGTGCCGCCAAGCTCGGTCTCAACCGTGTCGAAAAGAACATCTGCGCGATATGCGGCAAGATTTTGAAAAAGGAAGAGGTAAAAATGGTTCTTCCTTCGAAATCCTTTGGGGACGTGGTAATACCTCTGGAGAGTAGATTGGCGTGTATCGAATGCTATTCTTCGATCACAAATAGAGCCAGAACCAAGTCTTCTGCTGCAAAGCGCAGGAACGAAAGGGCCTCGGTAAAAAAAGCTCTGCGTGAGAGCTTAGTGCAGCAAATGATATAAAAGGCAACGTGGGAATATTGAGATGTTGCCTTTTTTCTTTTTTATTTTTTAAACTATTGCCTTGACATCACGCACAAATTCCACAAGTAAAAACAGACATCGGATTTTTGCAATTGCAAATATTAAAAAGAACTAAAAATAAAAATTAGGGATAAAAAACATAAAAAATAAAATGGGAAAGAAGGCAAACTATATTATCTCCTGCTGGCTTTTACTACCACCATATGATATTCGTTCTCGTATCCTATCGCTTCCTTTAAAGCGTTTGGTTCTATTGCTATGGTACTGTCCGAATACGGGTCGTTTATATAGAACGAATCCTCGTCATAACCCTTTACCACTATCCAATGCGGGGATGAGTCCAAGTATGGGTTAATCTTGTTTGCATCTACCAAAAGTATAGGTATGTTGCCATTGTTTATAGTGTTCTTCACCGTATTTACTGTAATGACTCCATGCACTTCCTTTATGCCCGCAGCCTTTGTCTTTTCCTTAATCTCATTGAAAGAGGATCTCAGCGTATCTAGGTTTATGCCTTCGTAAACTGCAAGCTTGCGCTCGTATCCCTCGTCCTTCTGATTGCTGCTTACTATATGCAGTTTGGCTCCTCTCTTTGACATCGCATATGCCAGTCCATACTTTGATCCGTGCCATACGCTTCCGTTAACAGCTTCATTCCAAATTGAAAATTCATCCTCTTTTTTGGGCTTGAAATTTTTGTTTATGTACTTTAGCACCATTATGGCGCATGCTGCAGAGCTGGTGAATTCTTCCGACTGTGCATAATTCGGTATTTCATAAAGCTTTCCTTTGACAGATTTTCTCTTTGTCTTATTCTGTGATTCTTTTTTTGCCATTTATAACACCTAGGTAAACTTAATCGCTCGTATAAAGCAAGAGTAAACGTTATGTGCAGGGAGGGAGATTTGTCCATAAATATTATTTTGAACTCCCGTAGACCTAAGCCAACGGATCTTGAGTCCGTCGCGTTTGACCAGGCTCCGCCATCCCTGCGCAGTATAGTTTGCCTGCGTTAAATAAATAATGTTTTGCATTTGTCTTTGCAACACCATTAGCATTCCACTTGAAGATTTTTGTATCTTAATATTTATACATTCCCATAAAATTTTTCTAGTGGTATTTAAAACTTTTCATACTCCCAGAGAGAAAGCCTTTTTAGGCTAAACGAAATACGATGATGGCAATCAAGATGCAAACAAAAGGCATAAATGCGTAAAGATAAATAATCTTGGCGTCAATAAATAAGCGCGCCTTAGTGGTGTAACGGCTAGCACGGAAGACTGTGGATCTTCAAGCCCGGGTTCAACTCCCGGCTAAGGCCTTAAAGGTTCGGTGAATGAGGGATACAAAAAGTGCGCTGAAATGGATAGTGCAAATACTCGAGTCTAAAGATGTCAAATTTAACATTTCTGGAGGATTTGCAGCAAAGATCTACGGGTCGCATAGAAGGCTTGCCGATATAGATATAGACGTAAAGCAGACTGACATTAAGCGTTTGCTTCCTTCGATATCGAAGTATATAGTATATGGTCCATCTAAGTATGTAGATAAACACTGGGACATACCTATCATAGTTACGCTAAGATACAAAGGGCAAACTATAGACATATTTGGGGCTGATAGGGTAAAGATTTATGATGCAAGTGCAAAGAGTTGGGTGAGTTATCCATATAGCAGAAACAACAAAAAGAAGCTTGTTTTCGGCATTGCAATTCCAGTGATCGACAAAGGCGTACTTATCGCATACAAGAGCAAGCTTTTGAGGGGCGTAGACCGCTCTGATATAAATGAGCTGTCGCCTGGCACGACACATAAGCATGTAAAAACATATAAGCTATCTGCAAAGAAATAGCTTATTTGGTTGCGTCTCGAACAAGGCATTTGGTATAAATTCAAATTGCATTAAACTAACAGGCAATAAAACGTTATTAGCTATGCAACAAAAAGGATCCAAGCGCATTTAGAAAAGATGTATTGCAAACCAGCGCATAAATTTTTTGATTCGTATGCGGGTAGGGCTGGTATTTTTCTTTATGTCTTTGATCATCACCTTATAAAGTATCTTCTCCTGTGCGTCAAGTTTTCCTTCCTTTACTATTTCCTGTTTCTTTCCGTCGACGATCTGCGTCTCGGTCTTGCTTATGACGTCCTTTTTAACCATAGAATACCATTCGTCAAGGGAACTTCCGCTGTTGTCCTTGTCTTTGAGCACAGCCATTATATCAGCCATTGTAAGCATGCGTTCCTTTTTGTACTGGTACTCGTGCAACAACGGCCTCATCGCTGCCTTGTCACATATCCTCTTTATATCAGCAGGGGAATAACCGCTCGTGGCTCTTGACAATCTTCCATACCTTAAGCTTTCTCTGGGCTTATTATTTGTATAAAGCTTGAAGAGTTCCTTCCTATCTTTGTAATTTGGCGGTGCAATGTAAACACTGTCACCAAACCTTCCGCTCCTTTTTAGCGCCGGGTCTATATCCCAAGGTTGGTTTGTTGCACCTATAACAAATATGCCTTCCGGATTGCTTTGTACACCATTCATTTCTACAAGGAACTGGTTCACTGCAAGTCTCATGCTAGAATTGTTGTCTCCGCCACCGCCACCGCCTCTCTTCACACCCAAGGCGTCAAGTTCATCGAAGAATATTATACACGGAGGATTTTTCCTTGCTTGTTCAAAAATTGCATGCAGGTTCTTTTCGGTATTTCCCGTATACATGTCAACTATCTGGTTTATCTGGGCAACTATCACGTTTGCTCCTGCCTCTCCTGCTATGGCATTTACAGTATGCGTCTTTCCGGTTCCTGGCGGTCCGTATAAAAGCAGTCCAAGCCCGAGTTCCTTGCCATATTTCTTGAAAAGCTCTGGATGCTGTATTGCCAGCACCACGTTGTCATGGAGATACGTTTTGACTTTTTGGAGACCTATAACTGAATCGAACTTGGTATTCGACTTGTAAAATGCCAGCTTCTTTATCTGGCCTTCTTCTATGACTTCTTTCTCCTCTTCTACCTGCTTCTGCACCTGCTGCGTCTGCTGTATCCCACTATTTGTAGTTCCTGTGTTGGATAAATCTACATGCATTAGCGAGTCTATATGCTCCAGCCTGCTTTTGGCTTCCGAGTAATTTTGGTCTATGGAAAGGGATTTCTCATACCAGTATTTTGCGCCGACCAAGTCGTTGCTGGCTTCAGCCATATCGCCATAAAGCAGCGGTGCGTCCGGGCTATTTGGTTCAAGTTCCATGACCTTTTGCAGGTCAGCTTTGGCTTCTTCGTATTTGTGCATCAGCCTTTCAGTCAGCGCCCTATTGAAATAAGCATCTGAATATTCTGGGTCTATGCTTATAGCTGCATTAAACTCATCTATAGCCTCGGTAAATTTGCTTGATTCGAATAACGAATTGCCCTTCCTCCAATGTTCCTTGGCCTCAGGATTAACTTCCTTCTTACCGTTGCTTTCTTCAGCCATCAAAAGTCACTTTAAACATACATAAGTTAATAATAGCTTGTATATCTTACTATTTAATGTTTTTTGTTTCGTGGTTCTGCCATCTTGTCAAGCAACTCGTTAAGCCTCTTGTCAACATCGCTTATGCCCTTATCGCTCCTCCTCCTGTTTGTGAAAACGACGCTCTTGAACCATTTTGAAAGCTCCCTGGCGGTTGCGTTCAAGGCTGACATCTCGCTGGATCTTATTTTGTACCTTCCATTGAGCTGTCTGATCACAAGTTCGCTATCCGATACGAATGTAAGTTCTGCGTTTTCCGGATTATCAAGGTTAGCTTCGCACCATTCTAGCGCCTTTATGATTGCCGTGTACTCTGCGAAATTGTTCGTTTTTATACCATTATAGAAGCTTCTGCTTGCTATTTCTCTTCCGCTCTCATCGAAAATTGAAAATCCCGAAGCGCTCTCGCCCGGATTCCCGCGCGCGGCCCCATCTGTATATATAGTATATCTAAAACCATTATTCGCCTTTACTGAGTTCATGAAAATCATTGCAATTTTATATAGAAGTTTTGCTGCGTCACCTATAAATTATTGCTCCTTTACATTATCTATTGTTAACATATGCCGTGGTGTTTGGGTGAAGAAACTTACGCTCAAGGAAGGAGAAGAGCTTGTGCATGCCGCAAGGAATGCCATAGAACTTACTTTGAAGAGCCCGATTGCAAAGAAGACGGTCTTATACGAAAGCATAAAAGATTTTGATTGGCCTTCGGGTGCGTTCGTAACGCTATCGCATTATCCTCTCGGAGCCTTGCGAGGCTGCGTAGGATTCCCGCGTCCGTCAATGGCTTTGGGCAAAGCAGTCGTCGACTCTGCAATATCTGCTGCATTTGATGACCCGAGGTTTGTTCCCGTGTCTTTCAACGAGCTTACCGATTTGATAATAGAAGTGAGCGTTCTTTCCGAGCTTGAGCCAATGTCGGGTTCAGAAAAGGAAAAATTGAAGTCCATAAAAATAGGGAGAGATGGCCTTATGATAGAATACGGAATATACAGCGGGCTTTTGCTGCCGATTGTTGCAGTAGAGGAGAAATGGGGTCCTGAAGAATTTCTCAATGCGGTATGCGAGAAGGCAGGTATACCGGAAGATTACTGGAAGCAGAGAAACGTAAGGCTCTACAAATTCTCCACGCAGGTATTCAAGGAGGAGGAGCCCATGGGCAAGGTGACTGAGATAAAATAATATCTAAGCTAATTAAAGCTTTTCTCACATAATAATTGGTTTTTACGGGCTCGTAGCTTAGCATGGTTGGAGCGTCCGACTGATAATCGGAAGGTCGAGAGTTCAAATCTCTCCGGGCCCATAAA
>JAVYSI010000018.1:0-11583 GCA_038729265.1 Methanothrix sp. | reverse complement strand
GTTCTACTGCCAACTCTGGCAGCATTACGGTATCTACGTGCAAGGCGCAGAATCTAACTATAAATTACGCACAGCAATATGAACTTTATGAAAATAGTTCGCCAACTATTGGCGGCTCTGTTTCGCCGGGCACATCATGGTATTATCCAACCCAAAGCGTTACTTTGTCGGAAACGCCTAACACTACAGGTCATTACGTATTCGTTGACTGGACATGCAATGGCAGCGGATGTTATTCTGGGCCGGCTTCAAGCACATCAGTCACAGTATCAAATCCGATAAACGAAACTGCAATATTCAAGAGTACAACTACATCAACCTCTACAACTTCTACCTCTACAACAACTTCTACTACTTCAACATCTACAACTACTTCCACAACAACCTCTACAACTACCTCAACGACCTCAACATCAACCTCTACAACATCTACTTCCACAACTACTTCAACATCTACCACTACTTCAACATCAACAACCACTTCAACCTCCACTACGTCTACCTCAACAACTACCTCAACGACCTCCACATCCACTTCTACAACTTCTACCTCAACAACTACCTCAACCTCAACAACAACCTCAACATCAACCACCACTTCAACCTCTACAACATCTACTTCCACAACAACCTCGACCACATCCACAAGCACCTCTACAACTTCTACCTCAACAACTACTTCAACATCCTCAACTACTTCAACCACTACTTCAACAACTTCAAGTACAATACCGTTCTACGGAACCTGCACTACAAATAGCAGCAGCTCAACGACATTCAGTCCACCATGCAGCAACAACAATGGCGTATTCAGCGAATGTGTCGCCGCAATATACCAATCCATATCTAGCGTAAACTGGAACGTTAATTCGGAAGGCGGAGGCACATGCAAGTATTGTTCCACCAATATAGGATACATTACGAATGGGAATGCCTGCAGTGCAACCGCAGATTCGGCTTCATCAGGAGCAATAGCCATAGGAGGTAACCCGAATATAAATTACCAGCTATGGGTAGATAACGGATCAAATTACAACAGCGGTATTCAACCTGGATTCTGGGTAAATTATGGCTCTATACCTAGCTCGCTTGTGGTTCTCGCTTATGCGACTTCAGGAGGACAGGAAGGCATACTGAATTCAAGCACTAATCCAGGCTCTTCAGCCATAATGTATGATGCTGGGTCGTTCCCAGAATATGGTTGCAGCCTTACAAAGAATCAGGAACAGACTACGCCTCTATTCTCTTCTACGCACTACAACGACGTTTACCTATTGGCGTGTGGCAACATACCTTATGATGGAAATGGTATCTGGATAGGTCCAGAGCTGATGGTTGGAAGCTCTACAAGCTTCAGTTATGCGGTTTATGTGTTCAATCCTGACTCAACATATACTTTCAATAAAAATAGTTAGTGGTTTTTATGGACGAAATAAATAATTTAAAAAAGAATCAAAATACTGATATAAGCAATAACAATTCAAATAACATAATCCATGGCAAAGAAAGTAATGGGATTACAAAGATGGCAGCAAAAATAGTTTTGGCTGCTATAATAGTGGCAATAATCCTCGCAATAATCTATGCTACAGTAAGACCAGAATCAAATGTATCGAAAACCACATTTCCTACCACAACCACGCCAAAAAATTCATCTTCAATAGTACATCATTTTAAGACTCCCGAATCTTATCTAGAAGCCAATACATTTTCAAACGACTATAACTTTAGTTCACCCCTTGATTACAGGTTCACCGCGCTTTTCCAACCAACCACTGCTACAGGGAACTGCACAGGGTTAGAAGGCATTGTAGGATATATGCAAAATGAAACAATGATATCAAAGCCGTACAACCTATCTTCGCTTAGCCATTCCAAGCCAATAGCAGAATATGCATCGGTCCTTGGGATAAATCCGCCAAACCTACAGCAGTACAATGCTCTTTTTGATGCTAACGGCGGCTACTGCTCGCAGGAATTTGCTGCTTCGCTACATAATTCTACATACAGCGTATTGAAATACAAGTACGATAATGTGACAGTGTACTTATTCTCCATGTCAAACCTTACAAAGCAGGCAATGGGTGTTTTCGGTAGCTACATCGGCCCGAAGCCAAATATGACCATATATTTGGGTTCGGCACTGTATGGTAGCTACAGGATAAAAGTATTGGCAGCACGCTTCTCAAATGCCCCTAACAGCCTAGCACTTGAAAGCTTTGCCAAAAACTTGACAAACGCTACAATTAAATATGTGGAAAGCAGCCTAATAACTAATGCAACTGCAAACTGACCTTGCGCAGTCAGTAAAAATCCGCAAAATCTGTAAAGGAGTAAAGTTTTGTTGCGAAACCCTTTAAAAGGCTTTTGTGCACTTAAAAACTATTGAATTAGGTGAATTAATGGACGTATTGGGAAGTGGCGATAACATCGGAGAAATGTCAGCACAGAGCGCTAGTGAAGTCTCTGTGCAGCTGGATTTGGAAAAGACCATGGACGAAGAAACCGTGGACCAGAACCTTATCTCCAACATAAACAATGTGAGACCGGAGAGCTCTGACAGCACCGATGCACAGGCGAAGATAGACCCGGTTCTGGCGCCGTACCACAGGACCATAGAAGAAATAGAAAAGATGCCAGTAATAGAAACGACAAAGACAGTGTGCCCAGAATGCAAGCTCATAATAGACGGGACGATATACAAGGACGGAGACAACGTCATGATAAGGAAAAATTGCCCTGAGCACGGCTGGACTATAGAGAAATACTGGGAAGACTATGACATGTACATGAAGATGCGCAGGTACAATTATTACGGAAGGGGATTTGACAACCCAAACTATATAACTGAGACGAAGGGGGCAAACTGCCCGTTCGACTGCGGAATGTGCGAAAGGCACAAGTCGCATACGGGATTGGCAAATGTAGTAGTAACAAACAGATGCCACCTGTCGTGCTGGTACTGCTTCTTCTATGCAAAGGAAGGAGAGGCGATATACGAGCCGAGCCTTCCAGAAATCGAAAAGATATTCAACAACCTCAGGAACCAGAAGCCGATACCTGCAAACGCCATACAAATAACTGGTGGGGAGCCAACGATGCACCCGCACATAGTAGAGATAATAGAAATGGCGAAGAAGGCTGGCTTCGATCAGATACAGCTCAATACCACGGGAATAAACCTTGCTTTGAATCCAGACCTTGGCCCGAAGCTAAGGCATGCAGGAGTGAGCACGCTTTACATGAGTTATGACGGAGTGAGCAAGAGGGCAAACCCGAAGAACCACTGGGAGGTCCCTGCTACATTGGAAGCTGCGAGAAAAGCTGGCATAAGCATAGTTCTTGTGCCTACGGTAATAAGGACCGTAAACGACCATGAGCTCGGCTCGATGATAAACTTTGCCCTAAACAACGCTGACATAATAAGGGCGGTGAACTTCCAGCCGGTATCGCTTGTTGGAAGAATGCCTTCAAGGCTCAGGGAGAAGCAGCGCATTTCAATACCTGGGGCGATAAAACTCATAGAACAGCAGACGAACGGCGTTGTGGCCAAAGAAGACTGGTTCTCAGTGCCATACGTTGGAGGAATAAACAAGTTCATAGAGGCTCTGACTGGTGAATACAAGTACGACATGTCAATACACTTTGCATGCGGTGCAGGTACATACCTGTTCCTAGACAGCGACAACAAGATCATACCGCTGACGAGGTTCGTAGATGCAGCTGGCCTTGTCGAGCATTTGCAGAGGTCAGTAGATGAGATGGAGGGCAAGAACAGGCTGGAGCGCAAGATGATAGCAGTCAAGGCATTGCTGGGCTTCAACAAGTTTATAGACAAGTCCAAGCAGCCCAAGAGCGTGAACTTCTCAAAGCTGCTGATGTCAGTGTTTATAAAGCATGATTTTGCCACGATGGGCAAGTTCCAGATGAAGTCGATATTCCTAGGTATGATGCACTTCCAGGACGAATACACATACGACATACACAGGGTGGAAAAGTGCGACATACACTACGCAATGCCAGATGGAGAAGTATTGCCGTTCTGCACGTTCAACGTGTTCCCAGAAGTATACAGGGACAAGGTGCAAAAGCAGTACAGCATACCATCTAAGGAATGGCAGCAGACCCACAGCGATTGGAGCTATGCGAAGGACAAGTACGTCAGGAACATAAAGCAGCTAGAGTCAACGCCAGAGTACCGCAAAACCTACGGGCAGATGATAGATTATTTCGCATTGCCTGTCAATGGTGGTAAACCTGTGGCAAACTTTGCAAACGAGGCATTCAGCTGAATGCCTTCTTTTTTGTTTAAACTTTTATTTTCGACCCGTGCCATGCGGGCACATAAAACCCAATGAAACGGTGCAATACAATGGACAAGTCAGAGAAGCAGCCGAAAATGAGCGAATATCAGCAGGACCTGATAAACAACGCCAACATAGACGAAGAGAGAATAAAGAAGCAGTACATAGAAGAGAACGGCAATCTCTATAGGGTTCCATACAGGATAGTTGCTAAGGTAGTGTTCAGCAACGTCGACAAGGCTTATTTCAAGGACCAGGAACACGCCGCAAGGCTGCAGTACAGACTGATGTTAAATGATGCTATACTCAAGGCTAGGGTGCACTATGTAAGGGGCAACATAACAATCATATACAACCCCCCAAATGCTGACAACCTGAAGGAAAAGATAAGCATCGACGAGATAATAAAATTTCTAGAGAGCGAAGGAGTAAAGGTAAGCAGGGAGCACATGATAAATGAAGATTACGACTACTACAAGAACTTCTATTCATACGCGTTCAATTCGCCTTCGATAAGGGAGCACGCCCCATACGGTTATACGCTGCAGGAGTGGAAGAAGATGAAGCCACAATGGGAGAAAAAGAAGGCAGAATACAAGCGCAAGAACGAAGAGAAGTTTCATAACTTCCAAATCCGCTACCTTAAGGAACATCCTGAGCTTGCCAAGGAATATGGCATAGAGCTCAAGGAGGAAAAGCTCACGATAAAGGACAGGCTTTTCGGTAAAAAGAAGGGGAAATAACCTATTATTTATCGCACCAAAGCTAAACCCATAGCAAATGCAAGGTTCTCCAAATTAATATTCTTTATACAATTAGGTAGCCATCGCATTTTCAATCGGGCTTGGTCGTGGCTATTATGCCATCTATGACTCCATTGACGCCAACGCCTCCGCTGCTCCTTACGACTATCCTGTGGCTGAGAACCGGCCTAGCCAGATACTTTATGTCGTCTATGGAAACCTCGTTCCTGCCCTCTATAAGAGCTTTCGCTTTGCCGCAGCTCATGAAGCTTATCTCTGACCTCGGGCTGCCGCCCATCACGACATGTATGTCCTTTCTGGTTGCATTTACTATCTTTGTTATGTAAGCTATTACGTTGTCTGGGACCTTCACGCCTTTTGCAAGCTTCTGCAGTTCGAGTATGTCTTCGATGCCCATCACCCTCTTTACCACAATATTCTCTTCCGATTCCTTTATCCTGAGCATTTGCTGTTCTGCTTCCATTGAGGTGTAATCCACTGCAATGCGCATGAGGAACCTGTCCGCGAGCACTTTAGGCAGCATGGTTGTGCCCTCTATGTTAAGCGGGTTCTGCGTGGCCAAAGCTATAAAGGGCTTCTCCAGCGGCATGGTTTCGTCTCCAAGAGTTACCTGCCTCTCTTCAAGGGCTTCGAGCAAAGCCGTAGTTGTCTTGGGCGGGGCCCTGTTGAGCTCGTCTATAAGCAGCATATTCGTGAATATCGGCCCCTTTTTGAGCTCGATGTTTTTGGTTTTATCATCAAGATAAACATATCCGACTATATCCTTGAATTCTAGGTCCGGAGTACCCTGGATCCTTCCAAAATTCGCTTGTATGGCATCGCACACCGCCTTCGACATCGTAGTCTTTGCGACTCCAGGAACTCCTTCCAAAAGCACGTGCCCATTAGCGACTATGGCTATAAAAATGAGCTTTATTATCTCGTCAT
This sequence comes from Methanothrix sp., assembly GCA_038729265.1. Lineage (GTDB taxonomy): Archaea > Micrarchaeota > Micrarchaeia > Micrarchaeales > Micrarchaeaceae > Micrarchaeum_A. The sequence goes on along the minus strand of JAVYSI010000018.1, from coordinate 5,588 downwards.
TGCCTGCCACCTTCTTTCTGACCTCGGCAAGCACTGCGTCGAACTGCGATTTGGCATCTACCGTAATAATCACCTGAAAGGATTACCATACCTAAAATTCCTTCATACTGGTTTCAACAAAAAGGTATATAAACATGCTAAGCTAATATACAAGCATGGCGCTACGCACGGTAAGTGAAATGCCATGGCTTAGAGCTTATGCTCAGCGGTTTTTTAGTAACCTATTTATTACTTTCTGTGTAAATATAATACTGCCCGTAGCTAGGTATAGTGCTGCTTGTTGGTGAGCCATTGGTTTTTGGAGAAGACTTATTAGTAAAACATGAACTGCTGAGCGAAAGCGAGGCCAAGGCGATAGCAAAGAAATTTGGTACTGCCCTTGACAAGTTTCCTAAAATATCGATATCTGACCCCCAGGTAAAGAAGCTCAATGCACAGCCAGGAGACCTGATAGCGATACATCGCGAGGACCCGAACAGCAGCTATACGTATTACCGCTACGTGACCAAGGAGGTCTAAAGTTTGTAAAAGCCCGCCCAAAAGGCGTGCCCTAAGTGGTAAAATGAGCGTAACACACGAGGTAATGGAATCATATCTGAAAACTACTTCTATCTCCCAGCAGCAGATAGACAGCTACAACAGGTTCATAACTACTGGCTTGAACAAAATAGTCGAGGCACAGAGCCTCATTGAGCCTGACGTATCCAATTTTGCTATAAAGCTGGGAAGCATAAGGCTCGAACAGCCAATAATAATAGAATCCGACAGTTCTACTAAACGCATACTCCCCAACGAGGCGCTTGCGAGAAACTTAACTTATGCGGCCCCAATGTACCTAACGTACGTGCCGGTAATAAGCGGCATAGAGAAGGCAGATGCTATTGGCGAGGCATATGTCGGGGAACTTCCTGTCATGGTAAAGAGCAACTTATGCTACACTAAAAACATGACAGAGCAGCAGCTCGTAAAGGAGGGCGAGGACCCTGATGATCCAGGAGGCTATTTCATAATAAAGGGCACTGAGCGCGTGCTCGTGGGCATAGAAGACCTTGCCCCAAACAGAATGATAACAACAAAAGAGAAGTCAGGCATAGTTGTCAAGGTGTTTTCAACTACTGTCAACTTCAGAGCCCGCTGCAGCATCACGAGGGACGACTACGGCCTGTACACAGTGCTGTTCCCGACGCTCAACAAAGGCATAAGCCTGCCGCTTATACTTAGGTCTTTAGGCATGGACCAGAAGTCCGTGCTGGCACTTACAGAAGACAATTTTGCGCGCAACGACTTAATGCTAAACATGGAGGTTGGAAAGAACTATATGGAGATGCAGCCAAAGGACGCGATAATAGAACTGGGCAGGATAACGGCACCGAACCAGGCTATGGCATATCAAGAAAAGAGGGCCGAGACGCAGCTCGATACATACATATTGCCGCATCTGGGCACGTCACCGGAAGTTAGAAAGGAAAAGGCCGCTTACCTAATAAGGATGGCCTCGCGTACATCCATGGTGGCAAACGGTACTGTGAAGCCTGACGACAAGGACCATTATGCTAACAAGCGCGTAAAACTGGCCGGAGACCTTCTTGAAGAACTGTTCAACACCGCTTTCAAGGCGTTCATAAAGGACATAAAGTACCACGTAGAAAGGACCACGGCGCGCGGTCGCAGGCTTACTGTAAAGACAAACATAAACCCTGACACTCTTACGGAAAAGATACTTTATTCAATGAGCACTGGGTCATGGCCTGCAGGCCAGACCGGCGTGTCTCAAGTCCTTGACAGGGTCAACTACATGAGTTCTATAGCGCACCTTCGCAGGGTAAAATCCCCGCTCGCGAAGAAGCATCCTCATCTCAAGGCCAGGGATGTCCACGGCACGCACATAGGCAAGATATGCCCTAGCGAAACTCCTGAAGGAACCGAGGTAGGGCTTACCAGATACCTGGCCCTGATGTCAAAGGTAACCGTGGGTGCCGACCATTCGATGCTGGAGAAAAAGCTCAAGGAGCTCAAGCTCATAAAATGATGTTTTGGTGATGTTTTGTCTGAAGAGAAATGCAGAGTATATCTCGATGGAAGGGAAATAGGAGTCGTTTCCGACGGAAAGGCGTTCGCCGAAGAGATAAGGTCGAACAGGAGGAAGGGCCTGATATCCGGAGAGATAAACGTAGCCTACATGAAAAGCATAAACGAGGTTCACATAAACGCCGACAAGGGCAGGGTCAGGAAACCGTACATAATCGTCGAGAACGGCCAGTCAAAGCTTACTCCAGAGCTCATTGAGAAACTGAAAGCAGGAGAAATAGACTTTAACTTCCTTGTAAGGAGGGGCATAATAGAATATTTAGATGCTGAAGAGGAGGAAAACATATTGGCTGCGATAAGCCCTTCAGAAATAACAAATAAAACCACGCATCTTGAAGTTGATCCAGCATCGATATTCGGGCTGACGGTCAACAACAGCGTATTTCCAGAATTCAACAGCATGGGAAGGCACCCGATAGCATGGAACTTCATGAAGCAGGCGCAGGGCCTTTACACTACAAATTTCAACAGCAGATACGACGCCAGGGCATTCCTGTTGTACTACCCTCAGGTACCAATAGTCAACAGCGTGGCGTACAGGACGCTTAACATGAAGAGGCATGCAAATGGCCAGAACTTTGTTGTCGCGCTCTCAACATATTACGGCTACAACATGGAGGATGCCGTAGTGCTCAACAAGGCAGCGGTCGACAGGGGCCTTGGAAGGAGCGTATTCTACAGGTCTTACATGGACGAGGAGCGCAGATACCCTGGGGGCCAGCAGGACAGCTTCAAGCTGCCGCCGCCAACCATAGAGGGCTATAAGGGCGAACACGCCTATTCGAAGCTCGGCGAAGACGGCATAGTTGAGCCGGAGCTCGAGGTCAATGAGGGGGAGGTCATAATAGGGAAGGTCTCTCCGCCAAGGTTCCTTGAGGAGCAGACGAGCTTTGGAGTAGGAGAAGAAAGGAGCAGGGACAACTCCGTAACTCTACGTTCTGGAGAAATGGGCGCAGTAGACAGCGTCATGTTCAGCGAAACTACTGGTGCCACAAGGATAATAAAAGTAAGGATAAGGAGCATAAAGGTGCCAGAAGTCGGGGACAAGTTTGCGAGCAGGCAGAGCCAGAAGGGAGTCACGGCGCTGATAGTCCCACAGGAGGACATGCCATACACCAAAGACGGCATAGTGCCCGATTTGCTTCTCAACCCTATAGGGCTTCCGAACAGGATGACATACGGCCATATACTAGAAATGCTTGGCGCAAAGGCATCCTCGCTTGCAGGCAAGGTTTCAGACGGGACACCATTCTCGAGGCATGGCAAGGAGGTAATAGACGATTACGCCGGCACCCTGGAGCAGTATGGATTTAACAAGTTCGGCGACGAGGTATTTTACGACGGAAGGACAGGAAAGAAGTTCGCCGGCACGCTGTTCAATGGCGTAGTATACTACCACAGGCTGTGGCACATGGTGAGCCTGAAGCTGCAGGTCAGGAGCAGGGGCCCTGTGCAGATACTAACGAGGCAGCCGACAGAAGGAAAGCCAAGGAAGGGAGGCCTCAAGTTCGGAGAGATGGAACGCGATGCGCTCGTAGGGCACGGAGCGAGCCTTCTCATAAAAGAGCGCATGCTTGACCAGAGCGACAAGGCTCCGGTATGGATATGCAAGACCTGTGGCGACATAGGCTACTACGACTACATAAAGAACACTCCGGTTTGCCCGACCTGCGGTGGCAACAAATTGGAGGAGGTTGAGATAAGCTACGCGTTCAAGCTGCTGCTCGACGAGCTGAAGTCAATGCACATACTGGCTAGGATTAGGCTCAAGAGCGACTGAGGTGTGTATATGGTTCAGGCTGAAATAATAGACCACATAAGATTCACGGCGATAAGCCCTGACGAGATAAAGAGGATGAGCGTAGCTAAGCTCATAGTTCCAGATACATACAACGAGGACGGATATCCTATAGATGGCGGCCTCGTAGACCAGAGATTGGGCGTTATAGACCCCGGGCTGAAGTGCAAGACCTGCGGAGGCAGGGCTAAGAGCTGCGTAGGCCACTTCGGCCACATAGAATTGGTAAGGCCAGTTGTGCATCCGGAGTTCTCCAAATCCATATACCTGCTTTTGCAGTCCACGTGCGAGAGCTGCCACAGGATCCTGCTTGATGAAGAACAGATAGCAGAGCTAAGGCCTGCAATAAAAAGCTTCATAAGCGCTGAGGAAGATGTTGTCGAGACGCTCCCGGAGACATCTTCTTTGGCTACGCTAACGAAGAAGCTGAAGTCCGTCAAGAAGTGCCCGCACTGCGGCACGCTGCAGCAGAAGCTCAAGTTCGAGAGGCCAACGTTCTTCTATCTGGGCCAGAACAAGATGAAGCCCGACGAGATAAGGGACTGGCTGTCGAACATAAGCAACGACGACCTTTCGCTTCTCGGCATAGATGGAACCGCTACCAGGCCGGAATGGTTCATACTCACGGCATTGCTGGTACCTCCTGTAAACGTCAGGCCATCAATAACCTTGGAATCTGGTGAGAGGAGCGAGGACGACCTTACGCACAAGCTCGTGGAAGTGATGAGGATAAACCAGAGGCTCGAGCAGGACATAGATGCTGGCGCACCACAGATAATAATAGACGACCTTTGGGAACTTTTACAGTACCACGTTACTACATATTTCAACAACGAGACTCCAGGGGTCCCGGTGTCCAGGCACAGGAGCACCAGGCCGCTCAAGACGCTGGCGCAGAGGCTCAAGGGCAAGGAGGGAAGGCTTAGGTACAATCTTTCCGGAAAGAGAGTCAATTTTTCTGCCAGAACCGTAATATCTTCTGATGCCAGCCTTACAATCAACCAGGTCGGCATACCCATGCGCATAGCTGAAAATATGACAGTCCCGTTTTATGTTACGAAATGGAACATAGAAAAGGGCAGGGAATTCCTGAAGAACACGTCATACCCTACAGCAATAAACGTCATAGGCAAGGACGGGCTCAGGAAGCGCGTAACTGAAACAAACAGAGAGGAGCTGCTTGCGGCTCTCGAACCAGGCGCGGTAATAGAGCGCCAGCTGATAGACAACGACATAGTGCTTTTCAACAGGCAGCCGACGCTCCACAGGGTGTCAATAATGGCGCACAGGGTCAAGGTGCTCCCAGGCAAGACCATGCGCATGAACGTCTCAATAGCCATGCCGTACAATGCGGACTTCGACGGCGACGAGATGAACCTGCACGTGCCGCAGAGCATAGAATCGCAGGCCGAAGCGAGATACCTGATGCAGCCCAAGAATGTAGTGCTTGGAGCAAAGGATGGGAAGCCCATAGCTTTCATAATAGAAGACGAGATTGCTGGTGCATACCTGCTCACGAAGGACGATGCGATGTTCGACAGGCAGGAAGCGATGGTTATGCTTTCGAACATAGGTATATACGAGCTGCCGGAGCCGCAGCGCAACGGTATGTATTCTGGCAAGAGCATTTTCTCGATGCTGCTCCCAAAAGATCTTGACTTCGAATACAACAGCAAGTCGAACAAGGTGGTGATAAAAGCCG
>JAVYSI010000017.1:0-11726 GCA_038729265.1 Methanothrix sp. | reverse complement strand
CGAATTCACCCTTCATTTCCGGAACTGTGCAATTCACCACAGGCCGCAGCGAATAGTTCATAAAATAATTGCCAGATTCGGGGATTGCAGTGTGATTAGCCAAGCCCATATTTAATATAAAAGGGCATCCGACTACTACATTGGCGCTTAAAGTAGAGTTGGAGCTTGAGAAGGAATAAGCAGGCAGCAATGCAATACCAAAGAAGATAATCAACGACACAAGTACTGTATGTGATTTCATCACGTATTACCTTAAAAAATTTCAATTATTATTTCAGGCCATTTTTTAAGCCGTTTTTCTATAAGCATTAAGGCACGCATGTTATAATAACTTTTCACATGCTCTTGTTTTTACCATAACTAATATTACTTATGGAATAAACCAACATCTGATTAACCGAAAATAACAAACCTATATAATTTTTGTTTGCTAATAGGCTTATAAATCGGTTGCCTATCTGTAAATTCCATGTTTCAGGAAAAAGCTTATCATTTTAAACCCAAATCATGTGTGGTGCATGTGCTTGACAATATTTCCCATGGATCAAAGCACGCAGTACTAGCGTATGCCGCCTTGATATCAGGGTTCGTAGCAATGCTTTCAGACTTTTACTATATGCAAATCCTGTCTTATTCCGTAGGCTTGGTAAAGGGCATAACTTCAATAATAACGGAATACAACATTACCCCTTCCAATGCGCTTATCGCTTCGCTTTCCGGATCCTCAGCGATAGCGGTAGCAGTTCACATCACCTACGTAATGTTGCCATTTGCCCTTATAATGTTTGCAATAGGTGCCATATGGCTTTTGGGGCGGCAGAATTATAGGGTGCTGGGCATAGGCTTGCTGTTTTCATCAGTCATATTCGGCATGCTTCTAGCGGTGTTGAACACCGACTTCTATCTTGGTCCTGTAATAGGCCTGGGCCCGTTTCTTGGTGTTGCCCTTGGGATAATCGCAAGCTCGCTCGAACTTTCCTATTCGAACAGGAGGCGCTCGGCGCATTCCGCACGCCCCATAAACATAAATCCCGACACGCCATATTCAAACATGCTGGTGCTTTCTAGGAAGTTCTTCGCAAAGCTTTCTGGGGACATGAGCGTACTGGACATGCACTTTGATAACAAGGCAGTGGAGAACCTCCTTCTTCTGCTGAACGGTCATGAGCAGGGCCACGCCTCGATAAGGATATTGACAAGCGCCAACAGGCTAGGTTCCCATTTTGAGAGGAGCTATTTTGATTTCAAGGAGGAACTTTCAAACAAAGGCGTAGCGCTAGAACTGCGGGTGATGTCTGATAATGACGCCCAGCAGCAGCATGAAAGGCTCATAATAGACTCGCAGAACGCATACAAGATCCCTCCAATAAACATAATAAATAAGAAGAGCGAGCACATAGTCTCTATAAACAGGTCAGAGGCCCTTTCCAGATTCGAAGAGATATGGCAGCGCTCTACGAAATACGAGAACTACAACCAGAAACCCCAAAAATGAAAATAAACCGCAAGCTTTATTACGATTGGCTTGCCTAAAACTTAACTGGCTATAATCTTTAGGGCAATCGCACTTCGCACTTTTCAATTCCAGAACTCGCAATGGTAACAAATATGGGTATGCAAAATCATGCAATGCTTTTGGCAATGCTGCCGATACTGTTAGTTACGATTTCGTTTGCAGGATTCGTAGGAAACGCGTCAATACATGCACCAGCAGTCATACTGCAGACGAACAATGGCACCCTTACGATAATAAATCTCAATGTGACCACTGGAAACGGCACGGTCAACATAACCGGACCTTCGAGCGTAGGCCAATCTACGATAAACTCGTCGGAAGCAGCGGTACTGGTTGCATCTTCATATCTAGGTATAAACTACAAGGATTACAATTTCCATTATGAAATAGAAGACATGGGCGCTAACGTATCAGGGCCAAGTGCCGGAACAGCGATGACCCTATTGGCGCTTTCGGCTCTTTCACACAAAAAGCTGCTTGATAATTTCACCGTCACAGGTGTCATAAACTACAATGGCACAATAGGTGAAATAGGTGGCGTGTATGATAAGATAGAGACCGCCAAGGCTCATGGCATGAGTTTCATTATGGTACCCTTTGCCGGAAACAATTCACTCGAAACAGAAATATACTACCTTGCATCAAGATACTTCGGCATACGTGTGATTCCAATATATAACGTCAGCCAAGCGTTTTCTTATGCAACGGGTAGCGCATCGGTATCTGGGCTCAACGTAAGCTTCAACGTTTCAGACAACTATAACATATCGGGCGTCCCGCAGGCAAAGCTTTCTTGCTCAAATCAGTGCAACCAGACAATGCTCGCAGACCTGGCACATTTCACACTAAACTTCACCAACGCCTCGATAAGCAACGTTTCGGCTTTTAGGGGTTTCGCTCCGATAGCCAAAAACATGTCTATGAACCTGCAGGAAGCTTCACAGCTGGCACAGAAGGGATATTATTATACATCAGCAGACGTGGCGTTCATAGAATTCATAAACAGTTTCATGTTCCAGAACCCTAACCTTAGCATACAGCGCGGGCAGGACCTGCTAAACTCGGTGAGCTATTATTGCAGCTCCCTGACTCCCCCACAGCTCACACGTTCAAACTACAACGATGTGCTTAATGGAGAACTTAGGCAGCTTTGGGGCAATGTCACGATAAACGCGCTGCTCAGCCAGTACAATGCCACTGCCATAGATTCAGATGGCGTGCTTAGGAACATATATTCTGCCGCAGAGGCATACGCATGGTGCAAGGCCGCCAGTCAGATATACTCTGAAAGTTCGCCTTCAGGGAACTATCAGGCGGTTAACGTAAGCCCGCAGATAAAGCCTGTGGCAGAATCTGCAATATCGTCTGCTCTGTCTTCGGCCTCCTCTTCTTCGGTTCCTAGCGTCTACATAATAGGCGCGAAGGTTGCCTTGAATAATGGAAACTATGCGTTAGCTCTTTTAGATTCCGATTACATAGTCTCTGATGAACATAGCATACCATCCAACGTTTCTGAAAGCTCAATGTACAATGCTACTGCTGCGCTAATAAACTCGTCCCGCTTCGGCTCGTGGGCAACGCAGTTCGCTGATGAGGCGCTTTTTTACATGAACGAGTCGTCTCTAGTGCCTAAGCAACGGTCCATGTCCATGCTTTCCAGCGGCTATTACGCTGCGCTAATCGGAAACGAAATAAGCAACTCGACAAAGGAGATATACGGCATGCTCACTACTGCACCAGTATCTAAGCCGCCAACGACTCCTACATCGAGCACTGGCTATGCGCCTGCATCAACGATAAATATAATAATTATTCTGCTGTTAATCATAATCGCGCTTTTGCTTGCTACTCTAGTGGTTGCATTCATTACCCTAAGCGAGCTCAAAAACGAGCTGAGAAGTAGAAATCAGAGAGGCAGGCGTGCAAGGTGACAATTTATGGCAAACGATTTACCAGGAAAAGTATGCGTTTCATGCGGCAGGCTTACCCATGAATATAGTGAATTCAAGTGCCCCAACTGCGGTGAGACCAACATAGTCAGGTGCTCCCACTGCAGGGAAATAGCCAATACTTACAAGTGCAGCAACTGCGGATTTGAGGGACCATAATGGCAAAAGTAGGAGTAGTATTCAACGTATATGCAGAGGAAGGGAAGTTTGACGAAGTTTCGCAGAGTATAAAAGCCAATCTCAACCCCGCAAGCATGGACTCGCAGGAGGTAGCGTTCGGAATAAAGGTGCTAAAGGTTTTCTTTACCTTTGACGACGATACAAATAGCTCGTCAAAAATCGAAGAGAAGCTAAAAGCGATATCCGGAGTAAGCCAGGTCGACGTTTCAGAGGAAAGCCTGATATAAAATCCTTGTCCTAAAAGCACTACCATTCGCTTAATGTCGATTCTACACAAAAGGCTTAATATATAAACCGCAGGACATTATAGCCTATACATAGGTGCTAATATGTTCAAGAATATATCCGCATTTGAGGTTGATGGAAAGTCAAGGCTAGTCGTCCAGTTGCCATTACCTACAATGGACGACGAAAAGGCACAATCTGCTAGGACAGCTGCGAGAAATATAGCGGAAGGTGTACTGGGCGGAATGCCAAAGGCAACCATCTCTTTGAGCAACAACGTTTCAGACCCGTCGAGCCTTGTAAGTATCGACAAATATGAATTCATAATAAATGATGCTGGCGATGGGAGAAAAGTTCTGATGTTGCGCTCTTACTGCGAAGACCCATACGATCCAAAAGAGGCAAACGAATTCATTTCGGTAACAAAAGCAATCGAAAAATATCTTAAAACCAGGGCTTAAGCGGTCTGGCAAACGAACCCCCAGCTTGTCAATTCTTCCAAAGTTTTTTGCACAGCGCATAAAAACTTTAAATCCTAATTCTGGTTGTCAGGGTTCCTACTATGATAAAATCCATGAAGCTCACCAACTGGAAGACTCATGAGAATACCCAAATAGACTTCCAGAAAGGGACAAATGTGATCGTAGGCCTAATGGGAGCAGGGAAAAGCTCAATGATGGACGCAATGTCGTTCGCGCTTTTCGGCACGTTTCCTGCATTGGAGCACAGGCGCTACAAGGTCGAAGACATAATAATGAACAGGCCGAAGAAGAAGGATTCTGCCGGAGTCGAGCTTGAGCTGGTTCTTGGGGATGACACATATAAAATATACAGGACAATAAGCAGGAGCAAGAAAGCGGAAGCTAAAATAGAAAAGAACGGCCAGTACCTCCAGACCCAATCAGAGCGCGTCAACGAGGAGATAGAATCGCTGCTTAAAATAAACTATGATGTCTTCTCGCGCGCCATATACTCGGAGCAAAACAAGCTCGATTATTTTCTGGAGCTTAGGAAGGGCGAGCGCAAGAAACAGATAGACGAAATGCTCGGCCTGGACAGGTTCGCACTTGCAGAGGAGAATGCGACCTCTTTGGCAAATGCCATAAAATCCTACATACAGGAGGACGAGAAGCTTATAGAAAACGCAGATCCGAAGTCAATGCATGAAAAGTCTGAAGCGCTGCACAGGGAGCAGGAACTCGAAAAACAGAAGGAAGCTGAGCTTTCAAAAACTGCAAAGTCTCTGCACGAAGCACTTTCGCGCATTAAACATGAGTACCAAAAAATGAAGGAGCAGGTAGATGCTAAGACTCTACTTTCCAAGGATATCTCTGGTTTAGAAAGCAGAATTTCGACGCTCACGGGTCAGCTCGAAAAGATAAAGCTTCCTGATAAGACCTTGCAGGAACTAGAGTCCGAGCGCTTCAAAATATCGGATGAGCTTAAAGCTGTAGACAAGGAGATAGAATCTCTGCAGGCAAAAGAGAAGGAAGCGATAAGGGAACGTTCGACACTAGATGCACAACTGAAGCAGTGCATCTCAGACATGGAAAAAGAATCAGCAATAAAAAAGGAGATTGGAAGATCAAATCTCGAAGAAATAAAAGAATTTATAAATTCCAAGAATGCCGAAGTCAAAAACTCCGTTTCAAAATTAGCAGATTCTAAGAGCAAGCTTGCGGAGGCACAGAAATGGCTCGAAGAACTCAAAAAGCACGAAAGCAAATGCCCCATATGCGAAAGATCTCTTACTGAAGAGCTCAGGAAGCGCCTTCTGGATGAAAGGGATTCGCTGATTAAGTCGCTCAAAGAGGAAATATCCGTTAATGAGTCTAAAGTAAAGTCAGCTGAAAAGGAGCTTTTGGCCCTCAATTCAAAGTTCAACGAGGTAAACGCTTTAACCGCAAAGCTTGCATCGTACAAGGGCTCGTCGGAAAAGGCCGAGAGCCTGCGTGGCAAGCTGGCTACTGCAGAAGCCAACGTAGATAAGCTAACAAAGGCCTTCGAAGCGACTAAGCCAAAGCGTGACGCCTTGGCTGAAAAGTCGGAGAAGAACAAATCAGAGATTGATGCCATAAAACGTGCCGATTCTATAAAATTGGAAATCGAAGCCTCAAAAAAGGCGCTCGATGAAGCAAATTTCAAAATATCCAATATAAAAGTAACGGACAAGGAACTGGAAGAGCTGCGTGAGAGTTACAACGCAAAGAACGCCGAATATGCCAAGACTAATGCAGAGCTTAAGGCATCTTCCGAAGCGTCTTCTAAGTTGCAGCTTCAGATAGAGGAAATAATCAAATCAATTGCTAAGCTTAACGAAATAGAACAAAAGGTATCGGAACGGCGCAAGGTTTACACCAATGTCATGCGCTTCAAGAATGCGCTTATAGACACTGAGGTGCAGCTAAGGACTAGGCTCGTGTCTTCGATAAACGAACTACTCGAGCAGCTGTGGATAGGCCTCTATCCATACGGGGACTATTCAGGCATAGCGCTCAGGGCTTATCCTGACGACTATTCGTTGGAAGCTGCGGTTGATATAGGTGGCGAAAGGGCATGGGTACAGGTTGACGGAGTTTCGAGCGGTGGAGAGCGCAGCATAGCGTGCTTGGCGCTGCGCATAGCCATGTCGATGGTAATAGTCCCAAATCTCAAATGGCTGATACTGGATGAGCCAACGCACAATCTTGACGCACAGGGAATATCAAAGATGATAGAGGTATTTAGCAACTCCCTGCCAAGCATAGTCGAGCAAATATTCGTCATAACGCATGACGATGCGCTAAAACAGGTGCACGGCGCCAGAATATACGAATTCAGCAGGGATAAGTCAATCAACGAGCCCACGAAAATAGATACAGGCTAAAACTAATGATTAAAAATAAGGTAGATAAGATGGAAGAGCAGAAAAAGGAATCAATAAGCTTTGAAAATGGAAAATGGATAACGCCGGACCACCCTACGATACCGTTCGCGTACGGCGATGGGATAGGACCAGAAATAACCGCGGCATCAATCTCGATAATAGATGCTGCAGTAGCAAAGGCCTATAACGGCTCAAAGAGTATAGACTGGTTGCACGTGGATGCAGGAGAGGAGGCCCAAAAGAAATACAACACAGGCCTCCCGCAAGAGACTCTAGATGCTATTAAATCCTACAAGATAGTATACAAGGGACCGCTAACCACCCCGGTAGGTTCCGGATTCAGGTCGCTTAACGTAACGTTGAGGATAGCTTTAGACCTGTATGCCAATATAAGGCCTGTAAAATATATAGACGGCTTGGACAGCCCGCTCAAATACCCTGAAAAGGTGGATATGGTAATATTCAGGGAGAATACTGACGACATATACACAGGCATAGAGTGGCCATACAACAGCGCTGAAGCCGAGAAGGTAAGGGAGTTCCTTAAAACCTCTATGAATGTAAATATAGATCCTGATGCTGGCATAGGCATAAAACCAATTGGCAAAGCGAAGACACAGAGGATAACCAGGATGGCAATTAAATATGCAATAGAAAACGGGAGGAAATCCGTGACCGTTATGCACAAGGGCAATATAATGAAGTATACCGAAGGTGCGTTCAAGGATTGGGCATACGAGGTGGCGCAGAAGGAATTTGGGGATAAAATAGTCACGGAGGATGACTTGTACTCAAAATACGGAGGCAAAATGCCACATGGGAAGATACTTTTCAACGACAGGATAGCGGACAACATGTTCCAACAGATCATAACGAAGCCGGAATTGTACGACGTGATACTTGCTCCTAACCTGAACGGAGATTATGTATCTGACGCGTGCGGCGCGCTCATAGGTGACATAGGTGTTCTCGGCAGCGCCAACGTGGGAGCTGAAGGAGGCATGTTCGAGGCTGCGCACGGCAGCGCACCAAAATACGCAAACAAAAATGTAGCTAACCCGATGGGCATGTTAAAAGCTGGAGAGCTGATGCTGACATTCATGGGTTGGACCGAAGCGGCATCGCTGATATCGAAAGCCGTAGAAAAAGCGATGAAGGAGCGCAAGGTCACTCAGGATATAGCAAGGTTCATGGGAGTTGAAGCCCTAGGGACAAAAGAATTCGCCCAGTACCTAGTCGATGCGATAAAATCTGCATGAGCATGCGCTCATGCGGCATCCTCTGCCGAAGCCATTACATAGTTGAGGAAAACCTCTTCGGGCTGCGCGCCCTCGAACGAATATTTGTCGTTTATTACTATCTTTGGCACGCCCATTACTGCGTATTTCTTCGCGAGGTCCATGAATTCAGAAGCCTCTATCATGCTGCTTCTGACAAACTTGCTTTCCATTGCAAACTGATGCGCAATTCTCACTGCTTTTGGGCACCACGGGCACGTTGGCGTCACGAATACCTTTATGTCAACGTGTTTCTTCAGCCCTCCAAGCTTCTTCTTCGTGTTTTCTGAAAGCGTTGTCGAATCCTTCGATGCGTCTATTATGTCGCCTACCAGCGAAGCGAATTCGTGACCTGCTGGTATGCCCTTGTAAATCACGCCGTAAATGCGTTTTCCTCCTATTACAGTAGAAGGCGCTGCGTCGACCCCAAGGAACTTTGCTTCGCTCTGGTGCTCTTTTATATCATAGACCGTGAGTTTTATCCTTCCGTCTATGGAACTAAGCTCCTTAAGCAGCTCGAGGTTTTCCCCGCAATATTCACATCTCTCCTTGGAATCCGTGAAATATATTATCGAGACGTCCCCTGACATCTCCTTCCTGAAAGTCTCTCCGAGGACTTTCCTGTCTCCTTCGTTCAGCATGCTCGTGAAATCACCAAAGCATAGTTATATCATAACAGATATTTAACAATATTGACTGGCGCAGCATTATATTTCGCCTATGCCGTAATCTCTTTTTTCGTTGCTAGGCCCGAACTCGTTGCTATCTGAGCTTCCAAGTATCGATGGGCTTTTAACCCCGGTAAATATCGCTATAAGCTCTATTTTGCCGTTATAAGCCGGATCGACCCTCGCACCCCATAGTATGTTAGCGTTTTGGGATATGCGCTCCGTTAGCTTCCTGCCTATCTCGTTTGCCTCTCCAAGCGTCAGGTCATCGCCTCCGGTTATATGCATCAGCACTCCTGTAGCTCCATCGTAATCCACGTCCAGAAGCTTGTTCTTCAATGTATCATCAACGGCTTCTTCTACCTTGTTGGTGCCCTTGCCCTCGCCTATGCTTATCATTGCAAGCCCTCCGCTGTTCATCACGGCTTTGACGTCAGCGAAATCAAGGTTTATGAAGCTCGGTGTGTTGACGGTTTCGGTTATGCCTCTTACTGCTCTGTAAGCCACTTCGTCAGCTACCCTAAACGCCTGCTCGAGCGCTAGGTTCTGGTAAAGGCTGACGAGCCTTTGGTTGTCTATGACTATAAGGGTGTCGACATTTTTTCTGAGCTCCTGTATGCTCTTCATTGCAACCTGAAGCCTGACTTTCTCCAACCTGAACGGGAAGGTGACTATGCCTATTACTATAGCTCCGTTTTCCTTTGCTATGCTAGCTGCTACAGGCGCCGCGCCCCCTCCTGTTCCTCCTCCCATACCTGCACATATAAACACGAGGTTGTAGCCGTCAAGCGCCTTCTTCAGGTCGCCTCTTGAATATTCGGCAGCCCTTGATCCAATCTCCGGGAAGCCTCCGGCTCCGAGCCCCTTTGTCAGCGGCCCGCCAATAAGTATCCTGTTTATCGATGGATCCAAACTGTTTAAATGCTTAGAGTCCGTGTTGACCGCTATGAAGCTGGCGCTCTTTATGCCCTGCTTCACCATCCTTTGTATGGTGTTGCTTCCTCCACCTCCAAGTCCGCATACCGCAATCTTAGCCTTAAAAAGCGTATCATCAAAATCATTGTTGTTCAAAGCGTTGTCCAAGAGTTCCATGGTGCCACCTGCAAAACATACTCAATTAAAGTTTAAATGTGTAATCCTAAATACCTGAGCTAGATTTCCAAATCTTTTTATAGGTTTTTATGCTAAACTATTATCGCTAATCTCTTTTCTCAGGAGCGTTAGATTTTTAGAAGTGTTTACAATGACGAGGCTAAGACCGGCAAGGACTTTTAGGTATATATTTTCGCAAGCATGGGCAAGGTACTCGCAGAAGAAGCCAAGGAAGAACTACATAAGGGCGAAACCCCACACAAGCCTGCTGGTTTTCAACATGGGTGTGGACAAGCCAGATTTCGATACAGTGTTAACGCTCACTACAAAGCAGGCAATCCAGCTGCGCTCCAACTCCATAGAGGCGGCCAGGCAGATGATAAACAAGTATATGGAGCTTACGGCGCCTGGGGATTTCTACTTCAAAGTGCTTGTATATCCGCACATGATAATAAGGGAGCACAGGATGGCAACAGGTGCGGGAGCAGACCGTATATCGCAGGGAATGAGCCACGCTTTCGGAAAGCCTGTGAGCGTAGCAGCTAGGCTTAAGGAAGGCCAGCCCATCTTCATGGTAAAGACAAGGGCAAAGAATGTTCCGCACGTAAGGGAAGCGTTTAGGAGAGCCTCGTCCAAGCTTTCAGGTCTCTACAAGCTCAACATTGAGCAAGCCCAGAAGGTTAAGAACTGAATGGTTAAAACCAAAAAGTGCAACCTATATTTGTGTCTGCAGAAGCCAACAGGCATAAATATTACTTTTTTTAAATGCTAATCCAGTGCTTACAATGCGCATACTCATACAATTTCCAGAAGGGCTCAAGCAGAAGGCATTGGAGCATGCCAAAGCCCTTGAAAAGGAAGGCAACGAGGTATTCATATCAGCATCGCCGAACTTCGGAGCATGCGATCTTGCGCTTGATGAGGCCCGAAATCTGAAAGTGGATAAGCTCATTCATTATGGCCACGCGGAATTCAACAAGGTCGATTTCAATGTCGAATATATTCCCTACGAGATTGATGCGCCGTTATCACTTCTCCCAAAATCATTGGAATATTTAAACGAATTCAAAACCATAGGTTTGGTAACCACAGTGCAGCACCTTCATCAGCTAAATGAAATAAAGAGCTTCTACGAGCGCAACGGCAAAGTTGTAATTATAGGAAAACCATACGGGTTCGCAAAACATCCCGGGCAGATTCTCGGCTGCGACATAGGCAGTTCAGCATCAATAGACAACAGGGTCGATGCCCATGTTTATTTCGGCGGTGGAATATTTCACCCGCTTGGCGCGCTTCTTGCTACAAAAAAACCATTTCTTGTAATAGAACCCTTTGACGGCAAAATAGAATTCATAGACGCGCTTAGGAAGCAGTACGAAAGAAAGAGCAAGGGCAAGGTACTTGCATCTCTAAATGCCAAAAACTTCGGAATACTGGTAACTACAAAGAACGGCCAGCACAATCTAAAATTGGCAGAGATAATAAAGAAAAAAATAGAAAGCGAAGGCTTTTCCTCTGCAATATTGGTGTCTAATACTTTCGATTTTGATTCGATAAACAACATGATGGAGTTTGACGCTTTTGTAAACACCGCATGCCCGCGCATAGCTATAGACGACGTTGACAGACTAAGAAAGCCACTTCTTAGCGCCAACGAGCTTATGCAAGTCCTGTCAATGAAAAAAGAGCTCCAAGCGCTTCAAAAATAGTTCAACCCTCTTTCAAGTTTATTGTTGCTATTTCAACTTCTGTCGGAGAGCCTCCATAAGGCGTGCTGTATATTGCCCAAATTCCTCCTCCTATATAAGTGCCAGGTGTAGTTGGCAAGTTAAGCGGAGCATTTGAAAGCACAAAATCAGCAGATACCTCAGATCCACTAGAAAGTATCGAAGATACGGGCGTATAAGTAGCTATGATATAATTTGCACTCGTTACTTCAGACGTACTGGTTGG
>JAVYSI010000016.1:0-13487 GCA_038729265.1 Methanothrix sp. | reverse complement strand
ATGACGTTGAGAAGAGGGGGGTTCCCGAGTTCGTTCAGAACCTAGCGATGGCAGAAAAACCTGCAGATACGGAATTAGGATTCGCTGGCAAACCATTCATGAAACCTGAGGTCCTCGATGAAGCCCAACCCTTCGGCCCAAGTGCCAAGATACGCGATTTCAAGGTCTACAACTTCAAAGCAAACCGTATGATAGAATCCATGTATTTCGACACGGATGCCAAAGCAACCACTGCAATAAACGAGCTTTATAAAAAAGGGATGGAAGTTTCATCGATACAGAAGGCGCTTTCTGCAGGTCTTTTCGGTCTGAAAAATTCACGCAAGTTCGTGCCTACGAGATGGAGCATAACTGCAGTAGATGACACCATATCGAAGACAATTAGGGAAGAAATAAAGGGATATGAAAGCATAGACGCCATATATGCGTTCTACAACGTCGCGCTCGACAACCGCTGGCTTATATTCCTAATACCTGGGTCATGGCAGTATGAATCCATAGAAGCTTTCTACCCTAAGACCGTTTGGAATGCTGATGGCAAAAGCATATCCATATACGGTTCATATGAAGGCTACAAAGGCAGAAAGACCTACGCTGAGATAGGCGGCTGCTACTATTCCGGAAGGCTAGCGACCACCGAAAAGTTGCAGGATATGAAGAAACAGGCCATGGCTCTAATACTTAGGGAGGTCCACGAAGGTTACATAATGCCCGTCGGCGTATGGAACGTAAGGGAACACGTCAGGGAAACACTCGAGACAAAACCGACAATATTACACGACACTGCTGAAATGCTCCAGTTTATATCACAAAAGATGGAAATCAAGCCGGTCAATTGGATAGCTAACAGCAGACTTTTAAGGGATATAATAATGCAAAAAAGGATAAGCTCGTACATCTGATGCACGAGTTTCTAAAACAAAAACAGATCACGAGAAATTAGAGATAATCTTCGCGCAACATTCCTAGCCTTTCTTTCTCCACATTCCATATTAATATCTCTACGTCCTTTTCGCACTTTTTGTATAAAGATACTAGCTCATTTCCAGTAAAATTGTTCTTGAGCAATTCCTCTAAGATATCCATCACAAATCCTTTCTCGTTGTTGTGGGCTAATATGATGTCGTTTATGACGCCCAAAGCATCTGTGCTGTTTCTGGCCAGATCCTTTATGACAGCCATTTCGTCCTTGTCGAATATCATTCCCACATTGCTTTTCTCAAGGGCCTTTTCCATAACTTCCTTCCCCATAAAATTGGTTTTTTTGTCCATCAATTTCACCGGTTTAGCATCATTCATCAGACCTCAATTTGATTACCTGAACGAAGTTGTTCGGGAACTTTATCTCTTCCAATGTGTCCTCTCTCTCTATTCCCGAATTTACATATAACTTTGTTACATTCCTATTATCCTTCTTAAAGCTAACGACCACGCTGGACGGACGTGCTTCAAATAACCTCTTGTAACCCTCTTGCAGCTCATTCACTTCATACACAACGCTTACGTGTTTTTCTTCAAAATCCCTATCCTCGGTAGCCTCGCATATCTTTCCTTCAGCATTGAAAGATACGCTATATTCCGATACAAAGATCTTCCTTTTATTCATTATTTCGTAAAGGCATATGCTCCCGCTTTGAGGTTCTTCTACTAACAGCCGCCTAACATATCCAAAGCCGGCTCTGTCTTCGACAATTATATCTACAGGATTAGACTCAAGTTTGCGGACGAAAGGAAGAACGACCTTGAGGAGATATTCCTTCTTAATATCAAACTCCTTAAGGTTATATGAATCATTTCTTGAAACAGGGATTACTTCAGTATCTTTGTAATTTGCACTCTTGGGTTTTCTATTATCGCTTTCAACCATAAACAATCACCGTTCCTATAGGAACGAATATGATACTTCAAAAGTAATATTTATAGGTTTTCGCATTTTCTCATCAAATTTAAGGCGATAACAGCAGCAGATTGGACGCATTGTGAAAATGTAAAGCCACAAACCCTTTATATGATTTCGGGTAAAAAAGAATATACAAGATTAGTTTGGTTTAGTGATATCAATGGAAGGCAAAATATATCCAGTTTCAAAAAAAATCTACGAGCTTACAAAATCGGAAAGCGAAACCCCTGAAGTGCAGCTGGTAAGGCTAAAAGCCGTCGATTCAAGCACCATGAATTTTGACGCGGGGATGTTCGCAATGATATCCGGTATCGACAAGGATACTGGAAAACTTTACGTAGGCAGGGCGTTTTCTATAGCTTCGGAGCCAAATTCTGAAGAGATGGAATTTTATGTAGTCAAAGAGCATGGGGGCCATGTGTCTTATTTCACCATGTCCAAACCCGGAGACAAATACCAGATAATGGGACCGTACGGACAGTTCAAGTTCGTACCGGAGGAGAACAAGAAAGTGCTTTTCATTGCTGGTGGCACAGGGTTTGCTCCATTCATGTCGATGCTCAGGCACATAAAAAAGATAAACGCCGGCACCGACATAATAATGATATATAGCATAAAGTTTCCCACGGAGATAATTAGGAAGGATGAGCTCATGCAGCTCAAGGATGAGCTCGGGATAAAATTGCTCATAACCGTAACCAGACCACAGGCCGGCGACGGATGGACTGGAAAAACAGGGCACGTAGATGCAGATATGATAAAAGGAGAAGCTCCAGATATCAATGACAGAACCACTTACGTATGCGGACCTCTGCCGTTCGTGCAAGCGATAAAGAATGCGCTTGTGCAGCTTAACGTTCCACAGAACGAGATACATGCGGATGTATGGGGCTGAAGGACCCCATGTATCGCATCGTGCTTTTATACTTTGCTGAGCCTTGCCTCTATCTCTTCCATCGATAGCTTGCTTGTAAGTAGCGGTATCTTCTCTATCTGTGCTATCTTTATCGCAAGCTTGTCTATGTTAGTAAGGTTGTGTATCACAACAATCCTTGGCTTTATCGGAGCCACCCTTATCACAACAAGCGGCGACCTCCCAGTGCTCACGTTCTGGAATATGAAGACGCGCTCCGTCGTTGATCCGAAAAGTTTCGGGTAGTCTGCAGGTTGCATCTCCAGTATTATCCTCAGGCTGTCGAGCTTCGTATAGCCGAACAGTTTTATATTATCTAGCTGGTTCGGGTTGGCTATTACCTTACCCTCTATTATCCTGTTGAAGTCAGATCCAGTTATGGGCATGCTAAAATCGTGTATTATGTATGGCAATTCCTCATTCTTCTGTTGGCCGGCGAATTTTTCCAAGCTTGACTTTACCGTGCTGCCCCTGCTCTCATCTATCTCGAAAAGCGCTCCAACGAACCTCTTTATTATAGCAACCCCTGGGCTGAGCCTCCTGTTGCTCTCGTAATCGCTTATCGTGGATGCGGATATCTTTATGGCTTCAGAAAGCTCTGCCTGTGTTACTCCAAAAAGCTCCCTCCATTTCTTCATAACGCTTCCAGGGCTTTCAGACAAGGCTATCTCTCCGGCTATCTTTTCAGCAAGTTCGTCCATCATATCAACTTTGGCTTTTGTCTAACTATGTATAGACAAGAAACGAATAAATAGCTTGCGTATGTTTTTTCAGGAAAGCAGTTAAAGCTAGCCCTTTTCCTTCTTATGGCTTTGTTTTGGCCTCTTTGCTTCACGATTTTCTGAACTGGAATTCTTTATACCCTTGTAAAGCTCATCGACTATTTCGGGCTTTATCTCTTCACTCTGCTTCTTCTTATCCTGTTTCATTATGCCTATTAATATTATCACGAGCCCTGCAATCAGCATTATGGTAACTGCCATTCCTGTAAAGCTGAATTCTCCCAGACTGCTTGCACTTTTGCCTATGGAAACACCTTCTGCCAGTGTGCTTTTTACAGTTGCATTGTGAGCTAACGAATTCGCAGCGATTGAGGACAGCACGTAAAATTTACCTTGGCCCAAAATTCCAAAGGAAAGATTTGATTCGTTTTGCAAATATATCGGTTTCGAAAAAGTTACAGGTATGGTAGCGTTAGTAACGTTGGAATACAATATTATGGCTCCGTTTCCCTCCAGTCTTTTGGCTATAGCCAGATAATCTGCAGCTGTAGCTGAACCGTTAATGTCCGTTTGCCATGCGCTGTATCCAGTGCTGTTCAGCAGGAACACATCTAACGGCAAATTTGACCTTTCAAGATATATGCTGGCATTGCCTGCTGTGGAGTTGAAGCTGAAAATATTTATGGAATTGCTGCTGAGGCTGTAGTTGTCATAAACTCTGGTAATATTCTCTCCAAAGCCCGAACTAGAAAGGTTGACTACACTCGAGTATATTGCATAATAAGAAATTATGCTTATCACAAGCAACAATAAGCCTATGTAAATCAGGCGCTTCATCATGTTAGCACTTATTTTATTATAATCTGTTGAAAACCTATTTAAATGTGTAATTGCAATTCAACCTTGGTATGGTAAAATGGGCGAGCTAGAGAGAATAAAATCAGGTATAGAAGGCCTTGATTCAATGCTTGACGGGGGAATTCCCGAGCACAATCAGACAATAATAGCTGGAGGTCCTGGGGCGGGGAAGACACTACTTTCGTTCGAGATACTTTATCACAACGCCAAGGCCGGGATACCAGGAGCTTTCATAGCACTGGAAGAAAAGCCTGAAGTGCTGCTAAGCAACGTTAAGCAGGCATTCAAGGAATTCAAAGACATAGACGACCTGATTAAAAAACAGATGATAATAATAGATGGGGAAGACCCATCATCAAGACTGCAGACAGAAAGTGATTCTGCATCATATTCGTTCGGAAACATCATATCAGACATCGAAGCAATAATAAAGCGCAACAACGCCAGATGCGTGGTTATAGACTCGATATCGTTGCTTAAGCTAATGCTGGTAGATAAAT
This sequence comes from Methanothrix sp., assembly GCA_038729265.1. Taxonomy (GTDB): domain Archaea; phylum Micrarchaeota; class Micrarchaeia; order Micrarchaeales; family Micrarchaeaceae; genus Micrarchaeum_A. The sequence continues at coordinate 8,594 of JAVYSI010000016.1, read as the reverse complement.
ACCATTACCGCAGGTCAATGTTGATGCTTATGTCGAACTTGCGCAGGCTGAACGTAACTACTCTACTGACCGTTGAGATAAATTTTGCCGATAGGGATAAGCTCAGGTATTCACCTGAATTTTTCATATTTGACGGAATAATCATGCTTTATCAGATGAGCAAGGAAGATCGTAGGACTCTTACTGTGGAAGTAGTTAAGATGCGCGGTACCAACCACAGTTGGGCCTTGGCACCTTACGAAATAACTTCAGAAGGATTTAATATATACACCGTAGACCAGATGGGTGAAATTCCTTAATGTCGTTTCAGGGAAACCTAAACAGGGTAAAGGATCAAGCAAAAAAATCGCGAGTTCAGAGTAATAAGGAAGAAGAACAGAAACCTCCGAAATCCAAAAACGACTATATTCGCATCGGAATTATCGTAGCAATAGTGTTGGTAGCTGCTGTCGCATCAGCAATATATGTGGATTCGCCAAAGAGCTGTTCCAGCGTGGTTTTCTCTACGCAACGCAACGACTGTTTTGCTTCAGCAGCCGTCGCTACGGGAAATTCCACTACATGTTACAACATATCATCCAAGCAACTTCAAGAATCATGCCTTGAAAACGTGGCTTATGCTACAAAGAACGCTTCCTTATGCGCTTCGATAAAGAACGGTACAATCGCATACATATGTGCCAGCAACCTTAGCATAACTACTGGCAACGAGACGGCATGCGTAGACATGCAAAATTCATTTTCAAAGTCAGAGTGCCTATACTCCTTTGCAAAATCCAGAAATTTCAGCAACATTTCATATTGCTCCGGGATAAGCAATTCCACATTATATAACTATTGTACTGGTTCAAGCTCATATATGCGTGCAATGAAAACTGGAAATCCATCCTACTGTTCAGTAATGGATCATACTCCAGGCGAAGGAGTGCCGACAACAGACCTTCTGGAATCTCTTACTAGCAATCAAAGCTCAAAGCTTTCAGCTTCAAGTATAATACTACTGAATGCGTCAAATGCGGATGTCTGCTATTATTCAGTCGCTGTAGCATATGACAACCTTAGCCTATGCGGTAGCATATACGGATCCATATCAACCGCATGTGGTTACTATGTTAATTCTACTATAACGCCCAAGTCGATACTAAACCTTTCCACCGTAATATCAAAGTGCGATGCAGCCGGCATATATGGCGGTTCTGCCACTACTAACGCATGCTTCATAGGCTTTGCTGTATCCTACGACAATGTATCCTATTGCTCTCCAATAACCAACGCAAGTACCGAAAGCATCTGCGCGTCAGAAGTTTCCAGCAGGGGGGCTAATTCTTCGACATGACGTGCTAACATCGGGATAAAGCATTCTGGCTTCTGTTGCACTGTAATTCCCACCACAAACACATAGATACAAATATCTGCGGATAAAAAATAAAACCTGCGACATTATATTGCGAGACAAAGATATTAATGGAAGAATTCATAGTTTCGAGCGTTAAGGATACTTCAAACAGGATGCAGCTCTGCACGCTCATTGGCAAAACACAGTTTCAGCTTTATTCCGCTGCGATAGCCGAGCCTTTGGATATAGTAGCACTTCACGATTCCAAATCAGCCATGCAGCTAGAAGCAAAAGATATAACGGGCAAGAAAGCTAGCATGCACGAATTTGAAAGCAGCTTATCTGTTCTAATTTCAAGGATAAACATGCATCCTCTCCAGAAAATAGAAATTAAACCTCTAGACGAGGCATTATCTGCGATGGAAGAAAAGTTGACCTCGATAGCGCAAAGGATTATACTAAACTTTATATCGGGTGCGCCAATAATAATTCGCTTCCACAATGACGGTGACGGAGCTTCCGGAGCAGTAGCAATATATAAAGCTTTGGAGAAGCTGTCAAAGGAAACAAGGATAGGTACGTCTAACTGCATATGGGTGATGAATAAGGGCGTGGCATATACTATGCAATCGCTGTCATACGATAAGCTCAGGCTTTCTTCGTACCACTCGGTAATAAAACCGTTATTGGTAATGACGGATTTTGGCACACTTGAAGAAAGCGAAACCGCAGTTAAAAACGCACAGGATACGATGGACATAGCGTGGATTGATCATCACCCGGTCTATGATAGTTTCAAGGCTGGCGACGTTTATTCATATATAAATCCATGGCTTGACGGCTTCGGTTCAGATGTTACTGCCGGAGCCATGGCATGTGCTGTGGCTGGCAAAATATCCGGGGTAAGGGTAAAGAACCTTACAAAGGCATCTCTTCTGAGCGACCACAGCGCATATGCAGAATATGAGTCTGAACCCTCAGAGCTTGCGGTTATAATGGACGCCATAACTACTGATGCGAGCGCAAGAAGCAACAACGTGACTCCAAAAAGTATAATAGCAACAATAGAAGATGAATCTTCATACAAACTAATTTTCACCCAGGCTAAGGCACAGATGGATGAAGCCGTATCGAAGGGAATGAAACATATGAAGCCGCGAAAGGTTGGCAATGTGACCATAGCAACGCTGGATTATTCTCACATATCAGAAAACTACTATGGTTATGTCAGACATGGGAGATTCACTTCAGTATTCAGCGATTCCGTAACTGCTAAGTTCGGGCCATCTATAACGATAGTGTACAACAAGAGCCTCATATCTATACGCGTAAGCAAGGAGCTGTCAGGGAAGCTTCGCCTGCTTTCGCTAATAGCGAAAATGAAAGAAGACACGGACTACATATCCAATGGCGGAGGCCATAACGAGGCTGCCAGCGTCAAGCTCGAAGACGAGTATGCACTGCACGATTTTCTTGCGTTGCTTTACAGGGAAATAGAATCAAGACTTGGCAATTAGGTACTCATAGTTTTGAGAAAATTTATCTGTTTTTGTTCAAGGCCGTACTTGCTTTCAAGAAAATCATTTATATCTGTTTCGTCGGAATTCTTGACCATTGCAGCGATGAGGGGTATATAATGTTCTTTTATTTTAGACAGGCTCTCGTGTATGTGCCTTTGAAGCTTCTTCGCGATCTCGTTGTTTACCGACCGCTCGCCTTTTGTCGCGCTAAGCTCTTTTATTGTTTTAGGAAATTCATAGCGCGCGGTAACCCTGGGATAAACGTTTTTAGATAGTGCCACCCCGCTAGACATCATCACGTTCATGTACCTCCAATAAGTATAATATTGTGCTCTTATCGCCCTGGTGTAATATATCGTGGCATCCGACAGGTTTTCATAAGCAGTTGCTATATCGGAGATATAACTGTATCTTTTCGGTATGTTCTGGTCTATCCATTTTATCAGCATTTCTCCTGCGTCTTCAGCGTTGGCTATCGCCCTAAGCGGTGCGGCGATAGTGTTGGAAAGGAATATCCTGTCAAGGGTTTCGAATATGTATCCCTTCCTGTCCCTTAACCCTATATAATCAAGCGCTTCGTCAGGGGCATCCCTGAGTATAAGAAGGTCGCTTATCGCGCTCCTCACATCTCCGTTGGAACGTCTAGCTATGGCTGTTATTACGTCTTTGTTTGCCTTTATTCTTGCTTCAGAAGAAACATTTTCAAGTATCTCTTCTACGACGAACTGCTTGGGTTTCTTGAATTCCACAGGCATGGTTATGCCTCTCAAAAATGCTATCTTTTGGTCCCACATGTCATTCGCGATCATTATTATTGGGTTTTTTGAATTGCTTATCAGATCGCCTATTGCTGCACTTGCGCCCTTGTCGAACTTCGGACTTAATTCGTCTATTTCGTCTAGCACTATGAGGTTTCTTCCACCAAAGAGGCCTCTGGACTGTGAAGCTGCGGCCAGTGTTCTGCTTATGGCATTCTTGTCCCTGTAATCACTGGCTGTGAGCTCTACGACGTTCCATCCATTCTCCTTCGCAAGCAGCCTTACTGATGTGCTTTTGCCAGTTCCTGTTGGTCCGTAGACTAGCAGTGGCTTTTCGTACCTATCCATCTTAAAGGAGAGCGCGAAGCGCCTGAGCTCTGCTATGGCGTTCTCGTTTCCCTTTATCAAGTCAAGGTTTTCTGGTTCATAAAAAAGCATGTCCCTAATCAAAGAATACACCACTGTTATTGCGCTTGCTTATTATATTATAATGTTATAATAATTTATAAGCGAAACGGTTCGGTGTCCATTTTTGGTAATTATTTTAGTAAAGAATTTAAACTAATAACAATAAAAGGTATTTGAAGTGGCGTTAACTAGGTGCATTAATGTCTAAAAGAGAACTGATAATCCCTGCAAACGTAGCATTGATTCCGGATGGCAACAGAAGGTGGGCCAGATCCAACAAGATTAATCTATTTAATGGATATGACTACGGCATAAAGAAATTCGTAAAGTTCTCTCTCTGGCTTAAAAATTTTGGCTCAAAGAGCCTTACGGTCTGGGCACTTTCTACCGAAAACATTCAGAAACGTACAACTCAAGAGCTAAACATACTATATAAGCTCTATGAGCGCGCCTCTTACGACAAAGAAATACTCAAGATGCTGGACGAAACGCAAGCCCGCGTAAAGATAATAGGCAACAGGAAACTCATACCAAAAGCAGTAAACAAGGCGCTTTCCTATGTTGAGAAATATACTGCCAAATATGATCAGTTCTACATAAACGTGCTTTTGGCTTACGGGGGCCATGACGACATACTCTACGCAGCGAAAAAACTTATATCAGAAGGCATGACTCCAAGATCGATAAACGAGGAAGCGCTTAAAAGGAGCCTTAGGACTGCAAAAATATCAGATCCAGACCTAATAATAAGGACATCTGGAGAAAAAAGGCTATCCGGGCTTCTCCCGTGGCAGTCGTCCTACTCAGAACTATATTTCAGCAAGAAGTACTGGCCTGATTTCAGCAAGGCCGACCTAAGTGCCGCAATAAGCGAATTTTCAAGGCGCAAAAGAAGGTACGGGAAATAACTATTTACAAAAGCAAAGCAGCATAATAGCTTAAAAACTATCTGCTGCATTTTTTAAGCGGGTCATATTAGCTCCCGTGCAATGCATCAATCATAATAGTGCATTTTATGGCAGATAAAAGTTATACAGGTGCCCTGAGCCATGTTGGCATGTTCGCCAAGAGCCTTCCAGGCTCTGCCAGCCTATATGCCATGCTGGTGCTGCTTGGGCTTGTTGCCGGCCCGATAACCGCGTATGTCGCACACATCTCAGATCCCCTTTACAGTCTCACATACACTATAATAAGCGGAGCGATAGGGGGAATACTCGCAATAATAGTTCCTACTACTATAAACATAATGCTTTTCAAGGCCATTCGCAGCTATATACGCATAAAATACATAATATTCGTTTCGCTGCTGGCAGAACTTACCTATGGAATATTTTTGATATTCTCCGGTGCAATATTCTACATATCCCATTCCTATGCTTTCGCCCTGGCCGCCATAATAGTCGGCGACGCTAGCATATTCGCTTGGTGGATCTTTGTAAACAAGCTAATAATGAATAGGTCGAAGAATGCATCAATGTTCTCGTTGCTGCAGCCAACCATAAACCTAATTTTCTTCATCCCAGCGAGCATAATATTTTTCGGCGTAACGCTTCCTATAGGCATCCTGCTCATAAAGCTCTATGCAGCCATATTTGTATTTCTGCTTATAAGCTACACGATAATATATTTTATAGATTCACCGATAAAGAGGAGCCTAGGGTTCAGCGGGATAGATACGTTCTCCCAGATGATACAAAATTGGCTTTTCAGCATAAACATCGCGGTCCCAAACAGGAACGTTAAGAAGCCGTTCGGCGAGAAGGCAGACATAGTTGTCGACGCTATAGTATGCGCAGGGAAATCCGGGAAACCCATATTCGTCATAACTGTTCCAAACATACATTTCGGTCCTGTCGGTACGCTCGGAAGCAGCAATTTCCCATACCTCATCGAACGGCACATAAATTCGCGCTACAAGGCTGACGGAGTAGTTTTGCATTCATCGATAAACGAGGACTACAACGCCATATCTAGTGACCAGTTCTTGCAGCTCAGGCGCACCATAGACGACATTATGAAACATACTGCCCACGGTGCTTTGAACCAGACATATTCTTATTATTACGGGGAATCTAACGGTGCGATGGTCAAACTCATAAAGTTTGGGGATTCGGTCCTCGCTACGCTTACAAGGGCTCCACGTGTTACCGAAGATATTACTCCGGAAGCGTCAGTAATAATAAAGCATGCACTTTCCGGTTTTGGCAAGAACATAACAGTAGTTGATGCCCATAACTCCAGGTATGAAACCGCACCTGCAGATGAGCTCTCGGCAGTCAAATTCGATTCCAAAGTACTCAAGGACTATCTTGAAGCAATAAAGGGATTATCTCTAATATCATCGTCAAATGCACTTGAAGTGGGATCCGCATCTGCAAACATATTCGAAAAGCTTGGCGGTCCAAAGGATCTTGCTCCTGGAAATTCAAACGTCATAGTGTTTCGCATAGGCAGTAAAAGCATCGGAATAATACAGTTCAACGCAAACAACATGAACCCAAAGTTTAGGGAAAGGATACTTAACCACATGTCTGCCAAATTCGGCGTAGATTTTGAGCTCTACACTACCGATACGCATTACGTCAATTCGCTGAGGCAAACCGCCAGCAACGTTTTTGGCAGCGCTTCTAGCTATTCAAAGGTAACTTCAGAATTAGACAAAATGACAGAATCGGCAATGTCAAACATGAAATCTGCTAACCTGTTCTGGTATTCGGAGACAATGAAGAACTTCTATATATGGGGAATAAACCAGAGAGAAAAGATGCTCACGGCAATGGACTCTATGATGGCCACTGCAAAGATACTTATACCTGCGATAATAGCAGCTGGCTTCTTCGTTGCCGCATGGATAATAACATTAATATAAAGTCGGGCTGTATAGAATACAATGGCTTCTGACTTTACTGGCAGGATAAATGCGTGCGGTGCTTGATTGTACTATTACCTTATATCAATAGCCACGCTTGCCGTGGTCTTCCTTACGGAATACTACACCCACAAACGAATTTCAATAATCGGCATTCTCGCGTTTATTGCAATTTCGTTTATAAAATATGGGGTGTCTTACCTTTCCGCATCCCTTTCCATAATGCTTCTGTTATCGTTCTGCCTCATGTACGCTTATGCGGTTAAGAGATTTGCAATCTTCTATATCTCCCTAGGAATCATAGCGGTACTGTTCCTTTTGTGCGTGCATTACGAAATAGCTACTACATACGCTACAATGGCGTTCGGAATTGGCGCTCTCTATGGTATAGCATCTTCCAGGATAGACTCGAAAAAGGCAAAATCACAGAAGCAGAACATCGCTACAGAATTGCACAGGGACTATTTGCAGATACTGATTGGCATAGTATTGGTGGCAGTGCTAGAATTCATGGGCATTTCAGGGTTTTATCTTTCTTTCTATCTGGCCCTTTTAGGCATATTTGGAATAGCGTTTTCAGCAAATTCCAAATCCAAATTGCTATCGGTATTCCGCGGCCTGGAAAAAGACGGCGTATTTTACGGCAGGGGTGCTATATTTTTGGCAATAGGGTTTACCATACTCATGTCACTTTACCCAGACCACCAGGTCGCGCTTTTTGGGATAGCCGTACTGCTCTTTTGTGACCCTATTGCTACCATATTCGGGTTAAGATTCGGAGCGCACGCAAAGCTCCCATATAACAAAAACAAGAGCTATGCTGGTACGCTTTCGTATTTTATCCTTGGATCGGTATTAGGGATGTTGCTCATAGGCTACATCGGCATACCAATAGCATTGCTGCTGGCCTTTTTCGAAAGCATTGGAAGCAAGCTTGACGACAATATAACCGTAGCCATAGCATATGGCATAATAGGTGCACTGCTTGCATGACGCAATACCTATACTGCCGCTATTTGTACGGATTTACTTCAATTTAAAAACCTTCGTTTTAATAACTATTTGCCAATTTGAATTGGCTTATTTTGGGGTGTTGAATTGGTAAAACAAAGGAGTTTCAGCTTATATGACATAGAGCAGTTCCTCAAAGAAGCCGGAGCGGAAAAAATAAACGAGAAAGCTGTAATAACCCTTGAACAGGAGCTCGAACAAACAGTAAAAGAGCTGGTTGGTGAAGCCTCTTTCTATGCGAATTATGCAGGTCGGAAAGCAGTTATAAAATGCAGCGACCTTGCCCTTGTACAGCCCAAACATACTTTATCAGGCTCTCGCGTTCTTTATGCCCACGACATCCGCAAGAGAACAATAGCGCGCAAGAAGGCAAAGAATAGGATAATCCTGAGGCGCGTGCGAATCCAATAGCAATCAAATGCTGTAATGCCGTAAACGTTACAGCCCAAAACACTATTTAAACTTAAAGCAGCATAGAATTCCTAACGTGTTTAAATGAAGATAGGCTTAAATTTTCTGAAAAAGAAATCCAACTATAGTGGGGATATAACTGGCATAAGCATATATTGGAAGAATTCGATGCATGGGCTTCCAGGAAGAAAGATATCGGAGCGCGAATTTGAACTTAAAATCCCATTTACGAATAAGAACTATGAAAGCCTGTCGTTCCTAAAGAAGGCCGATACAACTGA
>JAVYSI010000015.1:0-14079 GCA_038729265.1 Methanothrix sp. | reverse complement strand
GTCGGAAAATTCGACAGCGTGAGCACAAGCCTTGGCAAGCTGAAGATAAGCGTACTCGCAACTCCAGGCAAAAAGCAGCTGTGCTATCTGGCACTTGACTATGCGAAGAAATTCGTTGCGTTTTATGAAAATTATTTTGGGATAAAATACCCGTTGCCAAAACTGGATTTGATAGCAATCCCAGACTTCGCTGCAGGTGCAATGGAAAATTGGGGTGCTATAACATTTAGGGAAACTGCAATGCTTGGTACAGAAAAGGGTTCTGCAGTTTCCTACAAGCAGCAAATAGCAGAAACCGTAGCGCATGAACTTGCGCACCAATGGTTTGGGGACCTTGTTACAATGGAATGGTGGAATGATCTCTGGCTTAATGAAAGCTTTGCAACTTATATGAGCTTTAAAGCGATGGAGGCAGTTTTTCCAGAATGGCAAATGGACGTGCAATATTTCGATGAGGTAATAGCAACTGCATTTTCTGCGGATTCCCTAATAAATACACATCCAATAAGCGTCGATGTATCAACTCCTGAGGAAATAAATGAGATCTTCGATGAGATAAGCTATGAGAAGGGTGGCACATTTCTACACATGCTTGAAGATTTCGCTACTCCGAAGGTGTTTAGGGCAGGGCTTCACACCTATCTAAAAACACATTCGTATTCGAACGCTACAAAATATGATTTATGGAATTCTATTTATGAAGAAGCCAAGAAATTGTCAATGCCAAATGGGAAGTTCATAAAAGAATTTGCAAACAAGTGGCTCGATAATGTTGGCTATCCTTTAGTAATAGTAAAGGAGGGGCAGAAAGAGGCGAAGCTTAGCCAGCAGAGGTTTGTAATATCAAAGCCAATAAGTACCAAGGTGGACCACCAGAATTGGATAATACCTATAAAATATCTAAACGGCAACACGGAGCGTTTCAAACTAATGACAGAGCATGGATTAAAAGTTGCACATGAAGAAAAAGACACCCTAAAGCTCAACTACAAGCAGGATTACTTGTACAGGGTTATGTACGAAAAGCAAAATTTAGAGAAACTGGGTCAGTGGATAAAGTCAGGCAAGCTTTCGGGATTGGACGCATGGGGCGTGGAGAACGATCTCTTCGCTCTCATGCGTTCCGGTAATGTAAAAGCAACTGAATACATGGACTTCATCAAAAATTATTATATAGGGGTAGGCTATCCAGCCAATGCCTCGATATTGTCACATATTGATTGGCTTGACTTTATGCTTTATGAAACAAAGCTACACAATGAGGTAAAGTCTCTTGGATTTGCTTTTGCCGGGGAACTATTGAAAAATCTAGGTTGGAACAAAAAAAAGAATGATAAAAACATAGATTCGTTAATACGTTCACATTCGATAAGGTTGCTTGGCCAGCTTGGCAAACCTGACGTGGTAAAGAAGGCCAACGCAATTTTCGCCAAATATACTTCTGGCAATGGCAGTATAGACCCTAATTTACGCTCTTCAATATATGCAACCTGTGCTGCAAATGGTGATTCGAAGTTTTTTGGTAAGATTCTCAGCATGTACAGAGAGGCAAAAGATCCTGAAGAGAAAAGGCGTTTGCTTCAGACTTTTGGTTATTTTACTAGTAAGCCAGAGATAAGCAAAGCGCTCAAGCTTTGCATGTCTGCTGAAGTCAGATTGCAAGATTCTTTTGTAATACCTGCAATAATGTCCGGAAATCATAGCGCTTTCGGCTCTGTAGAACAATGGACATACGACAACTGGAAGGAGCTTATGGAAAAATATGACATAGGGACGCACATGCTGCCGCGCTACATAGATAATCTTTCCATGTGCAGCAGCAAAAAGCAATATTTGAGGGTTGAAAGCTTCTTCAAGAAGAAGGGTAATTTTAGGGGCGACATAAAAATATCGCTTAAAAAAACCCTTGAGCGCATAATGGCGAATTCCACGTTCCGTTCCAAAAACGGAATTTGAGACTGTGAACTAGATGCATATTGAATTGGAGATATTTACTGCATTATTATCACTGATATGGCTAGGCCTTATGCTGATAAACCTGTCAGGTCTCAGAAGAAAATCGGAAAAAAGTACGGAACCACAAAAAAACTACAATCCAAAGGTGCTAGTTATACTCCCATGCAAGGGGATGGATGTGACTCTCGATTCCAATATAAAATCACTGAAAGCGCAGGACTACCCAAACTTCATGCTTGTTGCGGTTGTAGATAACAATAAAGACATGGCAATAAATGTGCTGCATGAAAATATGGTAGATTATATTTTTACGAAGGATGTATGTAGCATATGCAGCGGAAAAGTTCGTGCAATTGCGACCGCATACGAGACATACAACAATTATGATATTTACGTGATTGCCGATTCAGATGTTGAAGCTAAAAAGGACTGGCTTTCGAAGCTGGTTGGAAAGCTGGCAGATCCTTCCGTAGGAATCTCAACAACTTTCCCGCTTTTCAAACCAAAAGCAGGGTTTTGGTCGAGGGTAAAAATGGTATGGGGATTTGTTGGTGACGGTATGATGGAATCCAAACTGACTAGATTCGGCTGGGGCGGATCGCTGGCATTCAGAAAAGACCTGCTTGAGGGTGAAGCTTACGAAAACTTCAAGAAATCATTGTCGGATGATATAGCTATAACAAGGGCTGCAAGGAAAAGAAACTTAAAGATAAGCTACGTGCCAGAAAGGATAGCAGTTGTAAACAGCGATGATAACTTCGGCAAATTTTGGGAATGGTCGAATAGGCAAACCGCCCTTTCAATAACTGGTAGCAGGCGAGTATTCCACATAGGCGTTATAATCTATTTGCTCGATATAATACTGCTTGTATCATCAATCACGCTGTCAATTTTAGTATCCTACCTATATCTTTTTCTTCTCGCTCCATTTATTATAGGAATAATAAAAACTTACAAAAGGGCCGGAAGCAACCGTAGTGCGGACCTTTGGCTCATATATCTCTTTATAAACTTCGTGTATCTTGCAAATCTGATAATTGCGAGCAGGATGAAATCGATAACGTGGCGTGGAAACCAATACGAGCTTAAAGATTGACTGAGCAACATTAAGCGTATGCGTTCTCAAACGTTCCAGCTGTTCGGTGTTGATTGGTATGGAGTTAAAGGATCTGAAGGGAAAACTGCCAAATGAAATATTGGAATCCATAGCTTCAAGAGGCATCACCATACTCACACCTCCGCAGGAAATGGCAATAAACGCCGGGCTTTTTTCTAGGAACAACATATTGGTTGCTTCTCCTACTGCCAGCGGCAAAACTCTTGTAGCGGAAATGGCGTGCGCCAATTCAATAATAGCAGATGGCAGGAAAGCAATCTACATAGCTCCAATGCGTGCCATAGTTGCCGAGAAATTTGAAGAATTCCATTCAGCATATCCTTACATAAAGGCTGCCATATCGATGGGTGATCTTGATTCCTCAGACCAATGGCTATCAGAATACGAGATGCTTTTCGTATCCACAGAAAAGCTGGATAGCCTGATAAGGCATGGGGCTCCATGGATAAGCTCTGTAGGTTGCATAGTGTTTGATGAGATACACATGCTTTCAGACATAAGCAGGGGTCCGACGCTGGAACTATTGATAACGAAGCTGATGAGGATAAGCGACGCACAGATAATAGCCCTGAGCGCAACTATAGGCAACGACGAGGAACTCGCCGCATGGCTCAAAGCCAAGCTGGTGAAGAGCGATTACAGGCCGGTACGCCTGCACAAGGGTGTGGTTGAAGGAAGTAAGATCTTTTACTGGGACAATGACGAGATTAGCGAGGCACAGATGAAAGGCAAAAGCAAAATTCCTGAATTCAGGCTCGTGGAGGATACGCTCTCCCAGAACAAACAGGCGATAATATTCTATTCGACCAGGAGGAACGCTGAGGCCGGTGCAGCCAAGCTGGCGCCGCTGCTAAACGGAATCTTAAAAATCGATGAGAAAAAGCAGCTAGAGGCAACTAGCCAGTCGATACTCAATGCGCTGGAAAAGCCTACGAGCCAGTGCGCCAAGCTGGCTCTATGCGTTTCTTCAGGTGTGGCCTTTCACCATTCTGGTCTGGTGAACATACAAAGGGCAATTGTGGAGGATGCGTTCAAGAAAGGATTCATAAAAGTAATATGCGCAACAACTACCTTAGGTTACGGTGTAAACCTTCCTGCCCATACTGTGCTCGTAAGGGATCTTACAAGGCACAACGGCGTGACGTCTGAAAGGATAAGTGTAAACGAGGTACTTCAGCTTTTCGGCAGGGCAGGAAGGCCAAAATACGACACTGAAGGAAGGGCGCTTATAGCATCAAACCAGCGCTATGAAGTCCAGGAGCTTTACATGCGCTACATAATAGGCACGCCAGAGCCGATAGACTCTGCGTTGGGCGTTGCTTCAGTATTGAGGATGCACATACTGGCGTTCATAGCTGAAGATTTCCTTAACACGCTTGAAGGCATAGAAGACTTCATCAAAAAGAGCTTCTACGGCTTTGTATATGGTAACGATTCCCACATAAAAGCTGCGGTCAAGCAGGTATTGCGGGAACTCTATGATTGGGGTTTCATAATCGAGGATTACGGCAAGCTACTTGCTACAAAGATAGGCAAGAGAGTAAGCGAGCTTTATATAGACCCGCTCTCGGCCAAGTGGATGCTCGAATTCATGCCTGTGGCAAAGGACGAGGTGTCAATGCTGTACCTTATAACAAATACTGTTGAGATGAGGCCATACCTAAGGCCTACGGAAGAGGCTGAAGCAGAATACGTATTCTACAAGGACAAGTTCGGTGGCGACCTTCTTTACAAGTACGAAGAGCTTTCCTTTGGCTATTACAATCCTGTCGAGCCGTTCACATCTGCGCTTATGCTGCGCGATTGGATGGCAGAAATAGATGAAGAATCCATAATAAGGAAGTATCACATTACTCCAGGGGCCCTATATGCAAAGCTGTCCAACGCCGATTGGGTGATATATTCCGCAATAGAGCTTGCAAAGCTCTCCCATATTTCTGCTAGGCAACTTGTGGATATAAGGGTAAGGCTCAAGTATGGCATAAAAGCCGAACTTCTAGATCTGGTAAGGCTTGAGCAGATAGGCAGGGTTAGGGCAAGGAAGCTATTTGACAACGGTATACGCACGGTAAACGATATACGCAGTCACAGGGCCGAAGTCGAAATGCTGCTTGGAAAGGAGATAGCGGCAAAAGTGTTTTCACAGCTGTGAAAATCACTAAAGCAAAAATTTAAGAATTATAAAATGAGAATAATATTATGCGATCCGATATTAGCAGCTCAAAGAACAAAGAGCTGTGCGAAAAGCTTATAGAAAGGGCTGGATTCTCATGCGTTAGCGTAAGCAATTTTCACGCCCCTTTCGACATAATAGCGGAAAAGAATGGTCGTATCGTAATAATGAAAACAGTTAACAACATAGACTCTATCACTCCAGAGGATGGCAGGTCGCTGGGCAAACTGTCGAGTTTCTTCGATGCAGAAGCCTATGTAATAGGAAAGACCTACAAAAACACAAAAATTGAGGAGAGCAAGGTTTTCACAAGGCATGGCATCAGCTGCATAAGCACCGATACTGTGGAAGTTATGCTTTACAACGGGAATTTCAAGCAGGCAAGGAAATTCTTCAGTGAAAAAGTTGAGATAAATGGGCCAGAGCTCAAAAGGCTTAGGAAGCTTTCAGGGATGAGTATGAGACAGCTTTCCAGAAGCTCAGGAGTATCAGTCGACAGCATATACAGGTACGAGCACGGCTTCACATCAGCAAGCCCTGAAAATCTGGAAAAGCTGGAAAGTGCGCTTTCTTCGAAGCTAGGAGTTACATATCATATGGGCAGTACCCCAAAGCCCAATCCTGTGAGTGGCATATCCATATTCGAAATAAACAAAGAGCCATTCAACAAGGGTTTCAAGGAAAAAAATAGATTCGAATTTGCAGAGCTCGCTGACCTGAGAACTCTTAAAAAATGGTCTGAATTCTACAGCAAGTTCAATGAAGTGTTTGACGACATACAGTTTATAATGACCAATACCGAGCTGCGCAATAACATCTTCGGGATACCAACAATTAAAAAGAGCGAGATATACTCAATAAGCGACGAGCAAGAGCTCTATGATATTGCTGCGGAAAGATCCTAAAAATCAATTTGGCAATATTCCTTATCTTGATCTCCTTTTTCCAGATTTCGAAGCTTTTGCCGGGCGCCCTCTTCTATTCCTGTGCGGTTTGCTCGAAATGGCAGCTTCAGGACTTCTGTATGCAAGTTCGGGCTTGCCCTCAATGGCGCGCATAACATTTTCAAAGTCAACTACAAACTCCTTCGTAGATTTGAACATCATGGTTATTCCCATGCTTGCAAATACAACTATTAGCGATGCCATGGATATGAACGTTATTGCAACGCTCTGTGATGTATTAAGCCCACCTGTTGTCCCGCTTACAAATGCTATACCTATCACGAATATTATCCATAATACGCTTGCACCATAAGCTATCTCAAAATAGCTGTGCTTGAAAAGTGTCCTAACGGAAACATAAAGCACCCATAATATTCCTCCGAATGAGAAAAGCAGTATTATAGGTTCAACTCCATAATCCTGCGAGAATATAGCAGGCAGTATGAAAACCAAAGCACCTATCACAAGCGAAAATATCCATATCCCTACGTACTTGCTGTGGGTATGCCTTTCTTCCATGTTCATAAATTTTATGGTTGAGATATGGGCATCAAAGAAGCTCACGGTCAAAGTAAGTATGGTTATTATTATAAGTACCGCCCAGAACAACACAGCAGCTATCGGGCTAAGGAAAAAGATGTTTGAGAGCATTGATGTGAAAAGCATTCCAACAGCCAAAGCTATTGCAAAAGTGAACATTGATATTCCAAGCGCACGCCTGTAAGCGAATACCCAATACCTTTTGATGTGTTCTCTTGCATAGTTCAAGCAATCACATAAATCATTCTATGCGATAGGCTAAAAAGCTTTCTAAAACGTTGATATGTTATGGGTATGCAGGCAAAAGGAAGAGCAACACATTGCCGAATGCTAGAGCGGTCACGGCGCCGATGAATATCGGGACTGCAAAAGGTATTGGCTTTTTATAAACCGGAAACCTGCGCTTGGGCATTTTGGATTTTAGTTCGTTGATCAATTCGGGTGTCACCAGCCTTTCAAAATGCTTCAGTTTCCTGTAAGCGTAATCAATCTCTTTTGATTCCATCATTCCAGTTGCTATTATATCTCCCGCTTCCATTTTTTTGTAGGTTACATACTGCGACATGTAAGCCATCATTCTGCCTTCATAAGCTATGACAAGCGCGGAACCTGCTGCAATGACTAGAAGAATGCCAATAGCCGCATATGAGGCGTGCAATGCAAAGATAAGGAAAATGCCAAAGAAGCAATAGATAGTAACTATGAGGGCCATCCTAAAATATGTTGCCGATGTGTTGTGCTTGTAATTGCGTTGTTTGGTGGCAAGTGCCTTGGGTATGTAATACAACGGGACTACGATAAGCGCGGCTATCCCGCTATTTATAACAATTGAAAGTGCCATCGGCATGTATGGCTGTACTGTTCCGAAAATTAAGGGTTTCGAAAGGAAAGGTATGATCAAAGACAGTGCTGCCAGCTCTATTACATCGGCCGCGCCAAGCTGTCCTATCCTATAAACCACATACCCGAATCCGAGCGTAGCTACGGCTATTAGCGCACTATAAAATATAAGCGTTAAATTCAAGTACAGCAAGGTAAATACCGCACCTACGGCAAGTGTCGCATAAGCAAAATAAGAAGGCACGTTCCTGTTGTTGAAGATGTCAAACATCATGTATGCGAACGCGAAAACAGAGAAGAAAACAATCCTCAAAATTAAAAAATCCATCGAACAACCTGGGCGCAATATGCTTGAAACTCATTTACCATAGAAAATCACAAACATCCTTTGCAATCTACTAAATGTTAGATGCTGAAAGCTATTTATATGTTTGATATGGAGTAATAATCGAAATAAGGGTGTGCTGTTGGAAAAATCCATATACTCATTGGACCAACACAAAGCAGGCGAAACCTGCTCCAAACTTCCTACAATGGCAAAGGATCAAAAAGATGTTTTTGCAGAAAGAAAAAAGAACATAATTGCAGCAATCGACCATATAATATCAAATATATCGCCTGACGGATATATCAGGGCAGCTACTGATTATACTTGGTATAAGCTGATGTGGTTCAGGGACTCTGCCATGGTGTCATCATCATTATCTCAGGCTGCATCTTCAATAAAAATATCCGAAGACAAAGATCTAATGCCATCTGTTGAAAAGGCAAGGGACGGAGCATTTAGAATACTTTCAAAGCAGTGGAGCCTTATAAATTACAACCGCGAAAAGCTCGGCTCTACTGCTTCAATGAGCCTTGAAAATTTCGAAATTAAAAAACTGAAAAACCATATACCTGCGAGAATCGATAGCAATGGTAATCTCGCTGACATTGAAATTGACGGAAGGCATATAAACGACTTGGCTGAAGCAGAAAATCCCAATTCTTGGCTAAAGCAGTTCGATTCTGTACCACTGGTTCTATATGCCACTTCAGAATTCGTAAAAGCTTTCGGCGCGGACAGCCTCACAGAGTCTCTTAAAGGATTAATAAGCAGAAACATCAACATTCTAACTGATTATATAATAAATATCTACAAATGCCCGTGTGCAGATGTTTGGGAGCAGAACCCCCACATGTTGCACTCGTACGACATAGGTGCAGCTTATGCGGGCCTAAACTCTGTGTTATATCTGGGCTCAAAGCTTGGTATCAACATAAATGCAGATAAGATAAAAAGAGAGATATACGGCAGCGCTGGGATTATTAATTTCATGAATGAATTTTTTGTGAAGGATGGGATACTTAGGAAATACAGGGAAGAATTTGGCCATGATGTTGCGGAAAACCCCAAGGTCGATGCTGCTGCATACCTTCTGTTTGCCCTTTTTGATCCTGAACACTCGCTGGTTGGCGAAGACGTATATTATAAGACTATGGAGGCGTTGCTAGAGAACCATATATTCAAATCCCAAGACGGGAAAATGGTTTACGAAAGCGCATTTCCAAAGCGCTACGAAGGGGACAGGTACTTCGGAGGTTCTGGATGGATACTGCTTGGCGCGGCCGAGGCATACTTAAATTTGAAAAACGGAGATCGTCAGCGTGCTGATTACATCTTGGAAAACATAGAAAAGCTAGTCCCAAAATCTGGTTTCAGCCTTCCAGAACAGGATCCCATAGACGAGAAGTTTTTGAATCCATATCGTGAAGGAGAAAACGATGCAATAGGCAAAAGACCTGCAATTGATCTAATATGGAGCGCAGCTGAGTATATAAGGGCCGCGACTGCCTATATTGAAAGCATTGTCATAGAAATATCTGGGCAAAAGCAGTTCTTAAGGAAATAAAAAGGATCGGTTTAGTGGCAGTGTACAGACTATTTATTATTTTATATGCCTAAAACTTTTATATGCCTAAAACAAATAAGCTTACACGATGGTATTAATGATAGATTTTGCAGCAATCGAGCAAAAATGGCAGAAGGAATGGGAAGCGTCAAAGCTTTTTGAGCATGATCCCAATGACAAAAAGCCGCTGCTGGTAACGGCTGCATGGCCGTATACAAATATGCCTCCGCACATAGGTCATCTGAGGACCTATGGCACTGCCGACTTCTACTCGAAATACATGCGCATGAGAGGCTATAACGTCATATTTCCAATGGGCTGGCACTATACAGGCACCCCTATACTCGCCATAATAAAAAGGCTGCAAGAGAAGGACCAGGGCCTGATTGAAGAACTCAAGGCGTTCGGTATTTCAGACGAAGAGATAGCAAGCCTGGACAGCCCTATAAAGGTCGCAGACCTATTCAGCAAGCAATTCAAGGAAGCCTTCATAAAAGTAGGGATGGGAATAGACTGGAGAAGGGAATTCATATCCATAGATCCGCTTTACAGCAAAATGGTTGAATGGCAGTTTCATCACTTGATGGACTCTGGGTATCTTGTAAAAGGCAAGCACCCTGTCGGATGGTGCGACAATGAAAAGAACGCAGTGGGCCAGCATGACACAAAGGGCGATGTCCAGCCTGAGATCGAAAAGATGTTCATGGTAAAATTCCAAGTAAAGGGAGAGGAATCCTTTTTTGTATGTGCTACATACAGGCCAGAAACGATTTATGGAGTCACCAACCTTTTTATAAATAAAAATTCGGAATACGCGATGGTAAAGATCGATGATTTCAAGTGCTACGTGTCCAAGGAATCCATAACAATGATGTCTGGCCAATTTGACATCGTTACAGAGAAACCGGTCGAACCTTCAGAGCTGCTGCAGAAAACCGCAATAAATCCGATAGATAAAAAAGAGATACCTGTTTTAGACGGTTATTTTGTAAAGCCGGATTTCGGCACTGGAATAGTCATGGCAGTTCCGGCCCATGCCCCTTTTGATTTCGTTGCGCTTTCAAAGCTTCACAACGCCACTACTGAAATTTCAGCTTATCCAAGGGTTATAAAGCTGGACGGGAGCAAAGATACCGAAACATCTCCGGCTCTCGAATACTTGAATGCCGAAACCAAAGACATAGAAAAGGCCAACGATGCAGAAATAGAAGCTGCGACAAAAAAACTGTACAGGGACGAGCAAAAACGGGGCGTAATGATAACGGGCAAATATTCCGGGATGCCTGTGGCAGTGGCAAGGGAGCAGATAGCCAAAGACCTAGAAGTCGAAAAACTGCTCGTGTACCTTTACGTTATAGCAAATGACAAACCTGTCTATTGCAGATGCGGCCATCGTGTCACAGTCAAGATAATAAGTGACCAGTGGTTCATAGATTATGGAAACAAGCAGTGGAAGGCTAAGGTGCACGAATATCTTCCAAATCTAAAAGTTTTTCCGGAAAAGCTTACGGGCGCGCTAAATGCGGCCATAGACTGGATTGACCTAAGGGCTGCCGAGCGCGCCCAGGGGCTTGGCACAAGGTTTCCGTTCAGCAAAGACCATATAATAGAGTCTTTGTCGGATTCGACAATATACATGGCGTTTTATACTATAGTTCCCATACTGCGTCATGCCAACGCGAAACCCGAACAGTTGACTGAAAAGTTCTTCGAATACGTCTTCAGGGGCAGAGCCTCCGCAGATGAAGTGAGCAAGGAAAATGGGTTGGATATAGAAACGATAAAAAGGTGCAGAGAATCATTTGACTATTGGTATAAATTTACGTCGAGGCATTCTGCATCGGAACTCATACCAAGCCATTTGACTATGTACGTGTTTAACCACGTAGCCATTTTTGACAGGGACGATTGGCCCAAGCAGATTGTAGCCAACGGAATGGTCAACTACAAAGGCCAGAAGATGAGCAAAAGTCTCGGAAATATTGTGCCGCTGCTCAAAGCTTTAAAAGACTACGGCGCGGATCCGGTCAGGTTCATACAGGTCCTGAGCGCCGACCTAAATAACGATGTGGATTTTAGCCCTGAAGGCGTTGACAGCGTGAAGTCCAAGCTTAGCTTCCTAATGGACATAGCCGAGAAGCTGGAGCTGATGAATTCCGGCCCCCTCACACACATGGATTACTGGCTTTACTCGAAACTCAATTCCAAGATAGAAAAGGTCACAAAGTCAATGGAGATTCTTGCCATAAGGAACGCTTATGTAGAGGCGTTCTATGAATCAGTCAACGAGCTTAAATGGTACATGGAAAGAACTACTCCGAACCAGATAGTAATTTCAGAATATCTGCAGAAGGTGCTGCTAATGCTGGCTCCTGCAATGCCATATATAAGCGAGGAGATATGGCACATGCTCGGAAATAGCACGTCGATCCTGGCAGAAAAATGGCCTGAGCAAGACAGTTCAATGGTCAGCGCAAAGGAAGAGGCAATGGAAGACACAATAAAATCAACTATCGACGACATTATGAAAGCAATATCGCTTACAAGGCCCTCTGGTTCCCAAGAGAAGCCGAAATTGGCGAAGATAATAATAGCTGCGGACTGGAAAGCTGCAGCGTATTCATCGCTCGCAAAGGAGAAGAAAATAGAAAATGTCCTGTCAAAGCCGGAATTCTCAAAATTGGACAAAGAGGTAGTAGCAAAATTTCTGTCAAAATACATGAAGTCTGTAAACTCAATGCAACCAGGTCCTGAAATATCTCAAAAAGATATGCTCGGTGCATTCTCAGAAGCTAGTAGCTTCATAGAATCGAAGGTTGGGTTTCCAGTAGAAATCAAATCAGAAGAAACTTCTGGATCGCAAAGGGCGCAACGTGCAGAGATGCTGAAACCCAGCATAGATTTGGTGTGGTAATGTCAGATCCTTACGGCATGTCGCACAGGTTTGACACCTTCATATTTGACTGGGACGGAACTCTGAATAGCCCTACGCTGGTAAACCATCCGATATGGCTTGCTTTCAAAAAATCGAGGATGATGTCGGAGCTTCCAGCAGATGAAGAGGAGATAGAATCTGCCATAAACCACGCTTTTTTCGGAAAGGCGAAAAAGGAATTCGATGACATAGAGATGACGTCGTTCGTTAAGTTTGCGGATCTTTTCTTTTCCCTGCTGAAGCCCAAATTCCACAAAGGCGCACGAGAATTCCTCGAAAAACTCAATGACTCTGGGAAGAAGACCGCACTTTTCACTGACGGAAGTCTGAAAAGGGTATATGTAGAAATAAAGCACCTCAACGCTTTCAACTACTTTGACATAATACTTAGCGCCCAATCCATAAAAAGGATCAAACCAGACCCGACAGGGCTGAAAGTTATCGCAAAAATACTGAAAGCCGACAGGCAGCGCTGCATTTATTTTGGGGATCGCAAGGAGGACATACTAGCTGCACAAAGAGCGGGCATGAGCTCAGCAGCCATGCTCAATGGATTCTCAAACGAAAAGGCGCTGCTTGAGGCTCATCCTGATTTCAAGTTCAAAAGCATGGAAGAGGCACTCGCCGTTTTTGAGAAGGGTAGGTAAACACATTTGCCCATGACATCACACAATAATTATAAATATATAAAGCAAGAGCAGATATAGTGTGCTTTTATATGGAAACGACCAACAAACCCATAAAAAGGTCTGAAAAAAAAGTTTTTGAGCCTGCGCTAGGGCTTTACTTGCGCAGCGATGAATCCAATTACAGCAATCCAGAAATAACTAGGAAAGGCAAGAGCGACCCGGAAACTGACATTACCTACGGTACGTCATGCTCGAACGAAGATGAGCACCCTGTATCAGACGGGCTTTGTTGAAACGGCTCGGCGCGCAACAACAGGGCAAAATTTAAATATATTGTTTTTAAAACTCTCTTAAGTGATTAAATGATAACAGCATTCAATATCTCCAACGTGGAAGGCAAGATAATGGACAGCGCAGCATTGGCACAGCAGAAGTTCCCAAAGCTGAACATAAATGTGGAGGACGTCTCTTCGAAAGGCGATACGCTTAATATAACCTATTCATTCGTTGCAGATTATTTCGCGAGTGAAGCTGCAAACGCAAAGGCAATAGGGCAGATAAAGCTGAGCGGCAACATAGAAATGAACGAGTCCAAGGATGCGATAAGCAGCGTCCTAAAGAAATGGTCGGAATCGCACACGTTGCCAGTAGATTTGGCTGAGGAAGTCATAAACGGGCTCAACTTCAGGTGCAGCGCTACCGGAACCCTAGTTGCGTACTCTCTTGGTTTGATACCTCCATTGGTAATAACAAGGACAAAGATAGAGGAGAAAAAGTAACATTATACAGTAGGCACCTGCGCAAGGCCGGCGCCTCAATTCTTTTTTTAAGCTATACGATAAACTATTTAGCGTTGCCTGACAAAAATGGTAATTATGGCTGATTCTAAGAGCTCGGAACGGCAGAGTACGGCAGAGGGAACAGACAATCTGATAAAGCTAGAAGGCGTCCTGCTGGAAGCTGACTATGTTACAATAAACGAGATAGTGAAGATAAGGCTCACCATAAAGGGTTTTGACGGCAAGGCATACGAAGCCATAGATGACGAGTTTA
>JAVYSI010000014.1:0-14335 GCA_038729265.1 Methanothrix sp. | reverse complement strand
GGCTCACTATTAAATATTAAGCGCTTCAAAAGGTATATGTTAAAAGCTATATGCAGAATTTAATTGCATTGTTTGCGAAGGCGTCTTGTTTTCCCGCTTAAAGCGGTATGTGAGCCATAGACACAAGGTGCCTTATTTTGACTTAATGGCTTTACTCTAAAAAGTGATTCATTGGACAGATTCGATAGTTTCGAAAATACGGGCCTAAAAGCAGAAATAAAGAAGGCCCTTGGAGAGATGGGTTTTACGAACCCTACTGAAGTGCAGGTTGAAGCAATACCTTATGCCCTCGAAGGCAAGGACCTCATAGTAAGGTCCAAGACTGGCAGCGGCAAGACAGGGGCGTTTGCAATACCTATACTTGATATGCTGGTTCAGCAGCCTTCGAAATCGGGTGTGCACGCTTTGGTGATAGCGCCTACGAGGGAACTCGCAATACAAATATCTGACGTATTTACAAAGATTGGTAAATACACGCATATAAGGAACGCGATAGTTTACGGAGGCGTGTCAATAAATCCCCAAGCAGATAAGATACGTTCCGGAGCAAGCGTGGTAATAGGAACTCCTGGTAGGATAATAGACCTGATGGAGAGGGGCATGCTTGACTTAAGCAAGATAAAATTTCTCGTTCTAGACGAAGCCGACATAATGCTGGAGATGGGCTTTATAGATGACATAAAATACATCATAGAAAACATGCCAGAGAAGAAGCAGATGATGCTTTTCTCCGCTACAATGCCAAACAGGATAAAGGAGGTTGCATACGAATACATGCATGACATTAAAAACATAGAGGTCGGCGGTGAAGAGGAGCTCGCAGTCAAAAAGATACAGAATATCTATTCGCTGGTTAGCAAATCATCGAAATTTTCTGCGCTGCTAGCCTACCTAGATGAATATAAGCCCAAAAAGGCAATAGTCTTCTCAAAGACCCAGAGAAATACCGAGACGCTTTACAGGATACTTTCCGACAACGGCTTCAAACCTATACTGCTTCATGGAGGCATTACGCAAGCAAAAAGGGAAATAGCTTTAAACCGCTTCAGGCATGTAGATGGCGGCCTTCTCATAGCAACCAATGTGGCTGCAAGGGGGCTTGACATAGTTGACGTCAGCGACGTAATAAACTTCGATTCTCCTGACGAACCTGCAATCTACATACATAGAGTCGGAAGATCCGCAAGGATGGGCAGGGAAGGCAGGGCGTTTACAATAGTGCAGAGGGACGAACAGCCTTTCATATACGCCGTGGAGAAATTTGCAGGGATAAAGTTTAAGATGATCAATCTCGATCTGGATAAGTTTAAAAACGTTAATTTCGGAAAATACTTCTCAAGTTCGGAGCATGACCGCGGGCCGCCGAGGCGCTTCGGAGGTCAACAGAGCCATTTCGATGGAAGCAGAAACCGCAGCAGTTACGGAGGCGATCGCGGTTCCAGCGGCAATTCCAGATACGGCGGCAGGGAGCGTGCCCACTACAACGGCCAGAGGCATGAAGGAAGAGAAGGAAACCGTGGCTGGCGCCGTCAGCACAGAAGGGAAACCCCTAACTATTCATGATATCATCGTGAAAATGTGACGCATGAATAATTATGTGGCAGGTATATTCCGTAATTCTTGCCCAAATAGGCAACGGAATAGCCTTCTATTCCTATGCTGTTTGCATCTATCCCTATATTATCAATTATGACTGCAGGGTATCTATCGCTCGTGGAATTCAGATCCCCTGGATAGTGCGCAGGTATATTATAATATCTCAAATATACCCATGCATTTGATACCATGCTGCAGTTCGCAATTCCTAAATTCTTTAGTTCTTCAACCGCATTAATTATTGTGGCATTATTCGTTCCGACTGTGGAGAACGGATAATGAAGTGCTATTCCAAAATAAGCCACCACGAGCAGCAAAATATATATCGTTGCGGCAAAGGCTATAGCTGCATTGATGTACCGTTTATGCTTGCCATATAACTTTGCAACCCTAGCAAAAAACACGCCTAGCAACAATGCAGTGCACGCATATATCTCATACCCCCATCTGGGCAGGTTGTTTATCGATGCATGAATTGCCACAGCTGCGATCCCAACAAGCGCTAAGAGAAACGAAACTATAACTATTTTTTCACTGTACTCGAGGCTATGACCAAAAAATCTGGTTTTTTTATCATATGGGCTCCTGTTGCGTATAAGAAATATGGCAACAATCGCTGCTGCCACCATGAAAGGTAATAGGTATGTGAATATTATCGAGAATGATTGGATTGCGGCGCCCGCTATGCTGCTCTCGCTTACTTTATATATAATGAACGCCTCGTAGAAAGACTGCAGATAGCTTTCAATCGGGTTGCCGAAAGTTGCGAAGTTCACCGCAAACCATGCTGCTAGGACGGCTATGTACGAAATGAATCCCCTTAGCCTTTCTCTTTTTGGAAGGAAGAGGAGCAGCAAGATGAATAAAGAAGAAAAGTACTTTGCAAGCCCGGCAAGGCCAAGGAGCAATCCTGCCTGCCATTTGCCTCTGGCTGCAAGCCCTATGCCGAACAGCAGCAGCGCCATGGATAGTATCTCAGCCCCATTGAGAAGCGTTAGATATATCACGACGTAGGGGGTGAAAAGCATGGCTAACATTAGGAACCTGTCGCTGCTTATCGCATCCGCAGCATATATAGAAGCAATTATGAGCAATGCTAATTCGGCAACCACATAGTACATAGGCCCGTACGTGCCAATTCCCAAGAACGGTACCATAAGCACAGACATAAGCGGTGCCCTGAACCATTCCACATAAAAAATATTTTCGTATGATATTGCGAGCGCAGAAGTATGGTTTGCAATGCTGGAATAGAAAGCCGCGTTGTCAAGGGCCTTAGCATAAAGCATATGTGCTGTGAAGTCCCAGTAATAGCCTCCCACAGCGTTTATCCTGAAGATTATGGCAGACCCTAAGATAAGGAGCATTGCAGCATAAACAGCCAGTATGCATAACGCAGTTTTCTTCTTGTTAAGCATCGCTGCACCATAATGGTAAAATCTTTATTTTAAACTGCTTAATATGTATATATGTTTAACTATGAATATTGGGGCCTGAACAATTTAAGTATATCGGAGAACATGGCCCTCGAGGAACTCATGCTTGAGGAAAGTGCATCGAGAAATGTAGCAGGCATAAGGTTTTGGAACGTTAAAAAGGATTCTGTAGTTCTGGGCTATGGCGAATCACCAAAGAACGTTAAGGCAAGGGATGCCTCTTTCGACCTTGCGAGGCGCATAACTGGAGGTTCCCACGTAGAATTTGACAAGGCGTGCCTTGCGTACACTTTTACTGTGCCCCGCGACGGGAGTTTCAGGCATTATGAGGACATGCGAAAGTATTTCGCCGAGTACATGGCTTCAGCGTTATCAGAATTAGGGATAAAGGATGTATACGCTGACAACAAGGCATCAACAATAAACGTAGACGGTAAAGTTATTGCAAGCCATGCAATATTTTGGGGCGTCAAAAGTGCGCTTCTGCATGGGCTTCTACTGATAGATCACTACGACGTAGACAGGATAGCAGAGCGCATGATACTTTCAAAAAGGAAAATCGGCAGCAGCATATACGACGAATCCGACGCCTTAAGGCTGGCTCCTGTGGCATCAGAGCTCATAAAACCAAATTCGCCAATGCCAAAACTAGAAAATGCAGAATTTGCAAGGAGGGCAATATCAGAAAAATTGCTAGATTCACTTACAAGAGGAAACCACTCGAAGCTTTTTGTCGGGGAAAAAACCCTATCAAGAGCAGAAAGGCTGGTGAGCAGCACACATACCGATTCTAGATGGTTGGACCTTAGGAATCCCCCTTATACAAAAGAGACTGTAGAAGCGATACCTGGAGAGGAACTTGCCGGAACCTTGAAAGAAGGGCTTGGATACTGCATGTACATAGAAGTAAGCGATAAGGATTTCAAGGAAATGGCAATACCAAAGGAAGAATGATAAGCTGGGTAAAAAATCATTTACAAATGGCCCCACAGAGAGGGAAGAATGGTTTTTTTTGCCATTCACTAGCGCCGCAAGTATGGAAGATATTTTTCCAATACTCTCATGTTCGGCACGCCCAAATTCATCTCTTCCTTCTCCCAGAAGGATCCCAAGATGCTCTTACTTTCTCTGGTGCTTTCTGCACCGCTTGTCTTTTCCGTTTTATTCATTTCTTTCACCTAAGTGCAACGGGCGTGCCTCAGGTGCTAACACATTTATTTAACAAAAATATATTTAAGCTTTATTTCAAATAATGAATAAGTGTTTGCATGGTGAACAAAGCCGTAAGCTATATAATAGGGATAATAGTAATACTCGCTATAATATACATCGCGATAGGGTTGGTGACACCAAGGCCATCAATTGCTACTACTACGGTTTTACCCTCAGTTTCGTCCAACGGCACTGTGGCATTTATGCTTACTGATCCGGCTCAGGTTCCTTCAGGGACGACTGCGTTAAATGTTACCTTCAACGGTGCGAAGTTGCATGAAACCGGTGCGACAAATTCCTCCGGCTTTGTCAGCCTAAACGCTTCCGGCACAATAGACCTGCTTTCACTTCTTAACGTTTCACAGACGCTTGGCATAGCATCGCTAAACAAGACAAAATCTTACGACTCGATAGTGCTTAACGTAAGCTCTTCAAAAATTGTAATAAACGGAACTACCTACAACGTGACGCTCCCATCTAACAAGCTTGATGTGCACATCAGCAACGTTAACGGCACAAGCGGCGCGGTGCTTATAGATCTATCGCCAACCATAGTGCAGATAATCTCAACAAACCAGACAATATTCGTAATGGTGCCTTCTGTCAAGGCGGTCATCGTAGGCGCGAACAATGTAAACAGCACGGCTGTACATGTAGGTGCAAGGATAAAGTTGAATGCAGACATGCATTCAAAGCTCTCGCTTGCGACTCCCAACATAACCATAACAAATGCATCGCTAATTGAAGAGGCAAACCATACGAGCTTTAGCGTCACCGTGAAGAACTCTGGGAATTCGACTGCTTATGTAAATCACATACTCTTATTCGGGATAATGGGAATGAACCTGAGCGCCGGGGCAAATGCGGAAATGCATTCGGCAATACAACAAGTACCGCAGCAGTACCTGCTCCAAGGCAGTGGCTTTGGCGGTATAACCTCAATAATAAGCGAATACTCGAACGGAAATTATAATTTGAGCTCATTATTCGGGGAACTGGCAAGTAAGTACGGAGTAAACCTGAGCGCCGGGGCAAAAGCAGGGATATCATCTGCGCTCCAAAACCATAATCTATCCCGCCTTCTGGGGCAGATTGCAAACAGCAGCATAAACATGACTGCAATAACATCAAACTATTCCGAGTTCAACCATGAATTCGGCTTCAACGTAAGCCCATCCGACTTCAACGCAATACGCGCAAATATGCAGAACAGGGTAAATCTGTCAGTTATGGAGTCTATGCATAATTTCAATTTCACGAATCTTAAGTTGAAGGAATACATACATGCTGCAAACGCTTTCAACAGGCGTTACCACAACATGCTGGCATTCTTGATAAGCACAAACGGCACGCTAATGCTACCGTTCGATGAGAACGAGGCTGAAGGTCCTAATGGATATTCAATAGCCTCTGGATCAAGCGCAACATTCACATATAATGGCGTAATATCCACAGGAGATGGCAGGTTAACGATAATGCCGTTGCAGAACCAGACATATTCTGTTAGGGTTATAGGCGAGGCTGGGGCAATAGCAATATCAAACGTGACTGCAAGCTAAGCAATGCAATTATCAAGGCGAAAGTCAATTGGCCTTCGAAATACACGGCTTATTGGCTACTTTCCGCAATAATTAAAAATCTGCCAAAACCAAAAGCCTAGACAAAACAGGGTAGGGATATGGTGTTCATAGTAATAGAAGGTATAGACGGCTCAGGCAAGACTACGCAGACAAATGCGCTTTGCAGAAGTTTGTCAAAGCTTGGATATCATGTAAGTGAGGAAAAGGAACCCACTGACGGCCCAATAGGCAAGTTTATAAGGCAGGTCCTGAAAGAGGATGTGAGGCTAGACCTGATATCGCTGCAATTGCTCTTTGTGGCGGACAGGAACGAGCATATAAAAGCCATCAAGCGTGCCATTGAAAGCTCCATAGTCATATGCGACAGATACTACTATTCTACAATAGCATATGGGGAAGCTTCGGGAATTGACAGGAAATATCTAAACGAACTGAATTCAATATTTCCTGTTCCAGATAAAACATTTTTCATAGACCTTAGCCCGGAAAAAGCTGTAGCAAGGCTAAATTCTTCACGAACCAAAAGGGAGATATTTGAAAAGCTTGACTTCATGAAAAAGATTTCAAAATCATATTCAAAATTTACTGATGTTAACATAGAGCACATAGACGGAGATATGGAAATAGATAAAATCACTGATGAGCTTCTTTCCAGAACAAGAACTTTTCTGGAAGGGCATGGAATAAGGCCCGATCCGGTCAAGACAAAAAGGTGATTATCCAATGGCAACGAAATACTATACTGGCCTCGGAGACAACAAGGAAACGTCGCTCGGAAGCGTGCGTGCGAATAAGTCCGATCCTATATTTTGGGCGGTTGGAGACATAGACGAACTAAATACTAAAATAGGGATGCTGATTGCACTGCTAAATAAAGGCAAAAACGAATACGTTGCCAATTTTAAGGGCGGCAAGCTTTTGCTCAAAGATGTTTTGTTATCAATCCAGAACGATCTGTTTTCAATAGGTGCCGAGCTTGCCTCTTCGGCAAACAAAGCCTTCATGCCGAAAAGGCGTATAGGCAAAGAAGACGTACAAAGGTTGGAGTCCTATGCGGATTCTATGGGTGCCGCTTTTCCTGTTCTTTCAAGCTTCGTGCTGCCTGGAGGATGCATGGAAAGTGCAACCGCAGATGAAGCCCGAGCGGTTGCGAGGAGAGCTGAAAGATCGGTTGTCAATGCTGCGAACAGCTTCAAAATAGAAAACAGGGAAATACTGGCTTATATGAACAGGCTGTCATCAGTGTTATTCGTGGCTGCACGGTTCATAAACAATGCGAACGGAGTCAGAGAGGTTCCTCCAAACTACTGATCTTTTGATATGTTGAAATACTCCCTGAATTTCTGTGTTGTAGTAATCTTTTTTGTCCTGCCATAAGCTTCAGTCTTGACAAAATCCTTTTCCTTTAGTTCTTTCATCTGATCGTAAACAGAGGTGCCGAACGCTTTGACTATGTCGCTTTGCAGTATGGGTTCCTTCTTGCTTATGTATGCCAATATCCTGAGCGCTGCCTTCGAAATTTCCGGAGTGCCAGCCAAGCTGTTTACCCTAGAAGCATAGGGTTCTTTCAGAGTTAGCATGTATTTACCGCCTATAACGGCAACTGCGAGCGCAGTGTCGCTTAACGAATACTTTTCGGCCAGCTTTTTCACCAAGCTTTCTACATACCCCTTGGAAGCTATGCCGCTGGCCTCGGACAGTTCGTCTACGCCCATAGCCCTTCCGGTGACGAACAATACTGCCTCAATAAGCTTCAAGCTCTCGTTTTCAGAATTCTCAGGCATCTACGCCCACCGACTTCTCCGGAGTTAACCTCTCGCGCCTTATCACTTTTATCATTATCTCGCCAAAAAACTCCTCCTGCGACATGGCTACGGATCCGTTGTTGTGCAGGTACAGGAGCGGTACGAAAAAGTCCATGAGCATGCCGTAGCCATCAGGGAAATACCTCCTAACGGAATTGAAAGATGTTATCCCGTACCTGTCTGAATTATCATAAACAAGCTTGAGAACTTCCCCCATCTTTTTGTCTATGTCCTCGACTTCTATGTTCAGCTCTATAGGCTCGGCGAAAAACCTTTCCCTTTCGACGCGCTTCGCCTCTACCTTTATCGCGTCTTCAAGCGCCACCATAAGCTGTTCTAAGGTGATTCTTGCCTGCGGTTGGTGCCTCGTCCTTGCCACGAGCTCCCCAACCTCTGGTCTCTCCCTGATGTGCGGTTCGTCTTCCTGATAAAATTCCTCTGGAGGTTCTTCGAAAAACTTCATCGTATCGCTTTTGATGCGGAGCAGCACCGAAGCCGCGAATATGATGTTAGCAGGCATGAAAAGGTCCAGCAGCTTCATCTTGTTTATAGTCTCGACATATGAGTCAACAATCTTGGTTATGTCTATGTTCCATGGATCCAGCTTGTTGGTTTCGACGAGCATTACTATGAGCTCCTTCCAAGTAGCGTTCCCTACGAGTTCCACTATGTCGAAACCGTCTTCGGTTGCATAGCTCTCTATTGATTCCGATCGCTTTATTATCTCCATCGGGTCATCACAGGTCTGGTCAAATATCATTATAATTTACTATATAAAAACATTGTGCTGCAAATGTTGGAGCATGCATTCTATTGATATATAAAATGTTTGATATAAAAATTAAATGTGTCTTTCCAGAACGTTAAAAAAGGCCCAGCTTCTATGGCTTTAGCGGAGCTTTTTGCAAAAATCGTGCTCACAATGATACTGTCTCTGGTTATAGGATTCGCCATAATATGGGTTATAACATACTACCTAGGGTTCCCGATATACGTTACGCTTGCGGTAGCAATTGCGGTGTTCCTTTTCCAATTTTACATATCCCCCAAGCTCATAATCGCAGCTACCAAACTCAGGTATGTTGGCAAGGATGAATACCCACAGTTGCATGATATGGTACTTGAACTTTCAAAGGAATTTGGTGTGAAGCCTCCAACGCTGGCAATAGCCCCGGCCAGAGAGCCGAACGCGTTCGTATTCGGGCGCACCCATCGCAGTGCGACAATTGTAATACATGAGGGCCTTCTTTCTATGCTGGGCACAGAAGAACTAAAAGCTGTCATGGCACATGAGATGGCACATGTAAAACACGGAGA
Organism: Methanothrix sp.; assembly: GCA_038729265.1. Lineage (GTDB taxonomy): Archaea > Micrarchaeota > Micrarchaeia > Micrarchaeales > Micrarchaeaceae > Micrarchaeum_A. Next base: position 5,389 of record JAVYSI010000014.1, on the reverse strand, counting down.
TTTTGCCGTGATGACGTTCGCGTCTTTCGTGCCTATGCTATCGTACATAATTTCAAGAGACGTGCTATGGACCAACTTCTTCGATGACGGCAAGAACGCGGCTTCGTATATGGTGCTCTTCGGAATGCTCTCATTCATGGTGTATTTCATATCTGAGCTCATCGTGCTGCCTGTTTCATACCAAAGGGAGTCATATGCCGACCTCTATTGTGCAGAGAATACCGGGAAGCCGGAAGCCCTTGCCAGAGCACTATACAAAATATCCTATTCCAACTTCAAGACCAAAAACGGCTCCAAAAGCGCGACCTCAGCGCGTGCCTTCTATATAATCGATTTCTTCAACGTCGACAAAGATATGTGGGAGCTTAAGAACCACTACGAGCAGCTAAAGGGCCTAATCCCGGGGTTCGACATAAGCACCGTCATAAAAGCTGAAAGGCAGTCGCGCAACGGGCTTCTTGGGATGCTCAACTCGATGCTATCCACGCACCCGCAGACGTACAAGCGTATAATGTCTCTGGCAAAGGAGAAGCAAAAAATCGAAAGCGTTTGACCGCTCATCTGCGTGCCGCATCGGACTTTGCGTCTACAACTATCTCTATCTCATCTTTCGAATAAGGCCTTACAGTACGCACTCCTATAAGTACGAAATTTCTTTTCTCCTCTCCGAAGCGCCTGGCCATTGCTTCAATCGCTTCGTCTACTTCATTAGCATGGCAAAACGAGTATATGTGGAACGTGGCAGAGCTTTTAGCGATGGTACATGCGGCCTTTATGAAATCAAGGCTTGTCTTCGGCATTGGCATTACTATCCGGTCTGCAAATCCTTTGTGCATCGCTGCTAATTCTCCAAAATCGCCTTTGTAAGCTTTTACGTTGGAAACCTTGTTGAGTTCTATGTTTTTGAGCATGTATCTGTATGCGCTGGGGTTTAGCTCTATGGCAAGCACGCTTGACATTGGATGGCTTTTAGCTATTTCTATCGCGAACGGCCCTACTCCAGCGAAAGGTACTGCCACATTTTCACCGTTTTTCACGAGCTTCGATATCCTAGACCTTTCGTAGGAGAGCCTGGGCGAAAAGAAAACCCTTCTGACATCGAATATGAAGCTGCACCCGTTTTCCCTGTAATTGGCAATGTACGTGCGCCTGCCTGCCACGTACCTAACGCTCCTTGTTCTATAAACGCCTTTGACAGGGCCGCTCTTGGCCAGCACTGTCGTTACGGTGCTGCTGCCTCTTATAAGGGACCTACCTATCTCGGCTTCTTTGGACTTCAGCTTTTCTGAAAGCTCTATTATGGCTATGCTGCCGAAGGGATCATATCCCCTGGCTAGCTCGCCCCTTTCCTCAGGGTTGAGTATCCTTTTCAGTTCTTCCTCGTAATCAGGCCTCCTGCCGCTCTTTTCTTCGTCTGCCTCACGCTCCCTTACCACAGCTCTTATGGAATCCGCGAAATGTGCAAGGTTTTTATTACTTGCTGGATAAATAGTAAGCGGAAAATATACGTAGCGTGCGCTATGAAGCACTTTGAAGCCGTTCGCGAGCATGTTGTTCTTTGAAAGGAATAATTTTGCGGTTTGGGCATATTGCTTCCTGACTTCCAAGTATTGCATATGTAAGCATCTCACGTCTATAATAGTCCAAGGAAATAATTATAAATTACAACATATAAAGCTAATGGCAAGTGAAGTTCATGTATTTCGTTGTAAAAGTAACATCAGGCCAGGAGAGAATAGTGGCCAACATGCTGCAGACCAAGGCAGCAAAGGGCGATCAGAAAGCATACTCGATAATGATAGTCGATGGCATGCGCGGTTATATAATAATAGAAGCTGAGGATGAGCTCGCCTGCAGGGAGTTCGTGAGCAAGGAGCACAACGTCAGGGGAGTTCTCTCCACGCCGCTGTCCCAAGAAGAGATAGACAAGCTAGTGAGCATGCCTGGCAAGGCGCAGGACATACAGAAGGGCGACATAGTAGAATTCAGCACAGGGCCATTCAAGGGCTACAAGGCGAAGGTGCTCAAGATAGACGACACGAAGAACGACATGACCGTGGAGCTTATGGACGTGGTCGTGCCTATACCTATAACTACAAAGATAAATACTGCTAAAGTGATACAAAAGGCAAAGAACAACGAGGAATGAGCGAATGAGCGAAATTACAATAAATGGATTGATAGAAGGAGGCAAGGCAACCGGTGGCCCACCTTTCGGCCCGGCTCTGGGTCCGCTTGGGGTAAACATAAACGCAATAATAACAGAAATAAACAAGAAGACAGAGGGCTTTTCAGGCATAAAGGTACCTGTCAAGGTGATAGTCGATTCGGTTACCAAGTCTTTCAAGGTGGAGATAGGCGCGCCGCCAACTAGTGCCCTTATACTGAAAGAGATAGGAGTGGCAGCAGGCGCAAAAGCCAAGGATGAGGTAGTCGGTAACATATCCTTAGAGCAGGTAAAGAAGATAGCCAAGTCCAAGGAGGCGAAGCTCTACGGCAAAAGCGTGGCCGAACGCGTCAACCAGGTGCTCGGCACATGCAAGAGCATGGGAGTGAATTGCGAGAACGAGAATCCAAAGGTTATAATAGCAAGGATAAAGTCCGGGGAGATAAAGCTCTGAAAGGGCTTTCTCAAATTGGACGTTCCTCTATTCCTTCTGGCAATGAGCTAATGGAGCTTTACGGTTTAATGAGGCGCAGGTTCGGTTTTCTGAACTGGTGGCCGGGAGATACAAAAGACGAGATTTTCATAGGGGCTATACTAACACAGCAAACCTCGTGGAAAAACGTAGAGAAAGCGATATCTAACCTTAAAAAGTCACGCGCCATGAGCGTCAGCATGCTTTCTAGGATGGACACTGCGGGCATAGAAAAGCTCGTTAAGCCCAGCGGTTTCTACAGGCAGAAGGCAAAAAGGCTAAAATCGCTTTCTTCTATAATAATGTCTAAGCACAGGTCCCTGAAAGGCCTGTTTAATCTAAGCGCCGAAAAGCTCAGAGAAACGCTACTCGGCATGGACGGCATAGGCCCGGAGACTGCAGATTCTATAATTTTGTATGCCGCGGGCAAGCCTACTTTTGTTGTAGATGCTTATACTAAGAGGATAATGCACAGGGTTTTCGGCATTGACCCCTCGATAAGCTACGACGGCCTGAAAGCAATTTTTGAATCATCATTGCCTAAAAAACTGGAGCTGTACAAGGATTTCCATGCCCAGTTCGTTGAATTAGGGAAAAGATACTGCAAAACGAAACCGTTATGCATCGAATGCCCTGCATTCAAGCTATGCAAATATGCGAATTTTGCATTTTCAGACAAGGCAAGCCCATAAAGGCCAAAATATGCCAAACAAGAACATAACGATAATGTATAAATATTACATACATGAATAATCAATTATAGGTGAATAGATGCCGATAACGATTCCAGCGAAGACTGCAAAATATGATGAAAAAGCTTCAATTACCAGTGAGAAGCTCTCAAAGACAGTTAAAGAAGTCCTTCAACCGCACGAGAATGATTCTGTTTACAAAAGTATAAAGCTTGTAGAAGCTGCAGGTGCTGTAAAAGCTAATGGGCAGGGGGTCTTCAGCGAGGTAGTAACTGCAAAAGGCATAAAATCAGAGATGAAGGCTCTCAGGGACCTTAATGACGCAGTTGAAAAGATATCATACGTAAATAAGAATCCAAAACAGAAAAAATATTCAGCAACGGAGATAAACGATGCCCACAATGTTTTCGATCTGTTAAAAGAAAGGGCTGAAAAGTACACAAAATCCCAGTATACTGCAAGCCAGTATGCAAACGACCCCTATTTGATTATTAATACATACGTAGATTACCTGCAGGTAAAATACGAAAAGGAAAAGAACGTTTTTGAGCAGGCAAGGTATGACCAGGCAAATGCCAAAAACTACCATCTTGTCGATAAGGATCCATCAAAGGACCTAATAAACAAGATGGAAATGGATTCGATGAAAGAGATAAATGGAAGGATAGCAGAGTATGTTGGGAAAATAAAAAGCATTGAAAATTCGCATCCTGAATTTAAGGACGAATCGAACTTAGTATATACTTATGCAAATGACGCAAATATAATGGATCCAAAGAATATAGGGAAACAGTTTGTCATAAGTAGCGCCGCAGCCGCAGCATCAAAACAGTTCTGGGAAAAAATAAAGAGCGTTGAGTCAACTATAAAAGTTACAGAAGCAATGAAGAAGGACCCGCAATACCTAAAAGCCGAGGCATATTCGCAGTTTTTTTCCGGAGAGCAAATGGATTCCCTAATAGCAAAATACCTATCAGATCCGAACGCTTTACTCTCAAATCAACTCAATGAAATAGTATTGAACTACCACAAGAAAGGCGTTAAGAAAAAAATAGTAGAAATGAGAAAAGAATATAAGGAGTTCATTGCAAGCGACGATGTTCGTGCGGTAAAGGAAATACTAGATAGGGCTGTTAAGCTCGGAAAGACAAGGAACAGCTGGTTAGGTGCTTCAAGGGAAAAGGACTACGATTCGTTCGTAAGCAGCAATGCCAGCCTATTCTTGAATAAAGATTCGGAGGGGTATTCAAAGTTCCAAAAGGTGGCCGCAAGCATAATAGCATATGAAGCGGCATTCGGAACGCTCAAAACGATAACCTCTCTAGGCGACAAGCACGTGGCATTCGACAAAATAAAAATGGACAGGCTCAACCTTGTTAAGGAGTTGACAGACAAGGCATCTAAAAAAGAGCTGTATTCCGAATACGTAACACAGAATGGAATTAAAACTTCAGCAGGAATAACGCAGGCACAGTTGTTAAATCAAGATTCAATAAACAAGATGGGTTATGCCAAGATTACGGATTTGCTGGACAGCACCAAAACCCTTGATATTTCAAGCCTCTCAAAAGCCGAGCAGGACGAGTTTGAAAAGGCCAGAAAGAAGATGGAGGCTGCAAGTGCGGCAAACCAGCAGATTGAAGCAGCTGACGCATTTTCAATAATAAAATACGGAAACAAGGCATTGCTGTTGCAGTTTGAGAACATGTTGCCTGCAAAGTCGCGAATGTCAATAAAAAGGGCTTTGGTCAACCAGTTCGACGGAATTGACGTAACTTCAAAAGATGCTGCAGAGAAGCTCGAAAAGGCACGCGCTTCACTTTTGACTTCGATGCTTTTCGAAGGATCTAACACATCAATAACCGGAGCGATAAAGAATGCGTTCGGTCCAAGCGAATACAGGAAGGTTAAAAAGACCCTTTTGGATGCATATGGAAACGATTTCGCCGGTTATACCGATGCAAGCTGGAGTTATGTGAACGACTCTCTGAAAAAGGCATGCGCTTCGTTGCAGGGCATAACCTTTATCTGATAGGCTGAACATAATCCGGAGAATGG
>JAVYSI010000013.1:0-14396 GCA_038729265.1 Methanothrix sp. | reverse complement strand
GAACAGCTATATCTTAACAACAGCGTTGAAGGCATAGCCCCTGCAGATTATTGGCCCCTTGGTGAAGGCAACGGCAATCTTCTTAACGAAACTGAAAACCTTGAGAATTTTACCAATTTTGGCTACCTGTATGATTCTGCTGTTGTTGCATGCACCAATTCACAAGTTATTGATGGAAGTTGTGGCGTCGAATATGTGCCTGGCTAAACAGGCATATTTATGTTTGATTAGAGGGCTCTAGCAGTAGTTGCCTGTGTACAGGGCCCATTGAATGCATAATGCAAAGCTAGCAGAATCCTAATTGATCGTGTTAATTCTATGATACCAATAGTATCACAGGCTGCCGAAGCTGCTGAACAACGATGCAATTACTCCTCCCACTACGAAGTATATGCCAAGTCCTACTATTATGAAAAGCGGGACTAACCTCATACCTTTTGTAGTGCTGCCAGATGATATCGTAGACATTATAAGCGCAGCGAAACCCGTTATGACGCTTATGGCTACAAGGGAAAAGTTGTGATATGTTGTCGGGCTTATCTTTGGCGGGCTCGGCTTTAGGAACGATACCCCAGTAGTTGGCAATCCTCCAGGATTAGAAGCAAGTATGCCCTTCCATACTGTATCAGTTATCACTATCATCTGGCTCGTAAGGCCGTACAGGACTGGAGCTGCGATAAGACCGGCAAAGGCTATGAACAGGCTGTACATCAGGAGCTGGCCGGAAACCTCTTTCTGAAGCATCTGCTGGCTCCTCATATCCTTGGAAAGCTGCTCCATTAGGTCTGCCATTGCTCCGCCATATTTCTGCGCCTCTATCATCATCCTAACTGAATGCTGGAAGTTGTTTGATTTGTATTTTCCGGCAAGGTCGCGGAGGGCGTTCTCGAAAGTTTCCCCGCCGAACACGTTCCTATTCATGGCCTGCACGTCGGCAGAGAAGTATTTGAATTCCGGCCTGGCGGCGAGCAGCATCGACCTGTCTAATGCTATGCCGCTTTTGAGGTTGGCTGCTGCTAGCGCAAAATAATCGGGAAGTATCGATTCTACAAAAGTCTTCCTCTGGTCTATTTTATAGTTTAGCATCATATACATTACAACCGCGAACAACAGCGCTGCGACTATGCCACCCCCAAGCGAGATAAGCATGTTGAAATGCATGACCAGATCTAGGACGAATGCGAGTATTATCAGTATTACGAAACCACCGACTATGACTATACTCAGGAATGTATTGACGTCCATCTTCGAACCCGCAAGGTCTAAAGTCTTCGATATGAACCTAGCCACGTTCCTAGAAACAAGCCTTTCGAAGTTTATCCTGCTAAATATGTTTTTTGCCATCTAATCACGTCGAGAATGAAGGCCTCGAGCCCCTTATCATCTGCAGGAACACTATCTGCAGGAAGCCTATGCCTATCAAGCCAGCTTCGAGAAGTTGCGGTGTGACGGTAAACAGGGCTATGAACGTAGTAAGTATCGTAACTACTGCTATACCCATGCTAGGCAGTATGACCCCGAAAAGCATGTAAAACATGGCTATGGCATTCAGCCTCTGACCGTACCTCCTTAGCTCTATGACCCTCTCCTCCGAAAGCTGGTCTATGACGCTCTGTATTGCGGATACTACGTCACCCCCTGATTTTATGCTCACCGATGCCTGCAACATTATCCTTTTGAAAGAGTCGCTCTTGCTCTCAGCTATAGTCTGGTCTATGGCTTCTTCTAGCGGCATGCCAAGCTGGACGCGTTCGACCACCTTCTGGAACTCCCTGCTCGCATCGCCATAGCCCGAGCTTATTGAAACTAGAGTGTTGAACAGTGGCATGCCAGACCTTAGCGCTATTATCATGTCCCTTGCAGCGAACAGTATGTCTTTCTCAACCCCCTTTGCATTTTTCTTTGTCTTGTGCTTTGGAAAGTTGAGGAACATGTTCATGCCCATATAAAATACGACAAAGCCGAGAAGTATGGCTAGCAATGCCGCCACAGGAGTAACCAAGCCCAAATGCAGGAACAATACGAAGAACGTTATGCCCAGAACGAATCCTATAGCCATAGCCGCTATAATCATCCTTTCTACGAACGAGTATAGAGTGCCCTTTATGCCCTGATCCTTGAGCGTCTGCTCCAGGCCCTTATGTTTTGCACCTATACCTTCGACGAAAAGATGCCATCTGCCTGGCTTTTTCTGCGGGCCGGTTCGTTGCTGTGATATCGGATTTATACCGGATCCGTATTGTGGCATTTGAGGCGATGCCTGTGGCGCTTGTGAAGGTTGTGTTGGCTGCTGCTGAAAAAGCTTTGAACCTATCCCGGGCTTGGGCTGCAACTCTATCTCTTTTCCATCTACGTTTATGGTTTTCGGTTTTTTCTTTCCGAACATTTTTAGGCACCGGCGTTTATCAGGCTCATGGCCTCATCTAGGCGCTGCTGGCGCAATGCCCACAACGACTGTTCAGTCTGGTTAAGCGTGATTTTCCTCTTCCTAAGGTCCTTGGACGACTTCTCCATGTAAGCCGACAGACCGTATATTTCTTGAAGCACGATCTCTTTGTGGTTTTCATCGAAAACCTGTTCTTTCAACCCTTCGATTATGCGCTCTAGCTCTGATATCTGGTCCGCTATCGAAAGTTTAGGCAGCACCAAGTCCTTCTCGTTGAACTTGACCTTTATCTTATACTGGGGCTTTGATTCAGGAACTTCGAAGCTCTGCTGCTCTGCGGTAGGCACTGTAGCTGCCTTGCTCGCCTGTTCTACTCCAGACGCTATCAGCTGCGACTCCTTTGGTACGGTCTTCTGCGACCTTATACGCTGGCCCCCACGACTGCTCTCTATGGAATCTATTTTGTTGAGGAGGTCTAGATATGTATGCGGGCTTGAATTTTCAGGCGCGTCAAAAAGTTTCGATATGTTTATAGAGACCTGCGCGGGCTTCTGCGACGACGCTTCTATATCCTTTATATAAGCAACGACCTGTTCATATTCACTTTTTACGCTTACGTCTTGTTCTGCCATCAAAACAACTCCTTCGAATATGGTATGTCCTTATCAACAAGGTTTATGACCCTGTCCTTGTCCATGTAATAGTTGGCTATCAGGAAGCCAGCATTGTTTATGTCTATAACGTTGTACTTTATCATCCAGTTTATTATCTTGGCCCTTGTCTTTACTTCCTCTGCTATTTCCGACTTTGTATACCCGCCGTATAGCGAAAGTACATCTGCCATATTGGTTAGGTCACTTATCTGTGCGAACGTGTCATTCCTCATGTTCCACCTGTATAGCACGTTGGCGTCGCCGGTTCTCAAAATTTCTGCAAACTCCAGTGTACGCCTTATACCCTTGCTTCTATGTCTGAAAAGGCTTACTATAGCCCCTAAAGCGTTCATTTGTATTTTAGGTGTTGCTATAGGGGGGTTGGTCATCCTCACTACAGTATCCTGCGCATTGTCGGCGTGGACCGTAGCGTATACTGAGTGGCCAGTGTGTATTGCCTCGAAAAGGGTCTCGGCGTCCTTGCCAGTCCTGATTTCTCCTACGAGCATTATATCTGGCCTTTGCCTTAGAGCGTTTATCATCAAGTCATAAAGCGTCACTTCCCCTTTGCCTTCCGGGTTTGGCTGCCTTGAAACCATTGCTACCCACTGCAGCGAATCTGGAAGAGCAAGCTCCCTTGTTTCTTCCACGGATATTATCCTCCTTGTCGGAGGGAAAAATACACTTGACGCATTTAAGAAAGAGGTCTTTCCGCTAGCAGTTCCGCCCGATATCAGTATGCTTATTTCGTTCTGTATGCAAAGCCACAGCAGCCCGGCAAGTTCTGGAGGCAGGCTGCCCGACTTGACGAGCGCAGGCATAGTCCAAGGGTTTTTTGCGAATTTCCTTATTGTTATGGTGTTTCCTATTTGGGATATCGGATATAATGTTGCGTTTACCCTAGATCCGTCTACGAGCTCTGCATCCATTAGAGGGGAGAGGTTGTTGAGTTCCCTTCCTACGCGCCTTCCAATCTGCTCTGCTTGATCATAAATTGCATCTTCGCTGGCCGGCTTTATGTTTGTCTTGCACCATCCTATCTTTTTGTGGAACACCCATATGAAGCTCTTTGAGCCGTTTACAGCTATTTCCTCGAGGTTCTCGTCGGATAGCGGGACTTCGAGGTCTCCGAGCCCAAGCATCATGTTGAGTATGTATGAAGTAAGTATGTTCTTAGTATTATCGTCAGTATTCGGTAAGTACCTGTCTATTAGTATCTTGCTGGCCTGAACGTATCTCTTATTTAGGTCTTCAACATATGATTGTATCTCGACCTTTGTCGGGTCGAGCGGAACCATTGATATTAGCTCGCGCCGAAACGACATTAGAAGTAGCTTTGTGGCGTCGCTGACTCCCTCGTATGTTACGTTGTACGTAGGGACAAACTCGTTCGGGTTGGATTTTATAACAACTTCGATTATCATTCCGTGTGCGTTGAGCTCATATTTTTCCAGTATACTTTCAGATTTTGTATTTGCTGTAGATGGGCCACCGGACTCTGGCGTCTGCTTGCCAGGAGACACAGATGCAGATTGCTTTTCTTTCGGGATGTCTGCTCCAGCATCTTGCACTTTGGAAGCTTCTTCGCCTTCCTGTTTTTTCTTCGCATCGTCAACCATTCAGCACCACTCAAGCATCCTCAGGCGGCGTGTTGCCGCCGTCCTTCTTATCTGGTTGCATCTTCTGTGTAAGCTTGTTAATGTTGTTAAGCGAATCAGATATCTTAGATTTCTTTGTTTTTATCTCATTCTTTATCTCGTTGCTTCTGTTATTCAAATCCGACATTTTCTGCTCCTTATCTTTGATACTTAGGTTCTTTGCTGCGTTCAACGCATCTACCTGATCTTTCAGTTTCTGCAGCTCTGCCCTGTAGCCGTTGAGCTTAGGGCCAAGGTCGTCTATTTCGGCTTTCAGGTCGGCCATATTCTTTATGATTTCACCAATTGATCCTGATCCCTCCATGACTTTATTGAGCTCGTTCATCGCCTCTTCGTATTTCGGGGTAAAGTTTGCTGTTGCCTGCTTTAGCGACTGTTCAAGCTTTGAATAGTTGGAGTTGAATTCAGAATGCTGCTGGTTGAGTTTTTTGGAGAGCTGCTCCTCAGCGAGCTGCAAATCCTTAAGCTCTTTTATGTCTCCTTTGTAGGAGCCAGCCTCCTTCTCCAGCTCCTTGTACGCATTCTCAAGTTCCGAATGCGATTGTTTTATTATGTAATTTAGCCTTACGCTTTCCTGCTTGAGCTGCTCCTCGTAGTCCTTTCGCATATTTTCTATGCTTTGCGCGAGGTTTTTCTTTACAGTATCAAGCTCCTGCAGTGCTGACCTGGCATTGTTGATATTTTCTTGTATTGTACCTGGAATGCCACCCTTTGCCTTCTGCTCCTGTTCCGATACCTTCCCGAGCTTTGCAAGCATGTCATTGAACCTTTTTTCCATTTTGTCATAGTCAGAGCTTATGCTCTTCTTTATGGCGTCAATGTTGGACTGGTAAGACCTCATCTGGGCATACATCTTTGAAAGCTCTTCTATCTTCTTGTGTGCCTCTGGCGATTCCTTTTGCAGCCTTTGCTCGAAGCTCGATATGTTTGATTCTATTTCCTTGAGCGATTGTGCGAGCTTATCCGTGCTTATGAGATCAGCTTCAATCTCTTCTGACATTATGAACTTTTGCTGCTCTGTCTTTGTCTCGAGAGCCTGCATCTCTTCCTTGCTTACATCCATAGGAGACAGGAACATCTTTCCTACCTCGTAGCTTATCTTGATTAGATTGCCAGATTCCAGTACTTTGGCCCAGCCTTCTACTACGCTCGGGGCTATGCCTAATGTCGAGGCTATGCTGTTCAGGTCTATACGGCCCTTGGAGCGTATAAGTTCAAGCATCGTATCTATAGTAGTTCTGGCTTCCACATTTGGTTTTTGCTCCATCTACAACTGCACCGATTATTATTCTCTACTTAGGCTTAAATACCTTTATAAGAAGAAGTTTTAAGTTTTCTTTATTTTAGGATTTCGCGCTTTGAAGTGCGATGCAGCAGCGTTCATAGCACGTTGCGGTAAAACATCGAAAAGAATATCGCTATGAAGAGCATAAATATTATTTCTGTGACCATGCCTGCGACGCTTTTGAACAGAGAATAATAGGCTATCCCCATCAATACTATTATTGCCCCTAAAGAAGAAAAGTAGACTCTTTTGTTCCACCTAAGAACCTTGCTGCCGTCAAGCGGCATTATCGGAAGCATGTTGAAGAACGCAAGCAGTATGCTTATGAACATTACCAATGCCGCTAAAGTGCTAAAGTAGCTAGAAGCAGGCGCTACTAGGAATATTATGAAAAAAACGGCAAAGACTGCGAAATTTGTCAGAGGACCAGCGAGCGATGTGACGCCGTTTTGCTTCGGTGTAAACGAATTTGTATATATCACAGTCGCACCAGGTATTCCAAAAAGGAACCCGAATATGCTTGTACCTAAAGTTATGAGCAGGCCCATGCGAGATGTTTGGAATGCTGCTATTGCCCCATAATGCTGGGCGACGAACTTGTGCATCAATTCGTGGAGGACGAAGCTTAGCGTTACAGCCACAAAAGCTATAGGCAAAAGGATTATGAAGTTTCCAATCTTGCCAAATATGCCGCCAGCCAAAGCTATTGAAAAGGCTAGCGTAAGAGCTAGGTCTGCGATTATTATCTGCTTTGCTTCTTGGGCTCTGGTTATATTTGGCCTAAATTGCATATGGTTTAATTTATCGGCAAGTTATTAAAAGGAATGCGACAAAATAATATGCGATTAGCTCCATCGTCTAGTGGTCATGGCATTTTGCCACCATAAAAGGACGGCGGCCTCTGGAGCCGTAAACGCCAGTTCGAATCTGGCTGGAGCTAATTATCTTTATATAAAAGAAATACGAAAGCCTATAGCACGCACCATGCCGTATTTTAGGGCAAAGGGTGGCACTGGAGAGATAAGGCGCCTTGATTTCACACACGTATTTATGAATGTTTACTAAGGCGAAAGCGATACGCTGTTTATAATTGGCGGCCGGAAAATTGTTAACATGTGTTATTGATTACAGGAGCGAAAGCTGGCATACCACATCACTATTTAAATTTGAATTGGCATCTTAATAGTGCTGGTGTTGTTTTGGAATCGCTTTCGGGCCATACTATAGTCTGCGGCTACGGGGTTGTTGGACAAAGGATAGTAGAGACTCTGTACGAGCATGGAATCAAGTTCGTGATAGTTGAATACAACCACAACGTTGCCGCTAAAAGCATCGAGAAGGGATATACAGTAATAGAGGGAGACGCGACCTCGTCGCATGTGCTTAAAAATGCCGGAATAGCCTCGGCCAAGGCTATAGCTATAGCAATGGACAATGACGCAAAGAACCTGTTCGCGGTATTGACGGCCAGGGACCTCAACAAGAATATATTTATAGCAACAAGAGCCAACGACAAGCTTGTCAGGGAGAAGATGATAGAGGCTGGTGCAGACTATATAGTTATGCCACAGAACAGCGCAAGTGAAGAGATAATTGCAGAGATAACAAAATAAGCGATGAAGCGCTATGAGCTATGGGACTTCCAAGGTTGACATGCCTTTGAGTTATATAACAATGCTCTTAGTGATAGTTGTAGCTTCTGCTGGCGGCACCATATTGCTTGTGCATTATTATGTAGGAAATTTTTACGATGCGACATATTTCACGATAGCTGCCCTGTTCGACATAAACGGCGTTACGCTCACACCGGCTTTCAACTACCATCTGCTGACCTTTGACAGCGAATTTTACAGCACGTTTCCGCTGCTTATGCTGGACGGGATAGTGAAGATAGTAGCAATAGGCTTTATACTTGCAGGCATAGTAGAGCTCATAAGCGTAATAAATCTCTTCGAGAAGCTCAGCAACATAGGCGTGCGCAAGATGCACAACGGAGTTATAGTGTGCGGATATAATGACCTTGCCGAAAGCATATGCCTGACACTCAAAAATAAGAAAAAGAATTTTGTAGTCGTAGACAAGGATCCGGCTAAAGTTGAAATGTTAAGGGGGCTTGGTTATATGGCAGTGAGGGGCAACTTCACAGATGACGATGTACTAAAGAAATGTTCAGTTCAGACGGCTAGGTCGATAATATTTTCTACCGAAAGCGATTTCGAGAACCTTCTCGGAATTGTCACGGCGCATTACCTGAACCCTGAAATAAACATAATATCCAGGGCTAGGGAAGAATCAAGCGTAACTAAAATGCACAGGGCCGGAGCGGGGCTATGCGTGGTTCCAGAGGTACTTGCGGGGCTTGATATCGGCGACATCATAAACAGGAAGATGAGGAACGGTGCTTGAATGATTGACGAAAGGCTAACGATAATCGCTTATTCTTCTGTATTGCTGTTCATCGTTGCTATAGCGCTTACCGCTGCTTCGGGGCTTGGATTGGCTGTAGCGATAGCGTGGAACGCGCTCCTTGTCCTTGACATAGAGTACTATAAGCTGCCTTTGTCGACGGCAGAAAACCCATTTATCGTGGCTGCAAGTGTAATAGACGTAATAGTGTTCACGCTGCTGGCGGTTTGGTTGGCTTCGCTCTTCTTCGAATTCATAAAGGGGCTTGGAATCAGGGAAAGATTCCAGGAGAGGAGGATACGCGGCTTCAAAGGCCATGTTATAATAACTAACATGAACAAACTTGGGGAGCTTGTATCAGTTAAGCTCAAGGAAAAAGGAATAAGGCATGTATTTATAGTTCAGAGCCAGGAAGAGCTCGAGAAGGCAGATGAAATAGGAGTCTTCGCAATAATAGGCAATCCGACCATGAAGGAGACGTTGATAAAGGCAGGAATAAACAATGCGGCCCACTTGATAGCATGCGGCGAGGACGACATAAAAAACAGCATGATAGCAATATCGGCCAAGGCAATTGACAGCAAGATAAAGATAATAACCAGAGTAGCAATGGAAGAAAATATACCGAAACTGAGCAGGAGCGGAGTCTACAAGTGCATAATGCCAGAAGCTACTGCAGGGGACAGCATGGCCGAAAGCATAATATCTGCATATTCATAGCAGTACATTTTGGACCATAAAAAATTTGCATTCTGTAGATCTTATCTTAAGCTGTTGAAGTTACTTCATGCCTTTTAATGCCTCGTTGTAAGCGTCGGACCAGACCTTTTTGCGTTCGGCTTCGATGCTCGCAGGACCATGGCGGCCTGCTATCGGATGGAGCAGCGTGTGATTTTTCGCTGCATCCATTTCGCGCCTTATCTTTTCATATTCCCTTCTCCTAGCCCTATATTCGCCCCAGTATTTTTCATTTGGAAACCTCTCCAATTCCCTTTCTCCGTAGCGGCGTCCAGCTATTTTTCCAACAGTACCGCCGCCAGGTATTGGCAGACCAACCGATATTATGTTTTTAAGCTTTCCGGCGTTTTTGGATCTGAGCTCGCCTTTCGATGCCGCTTCAAAGGCTTCGCTAGATGATTTTGCGCCATAATGCTGTTTTGCAATTATATTGTTGAGTTTGCCTAGGTGGCGTTCGGCCCTGTCTGAATTCTTGCCTCCGGCTTCTACTTGTTTGGACCAATGCCTTTGAAGCAGCGCCATTGCCACAGCTGTTGTAGCGCCTTTTTGGATGAATGCTGATTTTGGTATTTTCAAAAGATTGATTTGCGTGCCGGTTTTGGTGTTTATGGCTTTTACATAATTGTTGAATTTAGGAACATGACCCAGCCTGACGCCTTCGCCACTTACGGACATATTTCTTGTCTTTGTTTTAATTTGGTCGAAGCTAGTGATTCCGGCCTGTTTGTATACTCCGATGTTAAGATGTTTTTTTTGCATTCTTTCTATGTTTTTTTGTGCGAGATTGTACTGATTGTTAAGCTTGGAAGCACGGCCGGATATCTTTTTGCCCATAAGTTTGTTAACGGAAGCCGCAGAAATCGCCATTCCGCCCGCTAACCCAGATAAGGCAGCTTTAGAGCCTGGATTTTTGATTAGATTGTCTGCAACTTTCTTGGCATTAAAAGCCGCGATGTTGGCTTTCCTTATTTTATTGAGTTTCCCCTTCAGCCTTGCCGCCTTTGGCGAGTTCCCCATGCCCTTAGCCTGAAGATTTTTAAGGCGCCTATTGATTAGTTTGGCCCTTTGCATCCTTACCCTGTTTTTTGCTGCAGGTGCTTTCGCTTTTGCGGCTGCATAGTTTTTCTTGGCTTTTCTTATGTTTTTGATAATGCCTCCCTTTGCCTTGCCTGCGGCTCTGCCTCTTTTCATCGCGTCAGCCCCATATCTGGTGCCCTTAAGCCCTTTGCCCACACGCCCCGAGCCAGCGTTTGCAAAACCCATTATCGTTCCGAGACCGAAAAGTGCAAATATGTCTGTACCCCTAGTAAGCCCTGCAGCCGCGGCGATTAGAATTAATATTATTATTACAGGCACGATTGCCTCTATAAGGTCAAAGCTTAGCAGCACAGGTATGAACCAGAGCATTTCTCTCAGTGATATTATACGCATTCCTTAATATAAATATTTATCTAAGGCGCTTGCTTATGCGCACCATACTAGAAGCCTGCCTGCGCTTTAATGATGTTTGGTATGCTATTGCCAAGGCTACGATTATTAATGTAAGTGCTATACTTATGTCACCCATGCTCAGATAGTAGCTGCCTGTGCTGAAGGAAGTAGTCGTCTGGTTAGGAGCGAACGAGTAGTTGTATTCGTACGTGGATATGCCTGTTTGTATAGGGCTAAGAGCAAGTATGGAATTAGATATTGCTGGTTGTGTGTATTTTTGTGGTTCAGGGCCAGGGCCGCCGTAATACTTCGCGATTATCTGGCTTGTGCCAGTACCGCAGGCAGTTATTGTGTTTGATGAGAATCCACCAGTGCTATTGGTGCTTACTATTGCTGCAAGGCCCAGCTGTGAAGTTAATATGCCAGTACCGTTGATGTACTCCGGTTCGCAGTAGCGGTTATATGGGGCTTCTGGTATATTTCCAACTATTGTATTGGCAGCCACAAAAGCTGTATTGTTATATATGCTGCAATCCGTCGGAACAGTTATGTTTAGCAGGCTATGCCTTGGTGGAGCAGGACAAACTCCAGAACTGTTATACTGTGGTGCATATGATATAACATTTGCTTCCAGAGCGCCAGTATTTCCTTGAATATATTTATTCAGTGGATTAGCAAAATCGCAAATTGCACCAGTATTTATACCGAAGGCGCATTTTTCTGCATATGTGTAATAATTATCAAGCTGGCTCGATACATATGGACTTTCGGTAGAGTTGAAATAATTCAGCGGAGTATCGTAATATAGGTATATTTTAGATCCTGAAGGCAGAGGCACGAAGCTTTTTGAGTATATTCCAGACACATAGCCGGCAGAGCCACTTATGTTCAGAATGGTCTGATTGGCGTTTATGGCACTCACTATCGGATTGACCTTAACGCTTATTACGGTAGTATTGGCTATGTCAACGTCCATCGGAGCATATATTGTATTGTTGAAAGAGTCCTGAAGCACATAGGCAAGCCTGTTGTAGCCAAGTATCTGCCCGTCGTTGGGAAAAGAGATTGACATTAGGTTATAATATCTAAAGTAGGTAAACTGCTGGAAAAGGTTGGTGAAGCCGTACTCTGAATCGTTTATGTATGTGAATATGTTGTTTCCGGCAAAAGAAACCGGATTAGCTATCAATGAATTTGCTACTCCATAAACTGGCACATTCGAAGGAGGTGATGTACTTACGTTCGCAAGCTCAACTTTCGAATAGGCATACCCTGGATAAACAGTTCCTCCTGCTGACTGCCCTACATTGTATAAGCTATAGTTGTACATCCTTGAATAATTTATCATCTTTTGTATTGCATAACCTGAGGAGTTTATGCTCTGGTTGAGCATTACTGAACCGAAAAGCCTGTTAGTAAATATGTAGTATGCAGTGCTAGGAGATATTATCGAATTGTTGTCAGAGAGATTTGCAGTATAGAAAGAATTAGATAATATGTTTTTAAGGTATGTTGGTCCCCCCTCAACAACAGCATTATACGAAGAAGGTGTGGTGTTTACCTGCAGCACCGCGTAACCGTTATAAGTAAGTGTAGTGCTTGATGGGAGCACGTTTGTACAGGAGGTTGGGTCAGTGCTTATAAGCTGCCATGATTTTGTCACTGTGTAAGATGCATTGTAGGGTATCAGGGCATAGCCGCCTATGGAAGATGTTAGCTTTATGAAGCTTGCGGCAGTAGGAGTTGAGGTTATTGTACTTATCCCATTGCTCACTAAGCCAGAACTAAGGCCTGTTCCGAGACTGTTACTAGTGATGCTGTTTTCCTCATTGGAGCTATACACGCTTCCGTAGCTGCTAATTCCAGATGGAAAAAGGGATTCCGAAAGAGCCTGCGCATCGTAGTAGTCGGTTGCAGAACCCTCACTCAATACTGACTTTATTGGGCTCGGTGCGGCCGCAAATGGTGGATATAACTCCGATATGTAACTGTTCTTCACGCATGGGCCGCTTGCAGTTATGTTTATCAGGCATCCGTAAGGTGCATATGAAGAAAGCGATATTTTTGTGTAGTTTACAACCTGCGGCACGAACCTAAGGAATTCGGTATACATGCCAGCATGGTTTTTTGTGCATAGTAGCGGAATGCCTGCACGCGTTGTAGGCTGGCATGATTCAGTAGTCGGGACCAAGACATGCGCTATCATATATGCAGTTCCATTGTAATCCATGTAAAAACCAAGGTCTTTCTGGTTTGGCGATGGAAATCCTACAGTTGTTATGAAAGGTCCGATAGGCGGATATCCTTTATAGTTTATGCTGTTCGACGGGCTGTATTCGCAGTATGCTACGCAGTATGAAACATAATTTCCATTACCTACTGATATGTTTGCAGAAAGCGGCCATCCATATGGCGGATCCGATACTGTTGTAGATATGTTTACTCCGGAAAGATCGACAAGGGAGGATGATGAATTGACTATTAAGTCGTCGTAATTCTGGCCATTTAATGGTATTTCAGTGCCGTTTGGGAAGAAGACGCGCATCATCATTATGCTAGAATAAAGGCCATTTACCGTAAACGACCAATCATCTACCACATATAGCAGATCCCCATAATCAAATATTGCCAATGGATGGTGGTTGGATGAAACATCAATACTATTTGCGACATTTGAATAAGCCTCCATTACCGTGTTGCTATCGAAAGGCCCACCATGGGCAAGATAGGAAGAAATGTTAAGGTTGTATGTAAGGTTTGAATACGAAAGGCTTATGTTACGTTCATATGTAAGTGTATTTGAAGAGAACATAGGTATATTAGGATAGCTCGAATTTGATAGGTATAGGAATTGACCTCCAGAAGTCGTTGCAAGATCTTGTGCAAGCGTAAAACCTGCATCGCTTGATGGGCTTATAACCCTAGTTACCTGGCTCGCTGCAGGGTTTGAACTCGAGTAATTGCTGAAATATGCCGCAAGCTCGAGATGGTTATTTTTGCCGTCAATACCTGCAAGGAATATATCATCAGCGTAGTCGGAAGTCACATATGTAGGTATAAAAGCCTTTAATACTGCGTACTTGCCGTTAACACAGCTAAGTGTCCAAGACCAGCAGGCGTATGTATTGCTGCTGGATATGTTAGTTATGTTAGTTATGTAGTAGCTTTGGCCCTGCTCGGCAAGCGCATCCTTCCAGTAAGCCTTCCAAGCTGACACCCAAAGTGCATTAGTACTATAAGGTGAATTATAAGTTATCGAATTTACGGCAAAGTTTGGCTGTATGTTGGTAAGATTGTAATAGCCAAATGGTATCATCCTTGAAGTATATAAATAGCTCTTTGTATTTGTGCTAAAGAAGCCAGAGGATACTGTATGATTTATTACGTATATAAAATCGTTTGGTGTTGCGATTGCATACGACGGAGAAACAATCGGACCTGATTTGAACAGCCCAACTGGCTTGCTAAGAAGCAGAGACAATGGATTGGAACTGCTTGTTTGGGATGCCTGCTGACTTGTGTTTAAAGCGCTTACAAAATTGGGATTCGGATTCGAGAACGCAGCATTTGATGTCATAGACACCGATGAATATGGATACTCTACAAAATAAGAGCCAGTACTGTTGTTTAGGGTCGCAAAGAACGCAGACCCAGTATGCAATCCGTATGGTTCCAGATCGTTAGGGTTCAAATAATTGTGCGGGCTGTAGACATCATACGATTCATTCAGGTATCTTGTCCTGCCGTTAACGTCGCTGACCGTTGCTGGTGTTGAGAAATTATAAAGCAGATATGGTATTGCGGCAACCTCTTCAAAATGCAGCTGCGATGATGGAATT
>JAVYSI010000012.1:0-14783 GCA_038729265.1 Methanothrix sp. | reverse complement strand
TGGCTCATCCAAAATCGCTATTTTTGGCTTTAGAATGGCCATTTGGAGAATTTCTGCCTTTTTCTTTTCGCCTCCGGAAAAACCTTTATTCAAAGACCTTCCAACCACGTTCTTGTCAAAATTGAGGCGTTCGACATTGCTTTTTATGCTGTCCATAAATTCTTTGGTGTTTATAACTTGTTCATTTACTGATTCTAAGGAAGACCTCAAGAAATTTACGAAGCCTACACCGTCTATCTCTGATGGATTTTGGAAAAGCATAAACAATCCAAGCTTTGCTCTTTTGTCAGGTGTTAATCCAATTATAGATTTACCATCGACAAGTATATCACCACTAGTTATTTTGACTCCTGGATGACCCATTATTGCCTTGGCGAGCGTTGTCTTTCCCGAGCCATTCGGACCCATCAATACATGAAATTCGTTGGTGTTTAGTTTCAGGTTAACTCCATTAAGAATGCTTTTTCCTCCTATTTCCGTTTTAAGATCCTTTATTTCAAGCAACATGTTATGCGCCTATTTTATCATTATACTGCATGACTTGGATGCACCTTTTGGGCAAATACTACAGACTATTTTTTGGGCATTGTATTCGTCCTTTATCACAATACTTTGTGCGAAGGCTTCTATGTCTTTGTTGTTTATTTCGATATCTCCGGCTTTTGCTCCCTTACCGCTGAGATACTTACTTACCTCTGCTTGGCTTACGCCTAACATTTTTGATATACTCTGCTGCGTCAAACCATATTGGTTGAAAAGTACCATGGCTGCCCGAGATTTTACAACTGGTATAAATTTTGTGGCAACATAATCATAACTGTCTTTTTTATTGGTCATACCAAACACCATAGCTTTTTAATTCCATTTCTGGGACGCCTATCTTTTTAGTTTCCAACCTGTGCTTTGCTAGTAGCATACTAAATGTCATAGAATCATGATTTTTGATGTTTTTCAAAAGCTCGTATATCAACCCGCTGCCTACTAAGAATTTTGCCTTTTCCTTGTCAAGGCCCCTGCTAGATATATAAAATATATCGTCTTCAGGTATTGGAGATGTCGAACTCGAATGCGAAGCTTTTACATAGCTTTCATCTATAGACATATCTGGCATCATCGTTATCTTGGCGTTCTTATCGTATATTAGCCCTCTCTCCTTTATGTGTGATTCAGAGCCTTCTGTACCTTTGATCATTTTTGCGAAACTTTTTACTATCCCCGAGGAATCATCTGCCAACACTGCACGAACTTCGTAATTGCAGCTGCTGTTCGGTTTCAGGTTGGAAATATTTGTGTTTATATCAAACTTTTGAGTACCAGAGCCTATTATTGATTCATTGACGTTTATTTTGGAACCTTTTCCTGAATTATTGAAAACGCTTCTCTGCCTTGATGTTGCGCCCCCAGTATAAAACGCATTAAACTCAAGTTTGGCATTATCCAGAGTCAAGAATGATCTTGTGACTAGTGAATTTGTGTTTTCCGATTCACAATGTATCTCGTTCACTATGAGCTCTGAATTTTCATCCAATTCAAAAAGCTGCGCAGCTCCATTAAGGGATTCTTTGCCATTGTCAAGCGAAAAGTAATACTCATTTATTGTAGCTTTTACGTTTTTAGGAACCCTAAACGATATGCTTGCTGGAGTATTATGCATCCCAGAATCTAGGAACAGCATGTTTAACTCATTCTTTCCAGATCCAAATTCAACAACTATAGGCTCTAGGGAAAAGTCATATGCAAATGCAGAAAACTTATCAAATGGCAATCCATCCCTAACACGCTCTTTATAAGCTGTATCACCAGTATGAACTGCTTCAGTTCCCTTAGCAAGAACGCCGTCGTATATTACTGCAGAAAATTTAATCCCCATCTTTGCATATCTGTTAGTAAGCAAAGATTCATCATAGCTTTCTATAACCTCCTCTTTCGTATTTTTATTCTCGAATCTAGAGAGGTCCAGATTTAC
This sequence comes from Methanothrix sp., assembly GCA_038729265.1. GTDB lineage: Archaea > Micrarchaeota > Micrarchaeia > Micrarchaeales > Micrarchaeaceae > Micrarchaeum_A. The sequence goes on along the minus strand of JAVYSI010000012.1, from coordinate 12,817 downwards.
AAAATATTTTTTATATAACAAATTGGTCTCAAATGGTATTGAGCGGTAGCTGGGGTTCCTGCCTCTCTGCTCCTGTATTTCATTTATAGGCATTCAGATTACCTTACGCTATCGAATTTGAAGTGTCAAGTTTTATTAGGCGCTTTAGCTCAATTGAATATTCCAGCGGCAGCACTTTCACCAGCGGATCTATGAAACCTAGAACTGCTGTTGCAATTGCGTCATCTTCTTTTAAGCCTCTTGACATCATGTAAAACAGGTCGTCTTCGCTAAGCCTTCCAACGGTAGCCTCGTGGCTTACAAACGCGTCATCCGCGTATATCTCGTTATACGGGTACGTGTTTGTTTTGGCTTCTTTATCTAGCAGTAGTGCATCACATTTGACACTAGATTTGGAATTGTAGGCCTTTTTGTCTATGTGGACTAGACCCCTGTACGAAGTCACTCCGCTTCCTTTAGATATACTTTTTGATATTATTTGAGACGTGGTATTAGGTGCTAGGTGGTAAGCCTTACCTCCAGAATCCTGTGTCTGTTCCTCTCCTGCAACAGCTATGGAAAGTATCTCTCCTTTTGCACCCTCTTCCTTCAAATATACGCTAGGATACTTCATGTTAACCTTGCTCCCTATATTGGCATCAATCCATTCTACATTTCCATTTTCGTATACAAATGCCCTCTGTGTCACCAAATTGTAGACATTTTTTGACCAATTCTGTATGGTTACATACCTTATGTGTGCATTTTTGTGTGCAACAAGCTCGACAACCGCAGCATGCAGAGAAGAGCTAATATATATAGGTGCGGTGCAGCCCTCAATATAAACGACTTCAGCGCCTTCGTCTGCAATTATAAGTGTTCTTTCAAATTGGCCCGCCTTTTCTGCGTTTATCCTGAAATATGCCTGCAATGGCATTGAAAGCTTTACTCCTTTAGGAACATAGATAAATGAACCTCCTGACCAAACTGCCGTGTTTAGTGCAGCATACTTGTTGTCGCTAGGGGGTATTATGGTACCGAAATACTTTTTCACGAGTTCTGGGTGTTCTTTTACTGCATTATCCATGTCAGTGAATATAACGCCTAGCTTTTCCAGTTCCTCTTTCACGTGATGGTATACTACTTCAGAATCAAATTGTGCTTCAGCTCCAGCAAAAAACTTCCTTTCCGCTTCAGGTATTCCAAGCTTTTCGAATGTATCTTTAATGTCCTTTGGGACGTTTTCCCACGAATCTGCCTTTTTGGCATTCGGTTTCAGATAATAATAGATGTCGTCGTAGTTTATTTTGCTAAGATCCGGACCCCATGCAGGCACCGGTTTTTCCTTGAATATTTTATAGCCCAGAAGCCTTTTTTCAAGCATCCATTCAGGCTCGTTTTTGCTCTTGGATATCTGCTTTATCGTTTCTTCGGATATTCCTTTCACTATCGTTTCATAATCGTCCTTTGTCTTAAATCCATACTTTTCCAAGTATTCGTCCTTCTTTTGCATTATATCTTGGGTTTCATCATAAGCCATATTCTAGCACCCGCAGCCATTCTCTAGGATTAATATATTATAACTCAGTTATAATGGAGATAATATTTAAAGCTTATTAGGAATTTTACGATGAAGCCTACAACATTTGCAGCAATGCACCAGATATATAAAGGTATAAACATTTTTGTTATAAAAATATAATCTATGGTGATTCGAGTGGCAGCTGGCATATTTTCAAATGAATTTACATACAGAAAAATGGTAGAGAACGGAGAAGAATCGAAATTCGATGCGCTTTTTGAACAGTCGGCAAAGAACGTTTTAGCTTCTTTTGGCAGAACATGGCCCATGCACATAGGCCCGAACCAAATAACAGCACAGGAATTGCTCGAAGAACGTTCACCAATAGACAGGCGCATATTAATCGGCAAATTTCAGAAAGGAACACGAGAACATGCAAGGGCAGCTATAGCCGAAGCAAAGAAAGCTTTTGAAACATGGGGCAAAACCGACTATAAGGACAGACTTGCAATATTCAGAAAGGCGGTCGAGAAATTCAGGGAAAGGAAATTCGAACTCGCGGCAATACTTAGTTACGAAAACGGCAAATCAAGGTATGAGTCAGTAGGGGAAGTTGACGAGGCAATAGACTTCATAAACTACTATATACTAGAAATGGAAAAGAACAGAGGATATTCACGCAAAAACATCATAAGTGAAAGTAGCGTAAAAGTCAAGGCAGGCTTTCAAGGTGCTCCGGCGGACAAACTTGAAAAGATATCCATAAGGCTCAAGCCATACGGAGTATTTGGAGTAATAGCGCCTTTCAACTTCCCTGTTTCCATATCCATGGGTATGAGCATGGGTGCGATGATTACCGGGAATACTGTAGTGTTCAAGCCCTCATCGACCGACAACATGTCAATGCTTACAGGACTCAAAATATATGAAATCTTAAAGGAGGCAGGCTTGCCCGATGGCGTATTCAACTATGTGACAGGTCCAGGATCGGAAGTAGGCGATGAGCTTGCAATAAACAGGGACGTTTCAGGCATAGCTTTTACAGGATCTAGGGATACAGGCATGCATATGGCTGCAAAGTCATATTCCCAAAATTCACAGAAAGTTTTCATAGTTGAGATGGGGGGAAAGAACCCTGTCATAATATCAAAAACTGCAGATATAGAAAGTGCGGTTGAAGGTGTTGTGAGCGCAGCATTCGGCTTCGCAGGACAGAAATGCAGTGCACTTTCAAGAGTGTACGTTCACGAGTCAATAAAAGAAGTATTCTTAAGCAAGCTTATCGAGCGTACAAGGGACCTAAAAGTAGGCAACCCTATATTCAAAGAGAATTACATAGGCCCGCTGATAAGCGAAAGCGCCTATAACCGCTATGTCGAATCTGTTGAAAAGGCCAAGTCTGCTGGCAGGTTACTCTACGGTGGATCGCGAGTAAATAATGACCTAGATGGATTCTATGTAGAGCCAGCCATAGTAGAGATAAGGCATGATCACGAGCTTGTACACAAAGAGCTTTTCCTGCCGTTCATAACTGTTGAAAGCTTCAAAGATTTCGGGGAAGCTATAAGGATGGCAAATGACGTTGAATACGGTCTCACGGCAGGAATGTACAGCAACAGCAAAGCCGAAATAAAGGAATTCGAAAAGCGCATAGAAGCGGGCACGGTCTACGTTAACAGGGCAATAAGCGCTACAACTGGCGCCATCGTGGGGATGCATACTTTCGTAGGCTGGAAAGGTAGCAGCCTTACTGGAAAAGGAACTGGAAGCAAATTTTATCTGGAACAATTCATGCGTGAGCAGAGCTTTTCGGTTACGGGTTAGCTGATGCTGAATTTCATACGCAAAAGGCTTAAATATTCGACAGGAATCGTAGAAATCGGAGGCATAAAGCTTAATGCAATACTTGCAGATTCCTTCATAAAAAAGGCAATAGGGTTAATGTACAGGGATGAAATCCCTGAAGACGAGTGCATGCTTTTCACATTCTCGCATCCTTCGATGCTAGGCATATGGATGAAGGGTATGAGATTTCCAATAGACATACTGTGGCTGGATTCATCACAAAAAATAGTAACGTTGAAAGAGTCGCTGCCACCATGCCGTAGCATTTTTTGCAAAACCTATTATCCGGAACGCGAGTCTATGTATGTCATAGAGCTGCACGCCGGATTCATAAAAAAGAATTCAGTAACTAATCTTACTGAAATAAAAATAGAAAAGCCGAAGGAAAGGAGATAATTATCTCCTTCTCTTCTTAGCGGAACTTCTTGCGCTCTTTGCACTCATAGACTTGCTTTTCATTGCCTTCTTTGCAGGTCTCCTTGCGCTTGCCGCCTTTCTCCTTGCTCCTGATCCACGTGTCCTTCCTCCTCTATTCATCTTCGTTCTGACTACATATCCGTTTCCGTCTATGTAATACAGGAAACCCTCTTCTCTTTCTATCTTCTCAGATCCTACCCTGGCTTTCCTTCCCCGTGTATTCATTTTCATCGGGGTCTTCCATACGTGCCCGTCCTTGCCAAGATAATAGAGATATCCATCGTCTCTATCTATTCTCTCGTTACTTACTCTCTGTGGCATTTTATTCACCATTAGTAATTCCATAGTTAAATTTAAATAACTATTGCAAATTTATCCTCGTAAAGCTCTCGTATAATAACATTTTTACCTCGAAATTACTATCTGCAGCATTTTTTATATGCAAAATCATGTATGCCTCTTCTTTACAACGAATTGTTGAGGCCAACATTCTCCAAATTATTATAAGCTTGTGCGTCAAATATCTAAGCAGTGGTTTAATGTTAGATATAAAACTCATATCGGATAAGAAAATTGACGGATACACATTACTTGAGGGTTTTCCGGGTGTAGGTCTTGTCGGTCCAATGACTCTAAGCTATATTATAGAAAAACTCGGCATGGATTACTATGGCTACTTCGAAAGCCAGGCATTTCCGCCCCTGGTATCTATACACAATTCAATCCCTATGCATCCGGTACGCATATATTCTTCACAAAAATACAAGTTGGTGGCAATATTCGCAGAGTTCGCAATACCATCGGAAATGATCTATGTGATGTCGAAAAAGATATCCGATTTCGTCAGGGAAAACAAGATAAAAGAGATAATCTCAATAGGTGGAATGCCAAGCCAAAGCATATCTTCAGAACTGTCTGAAACAGATTCAGAAAAGCAGAAGGAGGATGAAGCACAGTCAGAGAAGGTATTTGCAGTAATATCCAACCCAGATATGGCATCAGAACTCAAGAGAGCTGGGATAAACATCATAAGCGAGGGCGTGGCAACAGGGATAAGCGCGATGTTGATGATAAATGCAACCTCTGAAAAGATAAATGACACAAACCTGCTGGTTCAGGTTGACCAGAGGATTGTCGATCCTAAATATGCGGAGATAGCAATCAAATCGATAAACAAGCTCCTTGACTTAAAAATAGACATAACAGAACTGGACAAGGAGGCAAAAGTGATAGAGGCCAAGATACGCGATGTCATAAAGAAAAACAAGGACTCGCACGAAAGCTATAAGGAAGCCACGGACGCAGCCGGCCCGTCGATGTATGCGTGACAAGAATCCATCACTGCAGGGGTGGCAGAGTCTGGTCTGGCAAAAGGTAAAGCCACAGAAAAACGCGCAGGACTTAAGATCCTGTGGCCTAGCGCCTTCGTGAGTTCAAATCTCACCCCCTGCACATTCAAAACTTCAGTGTATTACTGTAGAATTGCATCCCTGCGGCACTACAAGATTGCCACTTATTATAAGCTTTAGGTAGCCTAAGTATGGGACTACACCTATTACTTTACCCTGTATCTGCGGCATGCTGGGCGGATAGTTTCCGTATTGGATGTCCAAGCCAGGGTTGTTGTCGCCCTTAGTCAGTATGTAATAATTTCCGCTGTCGTTGAGTATCGCATAAACCCTGTGGACGACATACGCATCGCCTTCTTCATAAAAGAGATCGCCAGGCTTTGTACTGTAAACAACTATGCTATTGTTCCTGTCTCCTGTTATCGTGCGGTTGTTGACGGTTATGCTGGTGGTATAAGCCTCGTTTAGTATCTGCCCTGTAGAAAGCCTTACTTTCCTCGTCCCGCAAGAATACTGCACGACGTTGCCGGCTTGCTCCTGATTGTTTACGAGCTCGTAAACGCCGTTGCTGTCTTCTATGAGACCCACCTTATATCCAGGAGCTAGGGTTTGGCGTATATATGTACCGCTACTATTAGTAAGATATGCCACGCAACTTAGCGATTCGGAATCAGGGCTGGAAAGAATTTTTGACATCTGGCTAGATGTTACATCTATTATCGGTGCCTTTATCTGCGATACTGAAGACACTCCGTGAAGGAATATCATATCTCCCCTATGCAGGTACGGAAGCATGCTGCAGCTTGGGACCACGTCTATCGGGCTGTTCGTGGCGAGCAAGAACTTTAGACCGTACCACAGCAAAACCACTATTATGATTGCAACGGCTATCTCCAAGATGCTCTTCTTATAGCCAACCTCGTTTCCACCGCTTATCAATTCCAGCACTATGGCTATTATTATAAGAAAAAATGTGACTATGCCAAGCGCTATCGCCAGTATTTTTATCCTTTGAAGAAAAATGTATAGCAGCAGCGTTACTATTATTATTACATATATCGGCCACACTGTTATGCTGTTCTTTGATATATTTTTGACCTGCTTCTTTCCCATGCTCTTTCTTCTTTTTTCCAAAACATCACTTTACTTCAATGCTTTCTGGCGCTACTATCTTTACTCCGAAGACGTTCGATTCGCCATTTTTCTTTGCAACTCCTATTGCAGTATCAGCATAAGATATAAGCGTATCGTTATGGCTAACTACTATGAACTGCGAACTAGAGCTAAGCTGTTTTATGAGGGCGGAAAGCTTTTTAGAATTCTGTTTGTCAAGAGCAGTATCTATTTCGTCAAATATATAAAATGACATCGGCCTGCACATCAGTATCGAGAATATCAACGTAAGCATAAGCATGGATTTTTCTCCCCCGGAAAGCCTATCCACATGCAACTGCTTCTTGCCCTCGTGAAGTTCAAATCCGAGCCCCGAATTGAACGTATCCCTGGGATTTTCCAATACTATGGAACCTTCACTTTCCGGGAATATGGACTTGTACATGCTCTTGAATTTTTGGTTTACTGTATTGAATGTTTCGTTGAATACTTCAAGTTTCTTTGATTCCAGCTGGCTTATCATCGATAATATCGAATTCCTTTCGCTTTCTAAAGTCATTATCTTTTCCTGTACGCCGTTGACCTCTTTGCTTTTCTCTTCATACATTTCCGGGGCGCGCATGTTGATGCTCCCCATTTTATCTAGTTCGGACTTAAGCACGTAAAGGTCCTTTTCCATTTGATCTATTTCGCCATCGAGCGGTTCCTGCACATCATAGCCACTGAGCTCCGCCATCAGGTCCGAGAGTCTTGTCTGCAGTTGGCCCCTGTTAGCCTGCATCACTATCGATTCCCTCTCCAACCTATCCTTTTCGCTCGACAGCTTACCTTTTTCAAACCCATTCTTCGCAATTTGTTCCTCTATCTTTTTTATCTCTTCATACATCCCTGCAGATTTCCTATCATGGGTCCTTATCGTTTCTTCCAACGAATCAGCTTCTTTCCTAAGTCCGTTTATTTTTTGTTCCAGCGCTTTGCCCTCTTCCTTACTTTTTTTAAGTTCGATTTCTTTGTTTTTAATAGCTTTATCCAATTCGGAAACTCTAGAAGCAATCAATTCGTTTTCTTTTATCAATGCGGCCCGCTGGGCAGTAGCTTTTTCAAATCTCTCTGACAGCTCCCTGGCTAGGGCCTCCTTTTCTTCGTTTTCTTTTTCGTCGGCGTTTGCGAACCTGCCACTTATTCTTGAATATAAAGCCGAGCTTTCTTCCTTTATCTGGGCTATGTTTGCTTCAAGTTCTTTCAAGAGCCTCTCAGCGCTTTCACATGCTGCCGAATCCGAGCCAAGCTCTTTTTCAATATCCTTTATACTTTTTGTGATGTCCGCTCTTTCAGCCTCAGAATTTTTAAGCGAGGCGCGTATGTTCTCAAGTTCCATTGCAGAGCTCATCACTACAGTCTCGGACCTTCCAAACTTCTGCCTCGATTCGTCCTCCAATCCCTGTATGCTCTCTAACTCCTCCCTCAGTGTTTTCTCTCTATCCTCTGCTGATTTTAGTTCTGCGATTGCCTTGGCGTAATTGAAGCTTCTAGAGAAGCCTCCTGACACTATTCCGGACTGTTCAAGTATCTCCCCATCCAAGGTTACATATCTGTGCTTGCTGCCCTTCGCTACGGACTTTATATCTCCTATTAAGTATGTGTTAGAAAATATGAATTTGAAAGCGTTTGCGAACCTGCTTTCAAATTCAACCAAACCTATCAGCGGTTCTCCCTCTTCAATTGGTTTCGTATCGGTATAGCTTATTATATCTAAAGGTATGAAGGACGCCCTGCCAAGCTTATTTTCCCTGAGTATTTTAACAGCTTTGTCGGCAGTGCCTACCTTGTCTACCACAAAATAACTGAGCCTCGCACCTGCAGCTGCGTTTATCGCTTCGGCATACCTTTCGTCATATCTGCAGAGCTCAGCAGCCCGGCCATAAAACCCATTTCCCAATCTGTCTGCCAACACCTTAGCCAGTCGGTTCGTATCGCTGCCGAAGGTAGCCAGGCTCTCCCTCAAAGCTATCTTTCTTTCTGAAATCTGCGAAAGTTCTACTTCTACTGATTTTCTTCTAGATTTGAATCCTTCTAACTCAGCCCGTGCTTCAGAAAGTTCCCTGTTCGCCCTGTTTGATGCAGTCGATATCTCCTGCTCGCTTTTCTTTAGCTGTTCCACGGATTTTGAAATTCTATCAAGCTCAGCCTCTGCGGATTTCTTTTGAGACTCCAATCCAGAGATGCGTGCTATTGCCTGCATATGCTCCCTATTGGCCGACTCCATCTTAGCTGAAAGCTCTTCTATAAGTTTCATCTTTTCTTCATATTTCTCTACATCTATTTTAGCTTCCGTGCCTACTGCGCCTCTGCTCTTTTCCAGCTCTTTTCTCATTTCAGATATATCTGCATCGATTCCTGGAAGCTCTTTTGTATTAAGTTCTAGTTTGGCGTTTTGCTTTTCCAGTTCAGCCATCAGTGTTTCTATCTCCTTGGTAATAGATTCGGAAGATTGAATGGCGGACTTAAGTTCTGATTCTGAGACTGCAATCTCTCTTTTCAGGGATTCGAGCTTCCTGTTGGAATCGTTTAGCTCTGATGACCTTTCGTTGAGTGCCTTGGCCTTTGCGCTCCTTTCTGAAGAAAGCTTTTCTCCCATGGAATCAAGTTCCATGATTTTCGCGCTTATTTCATTTATGCCTTTTTCTGATTGTGAGAGTTTGTCTATTGTATCCTTTAGCTCGGTCCTTATCGCCTCGCTCCTCTTGTAAAGTATCGTGTAATTTATACTCTTTGCTCTGGCCGACATCGCCGAGTATTTTTCTGCTGCTTCTTTCTCCTTCTTCAGCTCCTCAAGAAAACCGAGCCGCTCTCCCAGAAGCGATTTTGTCGCAGTTATCTTTTCCTCCACTTTTTCAAGCTCCCTCTCAGAAGCCTCCTTTTTGTCATCGAATTCTTTTATTCCTGCGGCAATGTCGATTAGCCCTCTCTTCTCCTTGGCGTTGAGGCTGAGAAGCCTAACTATTTCTCCCTGCGTTATGGTGTTCGTATCGCTTATCATGCAATTGTTTGCCCTCAAGTAATCGCTTATCTCCTGCCTCGTCATGCGCTTTCCATTGAGCCTGTGGCTTATCTTGCCGTTGGGCTTTATTATTCTGGTGACTGTGACTTCATTATCTCCCTTCAAGATTATGCTTACAGAAGTCTTCCTGCCATGTTGGTCTTTCTTTGATACACCAAGGTCGCTCACCAGTTGTGCTGCCGAAGTGGCACGCATCCTTCTAAGCGACCCCTCTCCGAACGCGAAAAGCAGTGAGTCACACACATTCGATTTTCCGGAGCCGTTAGGCCCGACTATGCAGTTGAACCCATTGCTAAAACTTATCGTCGCATTCTTGAAAGATTTGAAGTTGTGCAAAATTAGCTTTTCAAGATAAAGCATAGCCTACACCGTCGCCTAATAACTCTTAATCTTTAACGTTTTTAGAGTTTCCCCTAGTGTGTGCTATATGCAGTGAGATTACCGACTCCATGTGCTGCATCTGTACTATGCCAGCAAACCTTCCATTTTTAGTCACTGCAGCTATGCCGACACCTTCGCTCTGCATCTTGCTGTACACTCCATATATGGGCTCGCTTGCATCAAACTCGCTGAGCGGCATGCTTATTTTTCCCACATCAATATTGTAGAGAGAACTTCCTGCCATCATATTCCTAGGCAGGCGCGACACAATGTAAATTTTTCCATTCTCCCTAAAAAGGACTATATGCGTATGGCTTTTCATAACTGCTTTGTAAATATCGTACAAGTCTGGCTTTCCCTTGAGCATGGTGTAATTCCTGCTTATCGCAGTGCCTACTCTAATGCCTTTGGTGTACTCCTTCACATATGCACCCTGCAATTCTGCCTTGGCGCCTCCATAAAGAAATACTGCTATGAATACATCCCACAGCACTATGAATTCCTTATAAAGCAGCGAGTACCCGTTTTCTACACCCACGAAGGCTACCGTGCCTATAACGAATAGTACTATTATCGCATTGCTTATGTTGACCGTAAGCTTTGTTGCCGAGAGAAAATCTCTCTTCTTTTCCAGCCAGCTCCTGAGAACCCTTCCGCCATCGAGCGGGAACCACGGAAGTATGTTGAATACCGCTAAGAGCAGGTTGAGTATGAAGAGGAGCTGAACAAAAAGTTCTATCGTTCCAGCTGGTATGAATATTACTGCTATGCCAAAGAGGAACGCTAAAAGGAAACTCGAAACAGGGCCTGCTATTGCTATCATGAATTCCAGCCTGGGTGGCACTTCATCCATGTCTATCATGGAGCCGCCACCTAGCGGATATAGTATTATCTTTTTCACGCTTATGTTGTTCCTTATCGCCGTCACTGAATGGGCGAGCTCGTGCAGGAACACACAAACAAAGAGCAGTACGAATATTATAAACAGGTTTATGCTTATTGCTAACGCTAACAGCATCATCACTATGAAGGTCCAGTGAAGCTCTATCGGTATGCCGTAAATGCTGCCTATGTTTGGTGAAGCTCCTGCCATGGATTGATTTCTGTTCTTACCTATAATAATATTTCTGTGTCCAAGCTATATCTGGAACTATTAATGTTCAGAGGATGTTTGTACGTCGGAAAAACCAAACTTCAAAGGTATGCGCTTCATATACGGAGAGCCTGCCCTCCTTATAAACGCAAATGGGCGCGAATGGTTGGTAATCGGCGACATACACATAGGTGCGGAACGCAGGATATCCGATAAAGGTATAAGGGTCTATAACCTATGGGAGCAAATGTCGAGTAAGTTGCTGTCGCTGGCTAATACGTTTTCGGCAAAAGGCATAGTAATTCTAGGGGACATAAAGGACAGCATACTTTATCCTGAAACATGGGAACAGAACGACATAAAGCATTTCGCAAAATCCCTCTCCAGTTTGGAAGTGATTGCATTGAGGGGCAACCACGATGCCCATATGGATGAAATAATGGGAATGGAGCTTAAGGACGAAATGATGTTGGGTGACTACGCGCTGCTTCACGGCAACAAATGGCCATCTAAGGCTGCAATGTCAAAGAAGGCTCTGATTACGGGCCATAACCACATTGCTGTAAGGATAGTCGACGCAAACAAAGGCGTATATTCTGAAAAGGCCTGGCTTATAGCCAAAATAAATGAGTCAAATGCAAAGAGGTTCTATGTATCGGCCAAGGTCAGAAGCCTTATAGTGATGCCCTCGTTCAACCCTTTAATATTGGGTACGGCAGTTGGTGCAGAAAGGGAGGACAAGGACAACATAAGCCCGTTGTTCAGGAACGGGGTTTTTGATTATGCTGGCGCTGACGTGTATTCTATAGACGGGGTATACATGGGCAAGGTAAGTTCGCTCAGCTCAAGCTATGAAAACCAAAACAGAATAATCGGAAAGAAGAAAAGGTTTAATCCCTGATTATCGTTATTGGTATTACTCCTTTCTCAAATTCTATCTCTGCCAGGTCAAGCGGTTCGGTTATGCCTTCGGGCACCTTTATCAGCGGCGGCGCACCATGTGCAAGCTGGAGCGCCCTTGCACCCACCACTCTGGCTTTCTCAAATTTTGTATATTCGCGCATTTGTACACCATCATATCGGGTTTGGCTTGAACCTTTCCTTGGCCTCCTGCATGCTTTTAGCAACTCTGGCCTTCCACGGTTCGAATTCCTCAGGGGATTCAGGGTATTTAGTGTAAATCGCATTGAGCTCCTTCATCTTTCCGACGGCATACAGAAGGTCTCTAAATGCCCCTATGTTTTTGGTTCCCTTGAGCACCATCGAAAACTTCGATGCAAGGCTCAGCTCAGGCATCATGCCAAGCGCGAGCTGGTTGGCCTCTTTTACGCTTAGAAAATTCTTAAATCCGTAGTTTAACACATCGTTGTTCAATGACTGCAGGTATATCCTGAATACCTCAAGCCCTGCGGTCTTATATCCATATTCCTTGTTAAAGTCCAGATTGTATTGCCACAGCCCTTTTATGCTCGTGTCATTTGCTTCTACGGCGCGTGCGGCATTTTCGCCAGCAAGTATGCCAGATACCATTGCCGGGCCAATGCCTCCTGCACTTATCGGGTTAGGCATAACCATGCTGTCGCCAGCTCCCATATAACCGTTGTACACTAAGCTTTCCATCTGCCTTCTTACTGCAACGGACCATATTCCCTTTCCGTTGTTGTCCTTATTAAATAACTTATATTCCTTATTCTTTATTACCGGAAGCCATGAAATATATTGGTCTATAAGGTTTTGAAGGGTATCGTTCCTGTTAAGCGCTTTGTTCCTAATATCAAGGCTGCGCTTCTGGACCCCTAATCCAACATTTATTTTGCCTTCGCTTTTTGGGAACACCCATCCATAGCCTCCTGGCGCCATTTCCTGATTTAAGTGTATCAGCGCGTTTTTTGGGTCGTAATATCTTTCATCTTCGTGATCAAGCTCGAACTCTATGATGTATCTTCCGGTAGATTCTACGTCGTCTATATCGACGTTCTTTTCCACAAACTTGTTGTCTGGAAGCCGCCTGCGCAGCACTGTTGATATGCCCAACGCGTCTATGACTACCTTTGCCC
>JAVYSI010000011.1:0-15834 GCA_038729265.1 Methanothrix sp. | reverse complement strand
CTAGCTTGTCTATGCCTAGCACGCCTATCGGCGTAGGTATTCCTAACCCTCTGGATTCCGTAGGTATGAAAATTAGGTGGTTCCTGCCGCTTATGCCTATCTCGTAAAGCATGTTAAGCGCCCTGAGTTGCATAGCATATATGTTGGAATTGTATGTGTTTGCAGCCGCTACCATGTTTGCTGCGGCGAGTTTCTCCGATTCCGCGAGTATTACCCTTGCATCGCGCTCTCTCGATGCTATAGCAATTTTTGCCATTGCATCCTGCAGGTCGTCCGGAATCTTAACGTCTCTTATCTCTACAGATATTACGTTCACGCCCCATGGGGTGACTCTCTGATCTATGAGCTCCTTGACGTTCGTGGCAATCTCGCTACGACCCACTATCATTTGGCTGAGGCCAACCTTTCCTATAACATCCCTGAGCGCAGTCTGCGCAGCAAGCGATACTGCCTGGTCTACGTCGTTAACCTGCAATGCCGTGCTTTCGGGGTTTTCTATCCTTGTAAACATTATCGCATCTACGTCTACGCTTACGTTGTCCTGAGTCAGTGTTTTTTCGGCTGAAAACGATGTTGAAAATGTCCTGAGGTCAAACTTATATGGCATGCTTTGTATAAGCGGTATTATGAAGAACAATCCCGGACCATAAGTTCCTTTGTACTTTCCGAGCGTAAGTATTGGTGCGCGCTTCCACTCCTGAAGCACCTTGACGCTAACCAATAAGTATATTATCAGCACGACAATGAAGAGCGCAGCACCTATGGCAAGGCTTACGGCGGCGTAATAGCCTATTGCAAAGAATATTGCAGCTATTATTATGCCGATTATTATTGCCAATGCAGAGTTGCCATGCATACCCTGCGTGCTTTTGTAAGGATACAGTTGTTCTGCCATTTTACCGCCTTAAGTGTAACGCATCATTTCCCTCTTCTCACTCCGACTGCCATCTCAAGCTTGAGCCTTGATATGCTGTGCAAATATAGCTTTGCCGGACCAGTGAACCTTGCCAGGTAAAGTCCTTCACCAGAAAAGAGCGCGTTTTTTATGCCGCCGATAGCAGTGAACTGCGGCATTGTAGTCGAACTGAATGCAGCTATATGCCCAGGATCTACCGAAACGGCGGAACCTTCCTGCAGGTCGTATTCTATCACGTCGCCGCATACGTGCAAGAACACAGTAACCGGGCCATCGAACTGTTCTAAGAAAAGCCCTGCTTGTGCAAGTAGGCCCCTGAATGAGGATTTGACCTGCAATTTTGACGCATCGTTGGTCCCGAGGAATGCAAAATGCTCCACCATTATGGATTCGCCCTCTTTAAGCTCTATTGGCTTAACCTTTCCCGGAATCACTCCTGCAAGCGCTATAACTCCATCGCCGCCTTCCGCAGTGCACTCAGTGAGGAATGCTGAAGTCCCTGAAGCTTCCATCATAATGCCTTTGATAAGGCCGCCTCCGCCACCCAGCTTTGAATTTATAGTTACCGTATCGCTTTTGCTTACCAGCTTTCCAGCATCTACGTAAAACTTCTCTCCCTGATTCAGCTTGAGGTTTACTATTTGCATAGAACCCCCTACGATTTCGTATTCCATGTTCTTACCTCACATTCATATTTTAGTATAACATATAAAGTTTAATAACTGAATCTTTTCAGAGGCCTTGCTTCTTCATCCTCTTTAATATTTCAAACAGTTCCTTGAAGTCTTTTATCGTGTAATCCGCTTCCTTGATCTTTTCCTTGTATGAGAAAGTGAGCATTCCGATGAGCTTTGCCCCTCTTATTTCATCAGCTTCGTGGCCTATGAACACAGCACTCTCTGGATCAGCCTTGAACTGTTCCAGAGAAGCAAGGTACGCCTCCCTGCTGGGCTTTAAATAGCCAGTATCAGTAGGCACAACAATTTCGTCGAAGAGGCCCCCTATTCCAGCCGAGTTCAACATTATTCCGAGTTCCGATTTTGAATGCACGGTGTCGCTCAGGACTACTGTATAGAAACCAAGCCTTTTTATTTTCTGTATGTTATCTTTGAGGCCCGGCTCGGAAGGATCGCAGTAAGCGAGCGAATCCCTGTCTATATCAGAATATTTAGGCAGCAGGCGCATAGGTATATCAAGCCTTTGGAATAGCTCTTCCCTTGCTGATTGCAGGGAGCCATTGGAAAAATCCATTTCTGCAACGATGGACGCCCACTCCTTCTTCAGGGCTTGTGCCTTTACAGGTATTTTCTCGCTCTTTAAAAGGGCTTCTATACCTTTTTGGAAGTACTTGATCATGCGTTTAGTATCAAGAAGAACCCCGTTGGCGTCAAAAACAGCAACGTAAAGTGGCATTACAATCGCTCATAATTGCAACGAGCAATTATTAAGCTTTTCAAAACTGTAAAATTTTGGATTCATATATAAGCGGGCTTTTGCAAGCTTTATAGCTATTTGCAGGAAAATTTAGAAGTATATTAGGTAGGTATTTTGAAAACTAGTTTAAGATCGTTGGTCTTTACTTCTTTCGGGCATTTCTCGAATGATAGCGTATATCTTATTTATCCGCTTTTGATAACTTATTATGCTTTGATTCCCGGGCTTAATCTGGTGCTTTTGGGCTCGCTTGCAATAGTATATCAACTCATATACGGCGCATTGAGCACGCCGATAGGAATGTTAACAGATAAGACAGGCAACGAAGGCTTAATGATAACGGTAGGAATAGCCATCTTAGGAATTGGTATGGGTGCTTTCGCCCTCTCGTTCGCATATGTTGGCACAAGGCTTTTGTTCATAACGCTTGGAGTGTTGCTGCTTGGTTCCGGAACGGCGTTTTACCATCCTTTAGGCGCGTCGATATTGAAAAGCACGTACAAGGAAAAAGCCGCAGCTGTAATGGGAATAAACGGCAGCTTTGGCAGCCTCGGAAGATCCGTTATGCCAATAATACTGGTATTTCTCATAACTGCTTTGGGCGCTTCGATAGCACTTGGGTTGGTGGCAATAGAATTGGTTGCCGCAGCGGCAATACTTTACGTGGGGCTGATGCCATTCAACAGAAGTATTGGAAAAAATGCAGCAATGCATGGGAAAAGCCAGAACGTACAAGCAAAGAAAAGCATGCGCAAAAAAGCTAAAACAAAAAGCGAAGGCATATTCAAGTCAGGATACGGAAGAATACTGCTCCCGCTTGTAGCTGTGATATTTGTCAGGGCAATGTTCCTTACAGGCACAACGACGTTCGTCCCAGAGTACTTGAAGACAATGATACACTCAGAAATACTTGTCGGGACGATACTCAGCATAAGCTTCTTTTTCGCGATTTTCGGGCAGCTGGCGTTCGGTTACCTTACGACAAAGAAAGGCGGACGTTTTACCATAACCGTTACCACGTTCATTTCAGCAATAACATTCGCACTGTTCCTTTATGCAGGTAGCAACGCTTATCTTGTATTATTAATCTATTCCATATTCGTTTTCGCAACTTTCAACGGCTTTGCAGTCATATTGGGTTATGTTAACCAGCTGGTTCCTGACAGGATAGCCAACAGTTCAAACGCATTTACGTGGGGAATAGGGCAAATATTCGGAAGTGCAGCTGGCTTGGCAGTGATGACTTTTATGCTTGAATACATAAGCGTCAAAAATGCAATGTGGTACATGTTCGGCTTTCTAATACTTGCAATAATAATGCTCCCGATACTTTACATCGGCCATAACAAAAAGCGAAAGAATGGAAACGGGATAAATAATGCTTTCCACAATGCTTAATAACCATGCATTTTGAATAAATCCTTGCATTGCTTAATTTGTGCATATACTGAAAGGTTTTCTGTATGGAAATATCAAAGGAAAACACAATACTTGCAGTAATAGTAATAGGAACGCTAATGGCTTCCATAGACTCTACCATAGTGCTGCTCGCCTTCCCGGCGATGACAGCGGCTTTGCACTCGACCATAGCCACCATAATATGGGTCATATTAATATACATGATAGTTGTAGCAGTATTTTCCACCCAGTTCGGAAGATTGGGTGACATATATGGAAGGAGCAGGATGTTCAATCTTGGTTTCATAGTATTCACCATTGCTTCATTCTTATGCGGTATAGCTCCAACTGATATAAGCCTTATTGCGTTTAGGGCCATACAAGCCATAGGCGGAGCTCTTATTGCATCAAACAGCAGTGCCATAATCGCAGATACGTTCGAAAGGCACAGGATAGGCAGGGCGTATGGCTTCACCGGGATGAGCTGGAACATAGGCGCCCTGTTAGGCATACTCCTCGGTGGGATAATAACTACTTACATCGGCTACAGATACATATTCTTCATAAACGTGCCCATAGGCATAGTAGCAGTGATACTTGGATTGCGTTATGTTAAAGACAGCAACAAAACCAAGGACAAGCTCGACATACCTGGCATGGCTTCGCTAGCTGTGGCTATAGCGCTGATAGCTTATGCCGGCATAAGCTACGCTTCAATAGGCATAAGCTTGCTAAACATCGCGCTTTTCGCCCTAGGAGTCATTGCTGCAGTAATCTTCATAATCATAGACAAAAAAGTGAAGATGCCAACAATAAACTTCACTATGTTTAAGAACAAGATATTCAGGAATTCTCTTATGGCATCGCTCTTCCAAGGGCTCGGGTTTATGGGTGTCACATTCCTGCTCATAATGTACCTCCAGGGAGTCCGTGGCTATTCGCCCCTAGATGCTTCTTTGGTATTATTCCCTGGCTATGTGGTTAGCGGAGTGCTCGCACCGTACATGGGAAGGTACTCGGATAAATTTGGAGCCAGGCTTATAGCAACCATAGGAATCCTGTTTATGGTTGGCGGTGTTTTGTTCTATCTAACGTTCCTCGGCGTCTCTACACCAATATATTATGTGGTCGTAGGAACAATAATAACAGGTTTTGGCGGAGCCATGTTCTGGCCTTCTAACAACAGCGCAGTCATGGCAAACGTTTCGGGAGAGCTAAGAGGTTCGGCTTCAGGCACGCTCAGGCTTTTCAGCAGCCTGGGGCTCATAGGCAGCTTCATAATCGCCTTCGTCGCCGCAGCATCTGCGGTGCCTAGATACCTTGCTTTCGAGATATTCGCCGGTACGTCTAAAGTAATAGGAGGCATAGGCAATGGATTCGTGGCGGGCATGCATGTGGCTTTCATAGCGCTGATGACCATGCTCATAATTGCGGGAATATTCTCATTTGTTAGAGGCAAGGAGAACAGATTTGAAAAACTTGCAACTACTGGCCATCATGTGACAGGTGGTGAGAATAAAAGTGCAATATGAAAAGAATCTTCTGGACTGCCTGAACTCCATGTCAGGGTTTAAATGATTCGCTGACCGATATATAATGTTCATAAGCTATTGTCTGTGAGATGGTGCTGCGACGGATAATCTAGAAAAGGCAAGGAGAAGCTTTAGGTACTTGCTTTATTCAAGGGCGTTGAGAAGCGCGGCTCTCATATACATGACGCTCTCGTTTTCTCTGTACCTGCATGCGCTTAAAGTAAGCATAATAGATATAGGCATAGTTGCGGCGCTGACCATGCTTTTTGCGCTCTTCCTGACGCTTGGGCTCGGCATGTTAGGAGACAGAAAGGGCTACAGGTACGAGCTCATAATATCAGAGTTCTTCACGATGGCAGGAGCTTTCCTGATAGCCGCAAGCTCCAGCGTGTTGCTGATAATGGTAGGCATGATAATTGCAGGAATAAGCACCGGATCCGGAGGCATGAGGGGGGCTTTTTCGCCTGGCTCAAGCGCTTACATAGCGAGCGTATACGGAGATGAAAAGGAGCGGGTCAAGAAATTTTCCACAATAAATATTATAGCCGCAGCGTTCTCTATCCTAGGGAGCTTGATGTTCGGTATCGTTGGATTGATCAGCGTTTATGCCGGGGTGCTCCATGCATACCGATACCTTTTCCTTGTTGCAGCTTTCATGATGCTCGGCTCACTAGCTTTTGTCATGATGCTTACGGAACCGGCAAGGCCGAAGAAATCTACGCGCATAATGAAGAAAGAAAGCATGGCGTACATAATGAGGATCATTGCAGCCAACGTTGTCGGCGGCGCAGGGATGGGAATAGCGATACCGCTGCTGCCGTTGTGGTTTAACCTCGTATTCAAGGCGACAAATTTAGAGATAAGCGTAGTTTTCGGAATTTCGTATGCGGCTACGGCGCTCGGGGCTTATTATGCCTCACGCCTTGCAGGAAAGACCAACATACTCAACATGGCAGCTGGAACTAGGTCCCTCAACGGGATACTCCTTATTGCCCTTGCCCTGTCCCCGGCATTTCCAATAGCCGGATTTATATACATAATCAGAGCATTCGTTGCCGGCTCCGGAAGCCCCAACAGGTCCACAGTGACAGTTAAAGGCATAGGCAACGAGGATTACGGTACTGCTACAAGCCTTCAGGGAATAGCGACAAGGGTCTCGCAGCTTAGCTCTGGAGCCAGCGGATATCTTTTAGATTACGCACTGCCACTCCCACTGGAAGTAGGAGGCATACTGCAGCTCATAAGCGGGGCTTTGTATAAGGTACTCCTGAAACCGAAGAATAAATGACCTTTTTTATATTTTTACTGCGAAAGGCCATTGGTAGTTATGGCCAGAGTTCCACACGGCCAGATAGTCACAAAGGCATTTCCCGTCCTCAGCGCTAGCCAAACCCCAGATATCAACCTATCTGAATATAAGCTCAGAATTTACGGTAGCGTAGGCAAAGAGCTCTCCTTCACATGGGAACAGCTTATGGCCATGCCCATGTCGAAAAAGGTGGTTGACATACACTGCGTGACTAGATGGTCAAGGCTCGGGGACATTTGGGAAGGGATAAGCCTTAAGTACCTGCTTGGCATGGCGGAACCTAAAGGCAACTTCTTGATGCTTAGAAGTTCGTATGTAGGCTATTCTGCCAACGTACCGATGGCGTATGTAGACGATGACTGCATGGTTGCATTCAAGTTCAATGGTGAGCCGCTCGAAAAGGAGCACGGCGGACCGGTAAGGGCTTTCATACCCACTCTCTATTTCTGGAAAAGCACGAAATGGCTAGACGGGATTGAGGTAATGGATGTTGACAAACCTGGATTTTGGGAAAAGAGAGGCTACAACATGAGGGGAGATTACAACAAGGAAGAAAGGTACTGGAATGGCCTAAACTTCGTTAACAAACTAATGTTCTTCGGGCAGAAGGATGATGATAAGGAGAATAATAAGTAGGTGTACGAATGGTAGTCGCATATTTCGTGAGGCATGGTGAAGCCGAGACCAATAGTAGAGATATCCTGTCAGCAAAATACGAGGGATATCCCCTGACCGAACGGGGCAGGAATCAGGTATCTGAAACAGCCAGGCAACTAGAAGGCATAGAGTTTTCCAAGATTTATTCCAGCCCTGTACTCAGGGCAAGGCAAACTGCAGAGATACTTAGAGGAGAAAGAAAACTTGAAATCAATATAGATGAAAGGTTGGGCGAGCGCGGTATGGGAAGCATGGAAGGGAAACCTGCGCACAATGGCAGTTGGATAATACCAATGTTGAGAAATAGGGAATATACAATGGGTATAGAAAGTTTTGACAGCATATCAGAAAGGATATACTCTTTTCTTATGGAGCTTGAAGGTGAAGGCAATATAATCATAGCAACTCATGAGAGCCCGATATCGATGCTTGCATGCAGGATTTTAGGATTCGATGAATTTTGTGGAAAGGGAATAAAGGTAGGAAACGCATCCGTAACAATAGTAGAAATAAAAAACAAAAAAAGTCCGAAGATTCTGGCGCTTGGATCCTACTCTATTGACAAGGAGCACCCTAAGGGAATTGCTAATATGTAAATTGCGGTGCTCACATGGGTCAACATATTAGAAATGCAGTAGTCATATGCGGCGGCGAGGGGACACGGCTCAGGCCACTCACATATGATACGCCGAAACCGTTAGTAAAGGTCAATGGCATTCCGGTAATAGATAACGTAGTCAGGGAGCTTAAGCGCAACGGGATAGAAAAAATAACAATGGCAGTTGGCTATAAGCATGAAATGTTTGTTAGGCATTTTGGCGGCGGTGAAAATATAGGTGTGAAAATAGATTACAGCATAGAAGGCAGATTGCTTGGCACTGGAGGAGCGATAAAGAAGGCTTTGGAAGAGAGGACATTGCCCAAAAATGGGGAAGACGTGCTTGTCGTGAATGGAGACAATATATTTGAGATAGACTTGGAGGGCATGTACAAGCTGCATCGTTCCAAGAATGCCATAGCTACACTAGCAGTTAAGGCTGTAGATGATGTGACAGGATATGGAGTCATAAGTGTTGACGGAGGAATAATAAATAAATTTGTTGAGAAACCAGACCCGAAAGATGCCGAGAGCAACCTGATAAACCTTGGCATATACATATTCAATTCTGATGCAATGCACATGCTACCGGATAGCGAATCCTTTTCCATGGAAAGGGACTTTTTTGCAAAGATTGCAGGCACAGGAAGGCTTTGCGCCTACGTATCAGATAAGATATGGTATCCAATAGACACTATGGAGAGGTACAAGAAAGCCTCAGAAGAATGGAAACCGCATCAATAGGCAAACTGGCGGCCTGCTTTGGCGATGCATAGTCGTTATTGTTTCCTCAGCATGAGCTCAAGCTTTTTCAAATTTTCTAGATAGCCTTTTATGAGCTGATCCTTTTCCATCAATCCTGCGTGTGGGAATGTTTCATTTTCCTTTTCTTTAGCGTTTGCCATTTTATAAACGGATAAGACATTGCTTAGCTTTTCCAAGTTATCTGGATTGATCACTTTGGTCGCAATTCCGTTCTGGGCTATCGTGAGGCTTATTGTGTGGTACAAGAATTCCTTGTCCTCAAGCAGAGACTTGATGCCAGTAAACTCTGCCATTTCTTCGCTCGAGCCAAATTTATTTATAGCCTTTTGCGTTGAAGATATCTCTGAACGCAGCCTTTTCTGGTCTTCGTCTAGTTTCTTTTTTATATTTCTAACTGCTCCTTTTCTTTCGGCTCTAGTTAAAGCAGATTTCGTATATTCAGAAGGGGTCATCTGCCCATCAAGGTCAGCACTCTTTTTCGGCTTCCTAACATTCTTTTTCTGATTTTTCCTGAATTTTATAATATTCTCTGCCTGGCTTGTGTTTATCATGGAATCTTCGGATATCAAGAAACTCTTCTGTGAAAGCTCCAGCGAATCTTTGTACTGTGTGAATGCTTCAGAGGTTATGGTTGAATATATCCTTTCTATGTTAGAAGTAGCTTGTTTTAGCATATCAATCAGCGGACCTGTGGTTCCGTTTGGTATCATACCAATTGTATCACCAGGCTTGAAAACTTCAAGCGCAAACTTTATTGAATCGTTAGCGTCTATTAACCTTGCTAAAACGAAGTTCTGCCTATAAACTATTGCCTTGTTAAGGTATATAATCGCCTTCTCTTTGCTTTTTTCGGCGCCTACATCCACAATACCTGAATTTTTGTTATCCGTAGATGTGCTTATGGGCTTCTGCTCTATTGTTACTTTTTCTTTTTCTATCTCCATTTTTTCACCATTTTAAGAGTTTGCACACGCAATTATATATTTCGCTTGATCTGATTATGGCTGCAAAGGCTCTTTACGTTGCATGGATTTTAGGGCTTTTATGGCTTTCTCCATCTGCGCTCTATTTCCTATAGCCACCCTTATACTTGGATCAGTAAACCTTGTAAATTCCTCGTGCGTATTCTTCAAAGTAACTATCCCATGCTTGAGAAATGTATTATAGCAGAGGTCCCTTTCTTTTTCCGAATTGAAAACAAGCAGCGTGAATGGGATATTGCGGTCCCTGAGCTTAAAGCCCATATCTATGCATGCCTTCTCGAAATTAGATTTTATTGATCTGAGCCGTTCCATTTCCGCTTTGTAATATCCCATGCTTTTGAACACCGCAATCCCGGCTGCGCGTGCGACCCTGCTGACGTTGTATTCCTGCACGGAATTCTCTAGAACCCGCACCGTATCAGAGTTTGATATTATGTAGCCTAGCCTTATGCCCTCTGTCGCGAAAGCCTTTGAAAATGTGCGCGTGACTATCAGATTTTTGTACTTTTCGACCGAATCGGCTACTGTCTTGTTGCAATATTCGTAATATGCCTCGTCTACTGCTACGATGCCCCTAGCTTTCTTTACAATACCTAATATTTCCGCCCTTGGTACTACGTCCCCCGTAGGGTTGTTTGGAGTGCATATCCACGTAAGCGATGACCAATTTAGGTCTTCTTTGCTGAAGTTTATCCTGAATGGGGAATTGACTATGCTCTGCTCTTTTATTCTGATGTCAGAGCCTATTCCCTTCGCTATCCTTTCGAATTCCGAGTATGTTGGCGCTTGTATAAGGACTTTTTTCCCGAACAAGTAAGTGATTAGGGCTATCGCTTCGTCACAACCGTTTGTGACCATCACGTTCTCTGGTTTTACGTTTGAGTATGATGCTATTGCATTTTTCAGCTCTGTGTAACCCTCGTAAGGATAAGAATTTGCCAAGTCTAAAGAGCTTTCCATTGCCTTGCGCACTGCAGGAGACGGCCCATAGCATGAGCCAGTATAACCAAGATGCGTTTCCGTTATGTGTTTCCCCATAAACTATTTTTCGCCATCGGCATCTTAAAGCCAATATTATTTTGCATTAATTGAACTATTTATGTCATACCATTTTATTATTGTAAATAAAAAAGTGTTTGGCGCTTTTGCGCCAAACGTCAAAACTTTTCAGAGCCTGTATCCCACCATGCCGCCGATCAGCGAGAGGATGAATCCCGCAAATGCCAGCACGAAATAGGATGTACCTATGGTCATCGCAGTAAATGTTATTCCAGTAGCTGCTGCAAAGTAAAGGCCGAGGTTCTTTGTGTGCTCACCTGATATTACCTTCGGTTCGGCCAAATACGTGAAGCTAAACACGAAAAGGGCTATTGCTGCTATTACTGATACTCCGGCAAACACCGGAAGCCAGAACGAACCAGTTCCATTGAAGACTACCCCTACTGGCATTTCGTCAGCTGCCATCAGGTAAACGAGTACCAGATAAAAAAGGCTGCCTACGAATTCTAGGGCGAAGACTCCGCCGTTGGTTTGTTTGCTGCTTGAATGCATCATATGTTTTGCCATATAAATCTATTTTAAAGCAATTAACAGATTTTTAAATCTTTCGTTGATAATGACATCCACCACAGCCAAAGCGTGTGGGCTTCCCTGCGATTGTAAAGTATGCTCTAGGCTCTTAGACACTGCTTGCAACACCCTTTGCATTATATCGGCAAATATCTCCACAAGCCAGTTTGGGCAAGTCCTGCCCTGTTTCTCGAGAGTAAACTTCGTTTGGGTATCATTATTGATGGGTTTACGTCTCTATCTATAAGAAAAGAGCAAGTTCCAGAATAAGAAATAATAAATAATTGAATGGTGGAATAGGAACTTTGCAATCATTTAAGGTATTCTAAATGCAGGCAAATTTTGAGGTAGAGACGGAAAACGCGACAATACGCGATAAGATATCAAAAGCGCTTACTTATGTACAGAATTGCAGGAATGGAAACACGCTTTTGATGAGTTACAGTGAGCTTAGGCCCTATCTGAGGAACAATAAAAGAAGGTACGAGGAACGGATAAAGATAAATTTCGAAGGGCAAAGGATATCTTTCAAGATGAGTGCCAGCGCTTATTTTATGGGAGGGAACTTCAAAGAGATATATTACAATTCCAACGAGGGATACACAAAAGCCACTATGGATGACATGATGAATCTTTCGGGAATTGGGAGTTATATAGGAATAAGCGGAGGCCTTACACAGATTATAACGCACCTTTCCGCGCTCACGCACAAAAACAATATAAGTTGCACGAACCTTTATGACAGAAATGGCTTCCAGCTTATATACAACGCATTGCAGCTCGCAAGGTACGACGCAATACCGAGTTCTATAAGCCCCATATGGCATATAGAGGCAAAGAATAGTAGGGAATCGAATGAAATTCTCGCCATTTATGGTGAGAACAACAGGTTTAACATGGATTTTGTATTGACTCATGACTCTTTGGAGCACGCAATAGAAAATGCAAAAAATAAAAAATATTTTGTATATAGCTCCAACGCATTCGGCATAGCCATAAGAGACAGCAGCGGAAAGGAGGCAAAGAACGAAAATTGCTGGGAAGACAGCGAAAGCGGGAATGCACTCGTAGAAAAGCTAAGAAAATCCAACAATTTTAAAAATGGGAGCACATACATGGCGGCTTCGGTAAACATGCCCATTACGATAATGCTTAGAAAGGAAGGTAAAAATGCAAATAGTATGCGCTTATATTCCTATTGCAGTGGGAACGGAGAGCATGCAGAATGCATACATACTAAGTAATTCTCACTTGAAAAGGTGCATCGCGGTATTTATGAGCGCTATATGGGAATAGGCCTGAGGGAAATTGCCCAGCAGCTCTCCTGTTTCCCTGTTTATATCTTCGGAAAGAAGGCCAAGCTTATTGGCATGTGCCACCGTTTTGACAAATAACTTTATGGCCTCTTCTTTTTTGCCTATCTCGTAAAGTGCATCTATGTACCAGAAAGTGCATGCTATGAGCGCGTTCTTGGGCATTCCGAAATCGTCTTTGGCGTTGTACCTCATTACAAAACCATTCTTGAAAAGGCCATTGCCTATTGCCTCCACAGTCTTGGCCATTTTTTCATCCTTGTAATCTATGAATCCGAAATATGGAAGAAGAAGCAGACTTGCATCAAGCTCGTCAGACCCATACGACTGTGTGAAAGACCCCACGTTTGCGTTCCAGCCATTGGCCATGATCTCGCTTTTTATTTCGTCACGAATCTTAGCCCATCTTTTTGAATATTTGTCCTTACCCAATGCCTTGGCTATCTCAACTCCCCGATCTAGGGCAACCCAGCATAAAACCTTCGAAAAGGTGTAGTGCTTGCTGATGGTCCTGAACTCCCATATGCTATGGTCCTTGTATCTCCATTCCTTTATGGCTGACTCGACAAGCCCGTATATCAGCTCCCAATCCGATTCATCCAGATTGAAGTCTTTCTTGTGCTTTACATAAAACAGATATATGGCATCCAGCAGCTCCCCGAATATGTCTACTTGCCTCTGAGTTGCGGCAGCGTTCCCCACTCTAACTGGCCTGGAGCCTTTGTAGCCGCTTAAGTTGTCGAGCGTCCTTTCGGGTATGTCACGCTCCCCGTTAACGCCGAACAGGACCTGAAGGTTTATTCCGTACTTCCTATGTATGGCGAGCGCCCATTTCATGAACTCATGTGCGACGTCAAATCTGGATATATTGATTAATGACATAACTGTGAACGATGAATCCCTTATCCAGCAATACCGGTAATCCCAGTTCCTTACATCCCCAACGATTTCTGGTATAGATGTGGTTGCAGCAGCTATTATGGCGCCAGTTTCATCGTATGTCAGCAGCCTGAGCGCCAGCGCAGATCTTGCTATAAGATCTCTATATTCTTTAGGTAGCTTAGCCTTGGATATCCATCCTTTCCAATAATTTATCGTTTTGTCCATCGTGAGCTTTACCGCTTCCACGTCGATTTCAGGCTTTATTTTATTGTACGTAATGACGAAATATGAATCCTTGTCTAGAACAAGTTCTTCTGCATTCATTATCTTTTCAAGCGGAAGATTGGAATACAGATATATGCATTCCCTGCCTGAACTGTCGGAAAAATTTATGCTGTTTTTTTCAATGCTTATCTTAGGTTCTATAGTTGCATACTGGAGCATTGGTTTGATTGTTGTGATTATCCGAGGCTTTCCCTTAACCACTTTAATCAGCCTGTGCATCTCCGGGTCTTTGTAGAGCTGCCCATGAGTGTCGTAGTGCGGAAAATAGTCGTACAGATCGAAAGCCCATTCGTCCGAAGTAAAATGGGTGACGATCACGTTAGAGTCTTTTACGTATTCCTGTGATGTTTCGAATTTTCCATTCGGAGTTATCTTGAAATAACCACCTTTATTTTCATCCAATATCCTTGCAAATACTGACGGTGAATCGAATCTCGGAAAGCACAGCCAGTCTATGGAAGAATCACAGTGTACCAATGCCGCGGTTGCACAGTTGCCTATTATGCCGTATTCGAGGTCTTGCATCCAATCAACCAAACATTATCACATTCTTTATTTGATCCCTGTCATTGAGCATTTCGTAGCTGAAGTCTTCGAGCTTTATCTTTCTGGTTATCATAGTTGCTAACAAACCCGGATGCTTAGATTCTATAGCTGCCATATCCTGCGCACCTTTGATGAAATGCGATATGTTAGAATTGACGCTTCCGAGTATTATCTTGTTGCCGAGTACCATATTGTAGTTAAGCCTTCCCACGTCTATGCTTTCGGAGTAGCTTTCGCCAGTAACGCTTAAGAGGCATAGCACGCCGTTTATTGAAGGCACGTTGAGTGAGCTCGCCACGGCCTTTGGGCTTCCCGTAAGCTCTACCACCAAGTCTATCCTTTTCCCTAGCTTCTCAGGCAGTTTTTCTATTGGAACGGCAGTGGAGTTTATGTGTGTTATCCCCATCTTCGAATATATTTTATCTTTTATTGGATTCGTGTCGGTCCTGTCTACCGAAACTACATCGAAGCCGTTTAGCCTCAATATCATTGCCGCAAACAAACCAACGGTTCCAGTGCCAAGAACGACCGCGCTCTTAGGTTGCCAAACCATCCTTTTCTGCGCTTCGGTTACCTGCTTGACAGCCTTTTCTGCTATGCTAAACGGCTCGAGCATTACTGCAACCTCAGATATTTCTTTAGGTATCTTGACAAGGTACTCTTGCTTCTCTTTATAATATTCAGCCATGTATCCGTGCTCGCCTTTTATGCCGCGCTCTAGATAATCGCCCTTTATGCACATGTCGGATTCGCCGCTTTTGCAATTTATACAGTCATCCGGCCTCCTCACCGTTGCGACCACAGTGTCTCCAACACTTATCCCATTGACCGCAGAGCCTACATTCTCTACTGTACCTATTGATTCATGCCCTGGTATAAGATATTTGCTGCCTGCAGGGGCTTCGCCGTAAAAACCCTCGCCCAACTCCTTGTCCGTACCGTCGAGACCCAGCATGTTCACTTTTACCAAGACTTCATTCTCGCTTATCTCTGGCGCTTCGACGTCCATTATCTTAAAGCTCCCTTTTTGCTTTGGTATTATCGTTCCCGCCTTCATTACTATTACCTTCAAAATAAACTTGATTGGTTTCAATCCTTTGTCAGGACGGCCCTAACTGGAGATGCGTCGCCATCGTATTTCAGAGGAAATCCAATAAAGCCGTATCTTCCCGGTTTTACCCCTTTCAGCATCAGACCCTCGTATATTAGTATGCCTGAACTTAAGAGCTTCCGATGCACCGACATATCGCTGTGGAAACGTTCTATGCTGAGATAGTCTATCCCAACTGCTTTGACGTGTAATGATACTAGGTATTCCGCACCGTCCATTGCTAGGCTCGAATAGTTTTTCCTGAAGCTGGAATATCCCATCCGAGAATTTTCCGATTTGAGAAGAACTATATCGTTGCGCCTTATCTTCTTATTCAGCAGTGCATTTTTTCCTATCAGCTTGCCGAAACCTGATACGTCTGCGACAATTGCATCTCCAATAAAATCAGCCATCTTCCTGCTTCCCAACCTCCATCCTTTTTCCATAGCATGGTATGCAGCATCTATATGCGTGCCAGTATGGCTTTCCATGCATAAATAAGATTGATTGGCACCATCTTTTTTTATGGATTTAGACCTGGCTATCTTTAAGCTATT
>JAVYSI010000010.1:0-15834 GCA_038729265.1 Methanothrix sp. | reverse complement strand
AGCTTTTTGCATATTTTACGTCTTCATATGAGAAAACTTTATCCTTATGCGTCGCACCGCTAAGCGCAACCCAAAGCCTCACGCTGTCTATGGAATACTTCTTTGCAAGATCCAACGGGTCAACGCCATTTCCCAAGCTCTTGTGCATCTCCCTTCCATCAGAGCCTAGCACCATCCCGTGTGTAAGCATGGTCTCAATGGGTTTGCCCCCGGTTATTGCCCACGTTCTGTATATGGTGTAAAATGCCCATGTCCTTATTATGTCCGTACCCTGTATGCGCACCGCAGGTGGGAACGCGGATTTGAAAAACTCCTTCTCGTCCGGCCATCCGCTTATAATCATCGGTGTTATCCCTGAATCTACCCAGACGTCACAGGTGTTCTTTTCACCCTCTATGTTGGGCGAGCCGCACTTAGGGCACTTTTCTACTGGGGCCTTTTCAATTGCAGGGTTCACTGGCAGCATCGATTCGTCAGGGGCTATTGTTTCTCCGCAATCCACACAGTACCAGAATGGTATTGGCGTGCCGAACACTCTGTTTCTGGATATGTTCCAGTCCCATTCTATGAAGTTCGCCCAGTCATAAAGCCTCTGTGCAGAGCTTTCCGGTATCCAGCGCATCTGCGATGCAATCTCCTTTATGTTCTTGGAATAATCCTTGGTTTTGAGAAACCATTGCATCTCGGATATCAGTTCTATAGGCGTGCCGCATTTGTCGTGTACTTTGACAGTCTGGCTTACCACATCAGTCTTGACGAGCAGGTGCGCGGCATCCAAATCTTTGAGCACAGCCTCTCGTGCCTCAGTAGTTTTCATCCCAGTATACTTTCCGGCGTTGAGAAGCCTGCCATTTTGGTCCTCTGCCCTTATAAGCTCTAACTTGTGCTTGTAATACATCATGACGTCCTGCTTGTCCCCAAACGTGCAAACCATCTCAGCTCCAGTGCCGAAATCCTTGTCGACGCTGTCATCGGCTATTACCTTGACCTCTCTCTCAGTTAGCGGCACAGAGACCTTATGTCCAATAATTTTCTTGTACCTGCTATCGGAAGGGTTTACGGCTATAGCCACGCATGCGTGCATCAATTCTGGCCTTGTTGTGGCTATTATTATGCTATCGCCCGTCTTTCCAACTGCTTCAAACTTCACGTGGCTTAGCTTTGTGTCCCGCATTTTCTCTTCTGTTTCTTCCCTAGCTATCGAGCTCACGCAGTGTGGGCACCATTCGACAGGGTGATCTGCTCTGTATACAAATCCCTTTTCATTCATAAGCAGAAGCGATTTCTGGACCTTGGCTCTGTAACCCTCTTCCATGGTAGCGTACTCATAGCGTTCGTCAAAAGATGCGCCAAGATATCGCATTCCGTCCTTGAGAATCTTTATGTTAGAATTTGCTACCTCCACGCATTTGTTGTAAAACTCGTCCCTAGGCATGTTCCTGCCGTATTTCTTTTCCGTTTCTATTTCGGTTGGGAACCCCTGCGTGTCCCATCCCTGAGGGTAAAGCACATTATACCCCTTGGCCCTTTTATAACGCGCAATTGCATCTATGTAGCAGACCCAATAAGCCTGGCCCATGTGCAAACTTCCTGTAGTGTTTGGTGGAGGAGTGTCGATTACAAATATTGGTTTCGAAGTTTCATTCTTGTTGAAATTGAACATCTCAGATTTTAGCCAGTAATCGTTCCATTTTTCTTCTTCTTTGGCATCATAAGGCAAATAATCACATCGCACGCCGGGCAATAAGCACGGCTGACAGCTAATATATCCAACTATAAATTAAAAATTGTTTGCTGCAACTATTGCAGCAAACAGAGGATCAGTCGGCCTCTTTGGCATTTATGAAATGCCCGAATACTTTTTTCTCGTTTTTCTTCTTTTCGTTAAGCACCCTTGCGTTGAATATTATCATGTTTTTCAATATCCTTTCTTCGACCGACTTCTTATGCGCTTCAGCAGCTTTTTGTGTTTCGTTGCCGAGCTGCGTTTCTACATGATCCCGTTCGTTTGATTGTCCCTTCCTAAGAAGCCCAAAACCAGCGACTTCCGCGTGCAATGGCTCCTCTTTTTGCGCTTTTACCATTTCAACTGTCTCTGTATATAATCCAGCCAACCTTTCGCCGAATTCGTAATAAATATTTTTTGTGAATTCCTCTATGCTAAGCGCGGCGAAGCAGAAACAGTTCGGCTCTATATAAGCAGAAGGGTCTCCTTCGAGAACTATGGAGTGGCTTATGTTGCTAAGCGCCACGAATTTCATTGCGTAAGCGTCCTGGGCTATCTTCTCCATAGCGTTCTGCTTTATAGTGCTTGCTATTGTGGCTGAAAGGCTTACTCCTGCGTTCTTAGCATTGCCGTATAATATCCCTGCGACAGCACTGCTCCTAGAATAAATGCTATGCGTCAGAGTGTATAACGCTTCCGAACTCATTACGTTGTATATGGAGTCTTTTATTTTCGGTATGAAATTGAAGCTTATATCGAGCCGTTTCCCATAGCTGTTCTTGGCGTTTACGCTCACCATCTGTTTCTTCGAATAGTCCTCTGCATAAGCATCCATACGTTGCTTTGTAACTGTTGCGCTTTCGGAAGAAACTTCTTCAGAAATATACTCCATGACGTGCCTCGCGCCGACTTCTTGAACCATTGCCTGCTGCTTGGCTATCACGTTCTTCTGTGCATCTATGCTGCCTATGGCATAGGCCATGCGTGCATCGTTGCTTACGCTTACCATCCTGCTTACAACATCGAAGAGCCCTAGCGCCCCCTTCCTCCCTACGCTGAAGACCTCAGGCTCCTTTCCGCCAACTAAGTTTATTTCAAATATCTTGTCCTTCCTGACATTAAGAGAAGTTATTTTATCGTAGAACAATGACTTGTAGCCAGATCCTGCAAATATCAAGAGCCTCTTATTGGTTGCTATTATCCTGTTTTTTTCACTGCCAAACAGTTTTTTCCCGTGAGGTGTCTCATAATATTTCTCTTCTTCTTCAAAAAGCATCGGCTCTTCAGGCCTGCCTGCATTTTTATTATTTGACATAAGTAAATTTGCGCCTACATCCAAGTTGGATTAGAGATTTGTATTGCACCTATTATTTATACTTTTTGTATAGCTCTTTTTTACCAAATCTCCAAAAAAATGCAGCAACCATGTTTAATACATAAAGGCTAATTTAAACGAATAAGATGGCAGAAAAAACGATAGTTTTGGGCGCAGGATGCTTCTGGTGCACGGAAGCAGTATACAAAATGTTTCCAGGCATAATAAAAGTAACCCCTGGCTATGCAGGGGGCCATACGGAAAACCCTACATATAAAGATGTCTGTTCCGGAACCACTGGCCATGCAGAGGTTGCTGAAATAGTATACGATGATGAAAAGCTTAGCCTTGACAAACTACTTGACATTTTCTTCGCAATGCATGACCCGACATCAATAAACAAGCAGGGCAACGATGAGGGAGAGCAATACAGGTCTACGATAATGTATATAGATGATTCGGATTTTGAAACAATAAAAAAGCACATAGAACGCATAAAAGGGGACTTTAAAAAGCCAATAGTTACGAAAGTGGAAAAACTAAAGCGATTTTATGTGGCGGAAACATATCATAAAGACTATTACGAACATAACAAGTTCCAGCCTTATTGCATGCTAGTTATAACACCAAAACTGCGCAAACTCAAAAAAGAGTTTGGACTCTAATTGCAAAAAGATTTAATTGCTAAGCGGGCAAATCTAATCATGCAGATATTAAATGCTGCC
This sequence comes from Methanothrix sp., assembly GCA_038729265.1. Classification (GTDB taxonomy): domain Archaea; phylum Micrarchaeota; class Micrarchaeia; order Micrarchaeales; family Micrarchaeaceae; genus Micrarchaeum_A. The sequence goes on along the minus strand of JAVYSI010000010.1, from coordinate 12,068 downwards.
GAGCCGTACAATCTGTTCGGGCTAGAAGGCCAGACATATGAAAAAGCAGGCTTCGTAGCGATGCCAATACCCTATGACTCTACGGTGAGCTATGGCACTGGTTCAAGGGACGGTCCTGACGCTATAATAAAGGCGAGCAGGCACATTGAACTCTACAGCGACGAATTGGGCTTTTCCCCGGCGGATGCTGGCATATACACGCTCGAGCCGCTGGAGCCTGACGTGAGTGGCCCGGAAGCTATGGTCAACAGGATAGCGAAGGAGGTGGCGCTCATATCGGATGATGGCAAGATTCCTATACTGCTAGGAGGCGAGCATACCATCGCTATAGGTGCAGTCAAAGCTTTGGCGAAATCCGGAAGCGACTTCAGCGTCCTGCATTTCGATGCACATTCAGATTCACGCGACGAATTCATGAACAGCAAGTATTCCCACGCTTGCGTAATGGCTAGAATAAAAGAAATGTGCAAAAGCACATATAGCATAGGCGTTAGGAGCATAGACGAACAGGGTCATTCAAAATATTCCAAGGATATATTATACATGAAGGACATGCGCACAATGGCTGATGTGGAAATAGTCAAATCAATATCAAATCGCATAAAGAAAAACGTTTACATAACAATAGATTTAGACGTCATAGATCCATCCGAAATGCCAAGTGTTGGAACGCCTGAGCCTGGAGGGATGAGCTACATTAGCCTTATGAACATACTGTATGGAGTCTTGAAGGGCAGAAGGTTAGTAGGCGCGGATATCTCCGAACTTGCGCCGATACCAAGCATGAGGGCTCCGGACTATCTTGCTGCAAAGCTTGCCTATGGGCTCATAGGCAGTGCCGTTATAGGCTCCAGCAAATAGCAGTACAGCCAAAACAGCGCCTTATATCTCGAACAGGTTCCTTCTAAAATTTTTACAAAGCCGATTATTCTCCTTTCTTTTCGCGCTCCTTCTTCCTTTCTTCTTTTTCGCGCTCCCTTATTTCACTCAATACCTTTTCCACCTTGGCTTTTAGCTCTTCGATGGTGCCAGAGTTTCTTATCATGTATTTTGCGTGTTCCATAGCGCTTGCAATCCCAAACTGCTTTTCCTTCTCTTCTCTTGTTTCAAAATCCGAATAATTCTTCGGATCGTCTTCCCTGCTGCGTTCTACAAGCCTGTCAAACCTCATCATCTTCGGCGCTATTACAGATATTATTGTAACGTTTTCTAGCGTTTTGAAATACTTTGCTTCATCAGCGCTCCGGAGTCCAACTATAAGTATATCCTTTTCCGGAAGCTTCTTTATTTTCTCTATAGTCCATCTGGCTACGATATCATTTCCATACTCCTTCCTTGCGCTTAGCGAGAAATCCCTTATGCTGTCCTTGTTCACTTCTATGCCTTTTTCAGCCATTTTTTCCTTGACTGATGCACTCATCTCCACCTCTTTGAAACCCTTGGCTGCAAGCATCTCACCAACCAGGCTTTTACCTGCTCCAGGCATTCCAGTTATGCATATTATCATTATAATCATGTAAAGTTGAATGCAAAAACTATTATTATTTATCTGAATCAAAGCTATCTGGTGCTGATTGTGCCGACATCAGCTTTAGTGTGCCAAAAATGCGGATATAGATTCAACTATAAATTTATGCCTGGGGCTTCAATAACATCGATAAGGTTCGGGAGAAAAAGATACATTCGATGCCCAAAATGCAACAAGTGGGCTATGTTTTACCTGTCAAAATCTGCAGCAAGAGGCCTTCCAAAATATTCCGATTCTAAGGCATTTGCAAGATATGTGCCGTTCATGATAGTTCCGCTTTTTGCATGGTCTATATTCTTGGTTCTTATATCGAATTCGCTTGTCGGTTACAGCACTGAAGAGATAATGGCCATATCAATAATCCCAGCCCTGGTTCTTGCGGTTGTCCCGATTTTATTTGTAATAAAAAAAGCCAAGCTTGTCATTATCAAGGCCTGATCAGGCTTGGGTCTTAGTCGCAACCTTTTCGAGCTTTATTCCCCTCTTTATTATCCTAGCTGCGTTTTTCTTTATGAGGCTGACGTCAAGCTCGTTGTGCCTTGAATTTCCCGATTTTATTGCGCTAGCCGCTACTGCGCTGGCCACGCTGGACAGCACGTTTATCATTTCCTTCGCGCTGTACGGCACTGGCAATATGTGCTCAACTCCGAGATCTTTGCCGACGCACTTTGCTAGCGCTTTCGAAGCTTCATAAAGCATGTCATAGTCTACGTGTTTTGCCCCGGAGTCGAGAAGCCCGCGCATTATGTTCGGGAAGCTCAATACATTGTTTACCTGATTCGGGGCATCTGATCTCCCTGTGGCTACTATGAAAGCTCCGGCATCTTTTGCATCCTTGTAAGATATCTCTGGCACAGGGTTGGCCAAAGCAAATACTATCGGTTTCTCTGCCATGTGCTGTATTATCTCCTTCGAGAAAACGCCGGCGTTGGAAACCCCTATGAGCACGTCTGCCTTGTCTGCTATTTCTGCAAGCCCGCCCTGCATTTTTTCAATGTTGGTGAGTGTGGCTATCTCCTGTTTGAACTCGTTCATCCTGTCCTTGCGACCGTCGTATATAGCGCCAACAGTGTCGACCACATACATATTCTTTATCTTCATGCGGCTCAATAACCTAACAATTCCAAGCCCGGCAGCACCAGCCCCGTTTATCACTATCTTGACCTTTGTTATGTCTTTTCCAGTAAGCTTCAACGCATTTATGAGCGCAGCAACGACGACCATTGCAGTACCGTGTTGGTCGTCGTGAAGTATCGGTATATCAAGCTCCTTCGAAAGCCTATCCACTATCCTGAAGCATTTTGGTGATTCTATGTCCTCGATGTTGAAACCTCCAAAGCTCGGAGCAAGAGCCTTTACAATACCTATTATAGCTTCTTCTTCCTGCGTGTCAAGGCATATTGGTATCGCGTCTACGCCACCATATTTCTTGAAGAGCATAGCCTTGGCCTCCATGACTGGCAAGCCAGCTTCTGGGCCTATGTTGCCTAACCCTAATATCCTGCTTCCGTCGGTTATTATGGCAACCATGTTGGACTTACCTGTATATGTATAAATCTTAGACTTGTCGTTTTTTATTGCGTTGGATATTACTGCGACTCCAGGCGTATACCTAATCGCCAGGTCCTCCCTGCTTGCAACCTTGACCTTTGGCATTGTTTCTATCGCTCCTTTAGATGTCTCGTAAGCTTTAAGCACTTCTTCGTCAGTGGGCATTATTACACCATTTTAACGCAAGTATAAGATTTGTAAGTTTTAATAACTAACCTTATTTTTCTTTACCTTCGTTTGCCTGGTTCTTAGGATCAAGTATCCTTTCGAGCTTTTCTTTTTCCATTATTCCCATCTCTATGCACACCTGCTTTATACTCTTGCCTTCATCGTAAGCCTTTACTGCTATTTCAGCCGCTTTTTCATACCCTATGTACGGGCTGAGTGCCGTTACCAAAGAGGTGTCCATCTCTAGGTTTTTTGCAATCTCCCTTTTGTTCGGTTTTATCCCTATTATGCATCTGGAATCGAAAGCGTTGATACCGTTTGAGAGTATCTTTACAGAGAAAAGCATGTTGTAAGATATGACCGGCATGAAAACATTGAGCTCCAGCTGGCCGGAGTTAGATGCCTCCCTTATCGTATGCATGCTGCCCATGACGTTGAAGCACACCATGTTGAGCATCTCTGCCATGCTTGGGTTTATCTTTCCTGGCATTATCGAAGATCCCGGCTGCACTGCTGGAAGCACTAGTTCGTTTAGCCCGGCCCTTGGTCCAGATCCCAGTAATCTCACATCATTCGCTATTCTATTGAGTGCTATCGCCACATCTTCAAGCGCGTTGGCTACCTCGAGCTCCGCATGCTCGCTTTGCATGGCTGCGAACATGTTCGTTGCTTTCTTGAATTTGTGCCCTGTGAGCCTGTTGAGCTCGGCTATTGCATATTCGGAATAACCCTTTGGCGTGTTTAGTCCAGTGCCTACTGCAGTGCCTCCAAAAGGCAATTCTAACATGGAGCTTACGGCCCTTAGAAGCTCTTCACGCACATGCTTGACTGACCCTGCCCATCCTGAAAACTCCTGGCCGAGGGTCATAGGAACGGCATCTTGTAGATGCGTCCGCCCTATTTTATATATATGTGAAAACTCCTTCGATTTTGCCGAAAGGCTTTTTTCGATATTTTCAAGGGCAGGTACAAGCCATTTGTTTATATAGTCGTAAGCGGACACTCTTATTACGCAATGGTAGGTATCGTTTGTCGACTGTGACATGTTTACGTGGTCGTTGGGATGTATGATTTTGTAATCCCCCTTCCTGCCGCCAAGCAGCTCTATCGCTTTGTTTGCTATTACTTCGTTAACGTTCATGTTCGTACTGGTTCCGGCTCCAGCCTGGAATACATCCAGCACGAACTCTCCCATTAACTGGCCCGAAGCGACAATGTCAGCAGCTTTCATTATAGCATCAGCTTTCTTTTTGTCGAGTTTTCCTGTCTTCAAATTGGCATAAGCAGCGGCGTGCTTTAGCGTTGCGTAAGACCTTATGAATTCTTCTTGCACTTTTATGCCTGATATCTGGAAATTCAGCATTGCCCTTTCTGTCTCTGAGCCGTAATAAGCCTTGGAGTCTATCCTTATGCTTCCCAAAACGTCCTTTTCGGTCCTATAACCCATATTCAACACCAATGTTAATAATTAGCGAATCACAGCTTAAACGTTTTTCTGATGCTTCAATTCCAGGTGTGTGCCGTTTTATAAGCAAATCCAAATCATGTTTATATTTCTTTTCACCTTAAATGTGTAATTGGTTCAGGGTAATGTTTTGGCGGAATACGAAGTTGTAGAATCTGACATACTTATAATAGGCGCAGGCGGCGCAGGCATGCGCGCAGCGCTTGCGGCTCTTTCAAACGGTTCTAATGTTGTAATAGTTTCAAAATCTGTATTGGGCAAAGCCCATACTGTCATGGCCGAAGGAGGGATAGCAGCTTCGGTGGGAAACGTCGATTCCAAGGACAACTGGGAGGTGCATTTCTCTGATACTATAGTTGAGGGGGTTTACTTGGGGAACTGGCGAATGGCCGAGCTCCTGGCAAAGGAAGCCCCAGAGAGGGTCTTCGAGCTCGAGCGTTTCGGTGCAATATTCGACAGGACGAGCGAGGGCAAGATAATGCAGCGGGCCTTCGGCGGGCACACTTATAGGAGGCTCTGTCACGTGGGTGACAAGACAGGGCTTGAAATAATAAGGACTCTAGAAGATCAAATACTACATAAGAACGTAAAGGTTATGGACGAGATATACATCACAAAGCTTTTCAAGGATGGGGATTCGTTTTCTGGCGCACTCGGACTTTCTATGCGCGAAGGAAAGTTCTACCTTTTCAAGGCTAAAGCCCTAATAATATCTACTGGCGGCTGTGGCCGGGTTTTTAAGATTACATCAAACTCTTGGGAGTCTACTGGAGATGGATTGGGTCTTGCTTATAACATAGGAGTAGAATTGCAGGATATGGAAATGATACAGTTCCACCCAACGGGTATGGTGTATCCTCCTGGTGTAGCAGGCCTTTTGGTAACTGAGGGAGTAAGGGGCGAAGGAGGCATACTTACAAACACTAAAGGAGAACGTTTCATGCTTAGGTATTCTCCCGAAAAGAAGGAACTTGATGCCAGAGACGTTGTAGCGAGATCTATATACTACGAAATACAAGCAGGCAGAGGTACAGAACATGGGGGAGTGTATCTTGACATAAGCCACAAAGGTGCAGACTTCATAAAGAAGAAACTGCCTGGGATGTACTCGCAGTTCAAGGAGTTTGCAGGTGTTGATATAACAAAGGAAAAGATGGAAGTTGGCCCTACGGTGCACTACCAGATGGGAGGAATAAGGGTAGACGCCGAAACCGGGGCCACTAACATAAAAGGCGTATTTTCTGCCGGAGAAGTGGCTTCCGGACTGCACGGTGCAAACAGGCTTGGTGGCAACTCATTGGCAGATATACTAGTGTTTGGCAAGCGCACGGGCGAAGCAGCAAGTAAATATGCTAAGAGAGCAAAATTTGGCAGCGTAAAAGATTCCGATGTGATGTCCGCTATAAAAGAGGTGAAAGCCTTCATAAAAACCGGTGGTAAGAACCCAAACGTGCTCATAGAACAGCTGCGCGAAAAGATGTCAAGCAATGTCGGTATAATCAGGAACGAGAAGGACTTGCAGGAAGCGCTGGAAACAATAGAATCCATAAAATTGCAGCTCAAAGATGTCGGGGTATCGGGCAAACTTGTATATAATAAAGGTCTATTGGCATGTCTTGAGCTCGGCAACATGCTCATAGCTACTGAAGCGATAGTCAGGAGTGCTATAATGCGCAAGGAAAGCAGGGGGGCGCACACAAGGAGCGACTATCCAAAGAAATCAAGGGAATGGCTGAAGAACATAATATGCAGCAGAAGCGCCAACGGCAGTATGTCGCTTTCAACTGCACCTCTAAAGGAGATGCCGGAAGAGCTTAAGAAACTTATAAAACCGGAGGTGTATCCGTGAAGGACAAAGTCACTATAAGCATATTCAGGAAGGATCCAGCATCAGGAGAAGACGGCAGATTCGTCGACTACGATGTTCCGGTCAAAGAGGGCATGGTTGTTCTAGATGCTGTAAACTATGTCACCGAAAACATTGATACCACGCTGGCCGTTAGATGGAACTGCAAGGCTGCAAGATGCGGTTCATGCGCGGCAGAGATAAACAACAGGCCAGCGCTAATGTGTAAGACTAGGATAGACCTTCTGGGCGACAAGATAAAAGTTGCACCAATGGCAGCATTTCCGTTGGTGAAAGATCTTGTAACTGACGTTTCTGAAAATTTTGATACGGATCGCAAGATTCCGGGATTCACTCCAAGAGAAGGGATCGAAAGCCCATGGATAATTCAGCAGATGGATGTGGATAGGACAAAGGAGTTTAGGACATGCATAGAATGCTTCCTTTGCATGGACGTATGCCATGTAGTGAGGGAGCACAAAAAGGATTATGTAGGTCCGCGTCACGTTATAAAGGCCGCGTCCCTAGACATGCATCCTATGGATACAGTAGACAGATCCAAATATCTTAACAAGGAAGGAGGTCTTGGGTATTGCAACATAACCAAGTGCTGCCAGGAGGTATGCCCTGAGCACATAAAGATAACGGACAACGCTATAATACAGGAAAAGGAAAGAGCCGTAGACAACTTCTACGATCCCATAGCAATGTTGCTCAAAAAAATTATAAAAGAACCAAAGGCTGATTGATTGGGAATTTACAAATCTCTGCATAATGTACTGCCTTCCGAGTTCATAGAGCCGAATTGGAGGTTTTATTCCTTCCTATTCCTGATAGCGTTTACAATAGTTATGATGTTAGAGTTTCCAGTCAAGCCTTACCACGGCATAATAGACCCGTTCTATTCGCCTACGATATTAGTTCTCCCATTCGTGGGCCTGTTCAGGCTCACGTGCTATGCCTACAGGAAAGACTACCACAGGCACGTCTTCAAGCATCCAGTATCATGCGCGCTCGACAGCAGGGGCGATTCCGCGCTTAGGGATTATAGCGGAGAGACAAAGTTTTTCAGGGTAGAGAACCTGCACAGGTATTTCATGTATTTCGGCGTAGCAATACTCCCATTTTTCTTTTATGATTTCTACTTGTCGATAACCTTCGGCGGAGGCCTGATAATAAGGCTTGCCAGCTTGATACTTCTGGCAAATGCCATAATGGTAACGCTTTGGGTTTTCTCTTGCCACGCTGTGCGCCATCTTACTGGCGGAAGGATGGACTGCTACGGGTGCAGGTTCGCAGGAAAGCAGAAGAATTCCTTCTTCAACCTCCAATCAAAGTTCAATGCCCATCACGAGGCCCTTGCATGGACTAGCCTGATATTGTTCGTGTTCGTTGACCTATACATAAGGGCGCTTTCGGCAGGCATACCGCTCGACGTGACGTTGCTGCACATAGCACACATATGAAAAAAATGATGGTAAAGATGAAAAAGATATTGCCCTCAAAATACCGTTATCCGATATTCTTCCTTGCATTTATGGTTATTGGCGCGGCAGGACTCTTATCAAAATATGCCGGGCTGAAGCTAGAATACACGGCACTAATAGTAGCCATAGGCTTTCTAATGTTCCTCTTCTCAATAGTGCTTCCATAAAAGTTTAAAGAAGCTTAGTGCTTCCCGTGCGTAAGATACCTGTAGCGTATTACGACGTCATTTATGACGTCTATCGAATCCATGCATCTGTCGCTAAGCATTTCCATGTGTTCGTAGATCTCCTTGTACTTGATTATCCTTTTGATATCGTTACCCTGCATTATCCTTCTGAGCGATGATCTGAGTATCTGATCCGCATCGTTTTCGTATTTTGAGGCTTTTATAGCATTGCTGCGTATTTTTGCTACTACATCTTCGGCGCTCAGCTCGTTGAGAACGGATATGCTGTCCTTAAGGAGTGCAAAGCATTTTTCCGTTACTGCCTCCATTTCAAGCATCTCTTCTTCAACATCTTCTATCTCATATATAAAAAATCTGGAGCCTATCGCTTCTATGCCATCCATTATATCGTCAAGCCTTTCAGCAAGGTGCGAAACGTCCCTGTATGATATGCTGCTTGCCCCATAATTTGCTATGTAGTCCAATATATCGTGGACTACAAAGTCCGCCTCATGCTCCTCTCCCTTTACCGAATCAAAAAAGTCCTTATTGCTTATTTTTGAGCTCAACCTGTCATTTATATACGAAAAGCCCTTGTCTATGTGCTCTACCAACTGTTCGAATTCATTTCCTAGGGTGGTTGTTATAAGAAATATCTCGTTTTCCCTGGAAGTCTCGGAAAGCGATCTGCGCTTCGTTTCAGGCAGCAACACCATCGTGACCACAAATCCAATAAGTGCGAGAATGCCAAGCGCCCCCAAAAGCGTATATTTTCCCAGTTGCGTTAATATAACTGGAAAAGCAAGGGTAGATAGCGCTGCACCTAGCTTTCCTGACATGGACGCTATGCCGTGTCCTCTGGCTCTGTATTGTGTTGGATAAAGCTCCGCCGGGTAAACATAAGTCGTAGTATTTGGTCCATAATTCGAGAAGAAGAATGTCAACCCATAAATAACAAAAAATACCAAGGGAATTATTGAAAGTAGGTAGCTTCCTGCCAATGCAAGAACTATAAAGCTTATTCCCATGGCAAGGAAGCCTATTGCTTGTATCGGTTTCCTGCCTTCCCTGTCTATGAGTGCAACGGCTACCCAGTAACCCGGAACTGCGGCAATTACCAAAAGGAGGGCTGAAGCAAGCGTCGGTCCCAATATTCCCGTATATCCTAAAAATGTGGTGAAGTAGGGGGTGAATATGGAGGTGCCGTAATAAGAGACGTCGAGGAGGAACCACGCTACCGAAGTCCCAACAATGTACTTCCAGTTCTTTGCGAGCAACTCCCTTGGTTTTATTGAATAGCTATTTCTTCTCTTCGACTTATTCTTATCATCCTTTTTGGTCGTGTATAAGCTGTACCATGGTGTCTCCCCAAGCTTGGTGCGGGCATACAGTATTGTAAGCGTGGGAACTGCGCCTAATCCTAAAAGGATGCGCCACGCAATCTGTATAGGTACGTGCACATAAAGCAATGCAACTGCTATTAAAGCTCCGGCTATTATTCCGAATCCCTGCATCGCAAACGTAGAAGCGACAAGTTTGCCTCTGTCATTTTTGTTTGCGTATTCAGCCACTATAGTTGCACTGAGCGGATAATCTCCGCCTATTCCTATGCCAAGTATGAAACGCCATACGAAGAGCACTATGAAGCCTGTCGAGAATGCCGAGCCTATTGCTCCCACTATAAGTATTATTATTGTTATCCAATAAGTGTACCTTCTACCTATCCTGTCTCCTATATATCCGAATATTATTGGCCCTATGGCGGCTCCGAACAGGGCAACGCTTGCAAGCATTCCCAGCTGCAATGCGCTCAAGCTGAAGAGCCCTCTCACCATGAGAAGAACCACACCTATCACGAAAAGGTCGTAAGCATCGGTGAAGAAGCTCATGCCAGATATGAGCATTATGCGTATGTGCTTCCTGTTGAGCTTTGCACCCTCTATATCGCTTATGTTGACGGCTTCACCACGCGCCATAAACTAGAACCTCTCAAAGCATTTAAGATGTGTATTTTAAGTTTGTCTGACAAGCTTTAAATATGGTGGATAGATGTTATCAATAAAATCAGAAAAGCTTGGCATTGCGCTGATAATGCCGCAATACGATCATGCTAGAGCTCTCACGGAAATCGCCAATTCCAAGGACATAGCGGAAAACGTTGGATCTATAGGGGAATTTCCATATCCGTACACGGAAAAGGACGCCTTTGAAATGATAGATTCTGCAATATCAGCTTATAGCCTTGGCATCAGCTACAACTTTGAGGTAATTCCCAAAGATGTGGATTCCCCAGTTGGGATGGTAGGGATAAGGAATGTTAACATGCATGCGCTCAGCGCCGAAATGGGCTTCTGGACTGGCGAGAAATACAGAGGCAGGGGTTATACAAAGGCTGCGCTTTCAATGCTCATTGGGTTCTGCTTCTCCAAGCTTGGCCTAGTAAGGGTCTATGCAACGGCTTTAAAAAGCAATTCCAAGTCAATAGCGCTGATGGAATCGCTCGGAATGAAGCAGGAAGGCATACTTAGAAACGCTGCAATTACAAATGCAGGTCCGAAGGACCAGGTAATGCTTTCGATACTCAATGGTGAATTCAAACCGAAATTGGATCTAGTATTCGACGAATGAGCGTTATATATATAAACGCTGTCATGAAATGTATAAACACGGTGTATGTGTGTACATATCAAAATCAAAAATAAAAAAGATGCTAAAGGATGCCGGTGCAGAACGCGTCAGCGATTCAGCCATAAAGTCGTTCCAGGACTCACTCAACAAATTCGCTTTTGGCGTAGCAAAGAAGTCGGTTAAATTCTGTAGCCATGCAAAGCGCAAGACTGTTGAGGAATCAGATATAAAGCTTGCGTTCCAATAAACTACAAACGTGATTCTATGGGGCATGCGGGTACACTGGCCAATCTTGCTATCCTTGCATTGGTGCTCGCATCAATAATAAATTCTAGCGTGGCCAACCAAACGACTGCGGTGCCCCTTGCATACAGGGCAATAGTCGGTATAATACTGATAGTGATATGCATATTCCTTTTCTATAAATTCTTCAAATATGCGATAGCCGGACTGTTCGTTGTCGTAATACTGCTCATACTGCTATCGACTACATACTACTTCTTCAAGACCGGGGAATTTAGCATAAACTACAGCCTTAAGTTCCTTTCAGACATATACAGTTTCTTCGCCGGAAGCACACACGGCGTTTCAACTTCAAATTCCATCTCTGCGATAATAAGCACTGCAAACGTCGCCACATAGAGTATAAATGCCATTTTACAAAAGTGATTTATTAATTAATTAGCAGTTTATATTATAATGGCGGTGGGTGGGCAGCTTACCGAAAGGAGGAAGCTCCCCTCATACAGAGCATTAAAGGGCTTAAGGCCCTATTCGGAATAGAAACGAACGGCTGCGTTGCATGAAGCTATGACACTACGAGCGCAACGATGCTGATGAAACGTGCCGATGCAAATGCGGTGAGTATGCAAGGCCTTTGAGCCGCTCAGTCAAATGCTGCCTAAAACAGAAAGGGGGCTACGGCCCGCCGCCATATATATAATGCGATAACATGGATGAAAGGGAAAATGAGCTGATGCATGGCATGGTCAACTGCTACAACACGTGCCATGAAGATTTCGAGCACACGGTGCACATGGTAGCGCGAGCGCGCAGACTTTCAGATGAAGAAGTTAAGTTGATGCTCAAGAAGATAAAAAAAGAATCAGGAGATTCAGAGGATTACCTTTTGTTGCGTTCGAAACTGCCAGATGATTTTCCAGTGTGAGGTGTGCAAATGGTCATATATGATTCTGATTTTGGTGCATACATGTGCGAGATATGCATG
>JAVYSI010000009.1:0-15971 GCA_038729265.1 Methanothrix sp. | reverse complement strand
GTTACCTATGCGCTTTCTTCTACCATAGTCTTCATATCCTTTGTCGTGTTCCTTAGCGGGCTCGCAAGAGAGATACATGGGATGGTGAGGGATTATGACGGCGATGTACGTGCTGGAAGGATAAGGAATGTAGTTTTTTACATAGGCAAGCCGCGCAGCTCGCAGCTCGCTTTCATACTCTACATAGAGGCGATATTGATAAGCGTATTCATGTTTTTTTACAACGTGCCGTTCAGGCTCAACATGGCATATGCAGTACCGATAGCCATAGTCGACATAATGCTGGCTTACGTTGCGGTAGGATACACGTTAGGCAAACATTCTGAAAGGTTTTTCGGGCTTTCCAGAAACTTGAGTTTGGGTGCGATGGCACTTGCGATAATAGCGTATCTGATTGCTGCACTGATTTTCATACCAATATAAAAAATGCTGCAATTTTAATTTTTGGCAGCCATATAAAAATTGAAAAGAAGAAATAAAAAATAGAACTTATTGCGAAGAATAAGACTGAGATTTTTGCGCTTCTATCTTGGCCTCGAAGTCTTCCACAGTAAGAGTAAACTCCTCGTTGGACTTTATGTCGCCCCTGTTCTTCAACGTTTCCCTTGCAAGCAGATAGTAGATGAAAGCAAGCGATTTCCTGCCCCTGTTGTTGGCCGGGATAACCAGATCTATGAACTTCATAGAGTTGTCGGTATCGCTGAGAGCTATTATAGGTATTCCTATCTTGCTTGCTTCCTTGATTGCCTGCTTCTCGTTTCTGGAGTCGCTTATCATTATGAGCTTTGGCTCCGTGAAATCCTCCCTTAATGGGTTTGTGAATATCCCCGGAGTGACCCTGCCCTTTATGAACTTGGCTTTTATCGCCTCGGCGAACTTTTCGGCTGCAGCTATGGCATAGACTCTTGATGCTGTTATTATCACGTCCCTTGGGTCATATCTTGCCAGCATCTTGGCTGCTATGGCTATCCTGGTGTCTATGGTCTTGAGGTCCAGCAGGTAAAGACCATCGTCCCTGACCTTGTATATGAAGCGCTCCATGCCTGGGCTCTTCACCTTTGTGGCGATATGTATTCCTGCTTCAAGATAACCGTTCTGATCTACTATGAATCCTTCTTCACTCATTTTAACACCTTTGGGGCCGCCGAGATTTTCAGCAAATGGAATGCTTTTGAATTCCCGTGCACAGGATCTCGGGTCGCCAGCACCCCAAGCTGGAAGCCTACCAAGCTAGCAGACGGCCCCATGCACGAATATTTTGCCGAAATACCTATAAATAACCTTGCTATCACTTCCTGCCGCTCTCGACGAATTCGTCGATAAGCTCTACGTTGCTTATCATCATGCGCCTGCAGCAGTACCTCTTCAGGCCCAGGCTGTCGAGAACCTTTGAGCCGTCCTCGTGTTCCTTGTTGACACGCCTGTCGTACTCCTCCCATTTGTCTCCTATAACAGCGCCGCATGTGAAACAGCGCACAGGTATCATCATGTTATCATCTTAAGCATTAAAAACCGGCAAAAGCCGGAAAACGAATCATCTGTATGAAGTCTGGTTGCGCGCCCTCGCTTTTGGTCCGAGGAACTTCTTAGGCTCGACGCGTCTCGCATCGTCCTTAAGCAAGTGCCTATCATAGCGCATGTACTCCTTTCTGACAGTGTCAGAGCCTGCAAATTCACTTATGAGCTTTGCTATCGCACTACCGGAAGCCTGGGCCATCCCGCTTATGCCTCCGCCCTTGACATTTATGCTTATATCCAAGCCTTCAGCTATACCCTTTGTTATCTCGTTGAAGTATACAGGCCTTAGTATTTCATGCCTTATCTCTTCTGGCTTTATTGTCATGGCGTTCATGCCGTTTATTCTTATGATGCCAGAGCCAGGCTTAGCTACTCCCCTTGCTATGCTGCGCTTTCTCTTGCTTTTGACAGTTATTATTTTAGAGGCTTTTTTTGCCGGCTTCTTCCTTGACCTTGAAACCCTCTTGGGCTTCTCCGGCTCCTCTTTCTGCTGTTCAACTTTCTGTTCCTGCTTTATCTCAACTTCAGCTTCTGCCATAAATATCATCACTTGTCTATGTTGTATCCCAAGGTGCTTGACAGGTCCTTCAGTGTTATGTAGCCTGCATATATCTCCTTGCCTGTTTTTATCTTAGGCTTTATACGATCCTTTGATTTGAGCACTTCTGGTTCGCCCATGAACACCCTGAGCTTCCTGAAGGCCTCCTTTCCGCGCGGCCTCCTGTATGGTAGCATTCCTCTCACTATGCGCTTGAACAGCATATCTGGCCTTCTTGACCAATATGGCGAATGCTCTGGATTTTCTTTCTCCTGGAGATTGAGCCTGGTCCTGTACTTGGCGGACATCGGCTTGCGCTTTCCGCTTATTATGGCCTTCTCAGCATTTACTACTGCTATATCTTTGCCTTCCAGCAGGTTCTTCGCTATAATGCTAGCTATCCTTCCGAGCACCTGCCCATCGGCATCATATACCAAACATTTCTCAATATTAAACCTTTCAGGCATTCAGAGCACCATCATATTATAATACGAACGTTCTTCTTGTTTACCATTTCCTTTATCGTAGAAGTGCTGCTACCTGTCTCGTTTATCCTCTCGAGAGCAGTGTCCGAAAATTCAAGGGCTGCTATATTAACCTTGTGGCTGAGCGCTCCCACAGAAAGCACCTTTCCAGGCACTATCACATTGTCTCCCTCCTTTGTGCATTTGTCTATCTTATACAGGTTGACGCTTACTCTCTTCCTCCTAGGCACAGCTAAAAGGCCGTAAAGCTTCTTTGCTATCGGTTTTGCGTCCGCGCCTTTCGACATCTCAGAAAGCACGCTTATAGCATCGCGTATATCCTTCCTTTCAGGGGTTATCTTCATGAATTTCACCATGATTTTATGCGGGGGGTGAGATTTGAACTCACGCAGTCACTAAAGACACAGGAGTTCTAAGTTTTGTGCAAAACTCCTCAGTCCTGCGCATTTGGCCATGCTCTGCCACCCCCGCATGGGTTAGAGCTTCTTAGCTACTTTAGAGACTTCCTTGATTCTTTCCTTTATTGTGTCGCAAGCCTTATTAATGATTTCTTTGGGTGGCATCTGGCCAAATGATTCAATATAAAAGTTGAACGATTCGTCATCTGCAGGTTCTATAGCAACAAGACCTGGCTGGAATTTGGCGTGTTTGGATGCAGTACCCATCCTAGCCTTTCCCTCAATCCTGATGCGCTGGCCTGTACCTAGCTTTATTATTGGAATGCCTTCAGAAGCTACTCTCACTTCCTTGTCAGTACTCTGAAGGTCCTTCGAATACACCGTTACCGGCCCTGTAGCCTCTGCAGTGAAAAGTATCTCATCTTCGTCCTTGTATCCCGAAACTGGAGTAATTATTGGAACTAGCCCTATTCTATGCGCTATGTATTCGTCGAACATAGGACTCGTGTTTTCGTAGAACGTAACCGAGTCTATTGCGAACGTCTTGACTGAATTTATAGCGGCCCTCCTGAGCGCGTTGGCATTGCTTATGGTTATGCCGCTTACGCTAAACTTGAAGACTTTTTCGTTGTTCTCCTGGACCTTTATATTCATATAGTCACGCAATTTTTAGACAATGAGCATTAAAAATACGCATCGCTCAAGCGCAAAGCCACAAATGACCTGTGAATAGTTATTACATACGAATATTTATAAATTTTCATTGGGGGCTCGAAGCAACAGTTTAAAATTTTCTAATCCCATATGGCAAAAGATAAAAGGGTTTGATGCTAATATAGTGAATGGTTACTGCTGCATAGGAGGTATTTATGGGAGAAGTCAGGCATATAGGCTTGCAAAGCATGTCAACTGCAAACGGCACAATACCTGTGGTTTTCTCTGAGATGCTAAGAAATCTGCTGAAGGATAATGGCAGCAAGGAAAAGATAGACCTTTCATATAGGGAGAGAAGGCACATATCCAAGGCTAAGATGGATCAGTATGAGGACGTAAAGTATGTTGAAGTCGGCTCGAGTGGAGAAACTGACTTCAAAGTTCCGTTCAACGAGAGATACATAGCATCGCTTGACGTAACCTATTCATTGCTTGCGAGCCTTTACGACGTGAATTCTTCCAGGCTCGTGCTATTCAACGTGTTCGAAAATACTGAAGCGTGCATAAAGGGCTTGTCTTCGTTCGCATCTAGGTCAAAAAGAGGAAACCTTGAAGCCAGGCTTATAGGAATGCAAAATGGGCAGGATACAGCTATGCTTGACCCTATAGTTTCTTACATTATCAAGCACAAGATACCTTTAGTAGAAGCTAGCCTTTTTGGAAACGAAACAAGACATATAGCAATAGATTCCAAGCAGGGAATGAGTTTCACTGTACTTATAAACAACGTCAACTACAGGCCCGGAGAGCTCGTCAGCAAGATGACTATGGACCAGTTCCGGCGCACTCTTATGAAAGCACCTTCCCAAAAATAGTTTCGTACCTTGCATTTGTACCTCCCAGGACACTCTTTTTGAACGTTAAGCTGCTTATTGTAAAAGGGTCCGAGCCACCCCATTTCGCGGAGACGCCATCTGCAAACGCGTTCAAGTTTCTCGGCGAACCGCGCGCTATGCTTATGTGGGGAAAGAACGCTCTCTCCTCAAGTTTTATTCCTCGCAGCGCAGATAGTTTATGGTGCAAAACGCCGTGAATTCTGATTGCTTCGGCCTCACCCTTGCTCATACTCATGAAAGCAACGCTGGAACGGCTGCCGAATGTAGAGATCTTCCCAAGCTCTGCAATGAATTTTTTAGCATTGAAAGATGCTAGAATATCGGAAACCTCGAGTGCCTTCTCATCGCTTATTTCTCCGAGAAACTCGAGAGTAATATGCATGTTTTGCATGGGTATAAGTTTTATCCCATATTTAGCGGCTGCATCGCGCAGAACTTCCGTTATAAATCCGCTTGTATTATCAGGTATTTCCAAAGCAATGAAGGCCCTAATTCAAACACCAACAGTAAAAATAACGGAATTGAAAATCTTTTAGACATTTGTATCATCTTTTCACACTGCAATAAAGAACGTGCAGTTATGATAGTGTGCAAGTTTTGACTGACTCGCAAAACAAATATAAAGATGTTGGTATAAACACTTATTCGTTTAGTGTGGTGATGAAACACAAATACATAGTTATAACAGGTTCGTTGATGAGCGGGCTCGGAAAGGGCATAGTAACCTCATCAATTCTGAAACTCTTGAAGCTCTATGGTGTTAAGTCTCTTCCTGTAAAATTCGACGGATATCTGAATTACGATTGCGGGACCATGAATCCATTCAGGCATGGGGAGGTCTTCGTACTAGATGACAAGGGAGAAGTCGATATGGATTTCGGGAATTATGAAAGGTTCCTCAACGAAAGCATCAGCTCAAAGCTATCTATAACCGGAGGAAAGCTTTTTTCCGAAGTCATAAGCAGTGAGCGAAGAGGAGAATATCTAGGCAGGGACGTGCAGATAATACCGCACGTTACTGATTACCTTAAAGACAGAATAAAGAACATCGCGGAGAGCGAAAAGCTTGAGGTACTCGTTATAGAAGTCGGAGGCACGGTCGGAGACATAGAGAACAGCTATTTTGTAGAGGCAATGAGGCAGCTTTCTTCAGAGGAAGACGTCACATTCATAAACTTAACTTATGTGCCAGAGCTTGAGGGTGTAGGCGAACAGAAGACAAAGCCCACGCAAATAGCGCTCAGGTCGCTCATGCAGATGGGCATACAGCCGAAATTCATAATATGCAGATCGCAGAGGCCGCTGGAGGAATCTACGAGAGAGAAGATAGCACTTTTCGCCAACATAAAGCCACAGAGAGTGATAGACGACAGTGAGATAAAGAACATATACGAGCTCCCGATAAAGCTCATGAAGCAGAATTTTGACAAAATGCTGCTTGAAGAGTTGGGATTTGGAGGCAGAAAGATAGACCATGAAGGCCTAAATTCATGGAAGAGGTTCGTAGATTTTCTGAACGATGGAGTTAGGAACAGAGCACGCGTTGCCGTAGTAGGAAAGTATGTGAAGCTTAGGGACTCTTATGCCAGCGTTAAGGAAGCGGTGACGCATGCGGCATACGCCAACGATGCCAAAGTTGAATTGGATTGGATAGAATCAGAGACGCTTGAAGGCATACGTACAGAAGAGATAAAAAATATATTGAATTCTTACGACGGAATAATAGTACCAGGAGGTTTCGGAAAAAGGGGAATAGAGGGCATGATAAATGCCATAAGCTTCGCTAGGGAGAATGGGAGAGCTTATCTTGGCTTATGCCTTGGGATGCAGCTCATGGCAATAGAATACGCACGCAACGTGTGCGGGCTCAAGAACGCAAACTCCTCGGAATTTGACCCCAAAACCAAGCACGAAATAATAGGGTTGATGGAAGACCAGAAAAGCGTAAAACTTAAAGGAGGTACTATGAGGCTAGGCGCGTGGCCATTGCAAATAAGCAAAGGGACAAGGGCTTATGAAGCTTATGGAAAGACCAAAGCGAGTGAAAGGCACAGGCATAGGTATGAATTCAACAACAAGTACAAGCAGACCCTTTTGCGTAAAGGCTTAGTAATAAGCGGCATCTCTCCAGACAAGCGCATAGTGGAAATGGTGGAATGGAAATCTCACTTTGGAATTGGGACGCAGGCGCATCCAGAATTGAAGTCTAGGCCTGAGGATCCTGCACCGCTGTTCAAGGCTTTTATAAAGGCTGCCGTAGAACATAACAGAAAGGCTTTACCCAATTAATTTCCTGAGATTCTTGTGAATACCTGCACATAATCCAGCAGCTTGCTTATTATCCTTCCTATCAGAGGTATATCCAGCGACACCCTCCTTATTAGGCTTATGTCAGATGAAGTAACTCCTCCGACAAGCCCAAGGAATGGCGGATAAAGTACTATGAAGCCTATCGCAGCTAGCAGCAATATTATCGCATACGAAACATTGATATAGTAAAGCACTCCATACATAAGGAACGCGACTATTAGGTTTGCGATTACAACGCGCAGAATCCTCTTCCAGTCTATCTTTGCCTTGAAGACTTGTATCGATTTGCGTATGAACAGAACGTCTACAAGCAGCGGATTTATAATAAATAAGAGCACGACTAGGCCTATTCCCTTGAATATCGGGACCAGAAGGAGCATTAGTATGAACTCGACTATTGCTATCATTCCATTGTAGTAAAGTACTTTCTTAACCTTTCCAGCGCTTATAAGAAGCGTGCTCGCATAGCTGCCCGCAATGCCAATGAGCAGACCTATGCTTGTCACAGATATATATAGAGGCGAGAGAGAATACACCGAGCTGAATGCGGTGTATGAGAACTGTTTCGCGAAGACCGCAACGAAGAATATCATGGGAGCTACGAGCAAAAATGCGAGATATACTGAATATGAATAGAACTCGCCGGTCCTGGACTTGGTTTTCTTGTTCCTCATGCTGGCAGTAAAAGTGGGAAGAAGTGATATGCCTATAGAACCCAGCACTATGTCGAAAAGGTAGTTGGCCCTGGAAGCTATCCCAAAGTTCCCGAGCACAAACGTGGTAGCAAAAAGCCCGAGGAGCAGTAGCGCCACGTTGTTGACCGCGGCGCTTAGGATGTTCGACCCAGCTATAGGAAGAGAGAATGAGAACAGCTTCTTGAGCCCTGAAATCTTAGGTATCGTGAACTTAAGGCCATTCCTGAATATTAGGAATATGCCGGCAAGGAATCCGGCCAGGTATCCAGTTATTATGCCCATCACTGGAGCAACTGGGCCAAACCCCAGGAGTGCGAGTGAGACTCCGACTACAGATTGGAATACAGATTCTGCGGTTATGCTCGCAGCCGCATGTATCCCTTTTCCAAGCCCGACAAGGGACGAGTACGCTGCGCCGAAGAGCATGGACAGGACTATGGATATTGAGATGAGCCTGAATATGTTTGTGTATGCGCTCGTACTCCCATTGTGATAAAGGCTTGCTATTACGCCGCTGAGGCCAAATGCAACAGCGGTTGTGATTATGCCGATTATCGCAATGAGGAAGAAGCCTTCGGAAAGAATCTTCGCTTGACGCTTATTGTTGCCCTTGTACTTTGCTATGAACCTGTTGAGGGCAGTAGCAACGCCGAAGTTGCCTATCGAACTGAATACTCCAGCGACTCCGGTAGCCAAAACGTATATCCCGTACCCTGAAGGACCCAATATCCTCGTTATGAGTATGAAGGCTATGCCTACGAAAAGGAACGCAACTATCTTGCTTAGAAGAACGAAACTTGTCACGTTCGCAGTCCTTATCCCGAGATCCAGGGCGCTTTCCTCGTTGTCCGGCTTGCTTAGTTCCATCTATATTTACCTTAGGGTTGCCTTTATTATGTCCTTAAGCTGCTTGACCCCCGCTTTCGACTTGCCATATACTCGTTCATGGAAACCAGTATATGGTACCTCGACAACCTTCTCGTTGGAGTTTATGAACTTGAGCGTTTCCAGAAGCACCTTATATCCCGTGCCTATGTACGAATCCTTATGCTTGGCTATTATCGACTTGAAAAGCTCGCTTCTTATGGCGAAAAACCCGGACATTATGTCGCTCGAGGTCTTCTTACCCCTAAGCGCGAAAACAGTGTTGCAGAAAGTGGATACGGACTTTGACACTATTTTCCTGTATATTCCCCAGTCTTTCACTTCCTGCCTTACGCCTATGGCAAGATTACAGCTTTCAAGAGCCTCTGCAAGCAGAGCCACCTTCTCTGGAGGATGCTGCAAGTCTGCATCCATGACTATTATGTCCCTTGTCTTCACCGCTTCCACTGCAGCCAGCACGCTGGCCGTCAGGCCGTGGACCTTCTCCTTTGACCTGTCAAGAAATGATACGTCGTTCGCACCGGAGAACGATAGGACCTCTTCACGAGTGGCATCTTTAGAACCGTCATCTGTTACTATTATGTGTACACCCTTATACATTTGTAAAAGCTTCCCTATTAGTATCTTTATATTTTTAGCCTCATTAAGGGTAGGTATTATTATTGTTAGCTTGGAATAATCATACATCTTAAAAACCAATGTGCTTATCGAAAACGAATATGCTATGGGCAAGCTAATATTGAAGATTTAAGCTTTTAAAATATGCGCAAACTGTGTATCAATGGCTGAAAGTATAAATGCAGAAGAGAAAACTGACGCAAAGCTTGGCAACCAGAGAGATGAAAACGCAAATGTGGCGCGCACCGAGCCATATGTGAAGCCCAAGGCAAGAACCAATTACAGTGGAATAGGCAAAAACCTGGCAAAAAAAGTATTTAATAAGAAGACGGTAGCAGCTTTCGTGCTTTATCTTATTGTGGCGCTATTGGTTTTCAATCCAGTCTTTTCACACATAGGAACGGTAGTCCCAGGGACTGGAGGAGATTCGTTCCTGAATGTTTGGGAGATTTGGTGGACAGGCTATGCACTTTCGACACATACTAGCTTGTATTACACGTATAGCATATTCTGGCCTGTCGGTGCAAACCTGGTTTACCAGACCATAGCCCCGCTAACAGGCATAATATCTCTGCCATTCCAGGCCTTCGGCCTTATAACCGCTTACAACATAACCCTGCTCATAGGCATGCTGATAAGTGCCTTTGGCATGTTTGTCCTAGCAGAATACATAACCAAGAACGGATATGCAGCCTTCCTAGCCGGACTTTTTTATGCTTTCAGCGCATCGCACATGGCCCAGGCATATGGCCATATGAACTGGGTAGACATAGGATTCATACCGGTACTCATTTATTTCCTCTTGCGCGCCATATATGGGGGAAAGAACAAGTATGCAATATTGGCAAATGCCCTTGGGATGGGCATATCTTTCGTACTTATAACTTTCTTGGGCGGCTATGAGAAGGCAATAATGTCGATAATGCTGGCTGTGCTCGTTATAGTGTTATACTTCATATACGAACTTTACTACAAACAAAGCAAGAAGCTCATACTAAACAAAGCACTTTGGATAACTATAGTGCTTGGAGTTGTGATTGCGTTCATAATCGGCTCGTGGGGATTCCTTCCATTGGTACACACGCTTTCACAGAAAGGAGGGGTAAGTGCAGCGCAATACCTTAACAACGTTACGGACAACGAGCAGTGGAGCAACAACGTGCTATCTTTCTTCGTGCCGAGCTATTACAACGGGATATTCAACCCGAAAGCCAGTTCATCTTATTTCAGCTCGACATTTGGATACGACCCTACCGAGAGGATAGGTTACATAGGGTATATACCGTTGCTGCTGGCTCTTGCCGGGGCATATTTCGATATAAAAGCACATAGGAAGAGATATTTATTATGGGCAGCCATAGCAATTTTCTTCGCATGGCTTTCGCTTGGACCTTACGTGCAGATAGGCAGCAAAATAACAAGCATACCGACCATATACCTTATCTACCACGCAATACATGGTCTGAATGTGATAAGAGAGCCAGGAAGATTTTTCATTGTAGGGACCATAGGCCTCGATGTTCTTGCGGCTATTGGTTTTTCCGAAATCGTTTCTAAAGGCAAGATTAAGATATTGAAAAACGGAAGGCAGAACACATATGCGTTGGTAAGCATAGCAGCAATTCTTTTCATAATAGGAAGCAGTGGAATCCCGCACACTGCCGCAAGCGCTTCGATACTTTCGACCCATGTGCCTAATGGAACTTTCTACAAGAGCTTGAGCAGCATCAATTCCAGCTTCAGCGTGCTTTCGTTGCCGATATTAGAATATTCAAACACCACGCAACCGTTGCTGGATGAGGGTCTTGCAAACTATTACGCTGCACTTTCGAAGAAGCCTTTTATTGGAGGATACTTCGGAAGGGAGAACAATACTCAGTTCCTTTCCGTATACAACATACCCATAACCGTACAAGTAGAAAACCTGCTTGATGGAAACGGTTTCAATTATACTTCCCCTGTAAACGAGAATTATACTAATGAGACGCTGTATTCTATGTACAGCTATCAGGTTTCAGCAGTTACTTTGGATAAGAGCGATTTCGGGCCGGGAGATCTGCTCGGCATGGAAGATTATCTTTCATCGCTGTTCGGCAACCCGATATACAATGGCAACAACACAATAGCTTTCGCAACTAGAGCCGAAGAGAATGCAATAGTCAACAGGAGCTACATAGCTTACCCATACTTTCCTGATTGGAGCGAATATAGGATAGCGTATAATGGGAGCGATTACAACATGTTCCTTCCCACATACCCTGGGCCTATAACCGTATACGCACCGGTATACAACTTAACCAATTCTACCAAGCACAGCAGTTTTGACAATACATCGGTAAGTTTCTACGCCATAGGCGAAGTCAATGGTTCTTCCATGAAGGTCGCAGAAGTTACAAGGACCGGTTACAAGCTCGTAGCCAACTTCACAGTAAACAAGAACCTTAAATATTACAACTTTTATATGAATCTGAGCGCAGGCAACCCGAATGGCTTGCTGTTCATACCATCAGAGAGCGCTAACGAGTCTACGGTGCTCTTAAGCGGGATAACATTCTCGAAAGCATGAGAATATGAATCGCGTAAGAATTATAGTCGACCAGCGCGAAAGGAACATCGAGCTTCTTGATTCGCTTTGCGAGCTCGGGATAGACGCGAGCCTTGATACCTTGGATATAGGAGATTACCTAATATCAGACAGGCTTTGCATAGAACGCAAGACCATACCAGATTTCGAAAAGTCGATAATCGACGGAAGGCTGTTCGACCAAATAGAGAGAATGAAGAAAGCCTACGAGCTGCCCGTGATAGTGCTTGAAGGCGATGCTTCGGAATTCAGGCTGAAGCATAACGTCATAAACGGCTCCATAATCTCGATATATATAAGGTATGGGATACCTGTCATAACATCCAACAGTCCGCAAGATACCGCTTCCATAATATTGACTATGGCTAAACAGGAGCAAAATGGCATTAGGGAACCGACGAAAAAAAACGGTAGGAGAGCATTCTCCAATACTGAATATATGGAAAATGTTGTAGCGAACATGCCTGGCATAGGCCCAATACTGTCCAGAAAACTGCTAAGCCATTTTGGAAGTATAGAAGCAATAGCACATGCCGACATAAAGGAGCTTTGCAAAGTCGACAAAATAGGGAAGAAAAAAGCTTTGCGGATAAAGGAGATACTTAACGGAGATTATTTCTGAATCCTAGAAATGCCCATCTTGCTAAGCTGTTCTATTAGCAGATTATGGTTTTCTCTTTCTTGTCTGAATTCTTCAATCTTCGAAACCCTATTTATTTTAGCCTTTATGGAAAGATTGTCAGTTATAGCAACGAAAGGTTTTCCAGCTACCGGCCCAAGTTTATTTATTGCATCGTTTATTTGATCCGTCATTGATGCAAAAAGCATTAGTTCCAATCCCAGGTTTCTGGAAATATTCCTATGCTCGGCGAAGCAGATAATCGCATTAATATAGGCCGCTTTTAAAAGCTTAGAGCTAAGGCCGTCGTTATATTTAATAAACACGAGGAAACTTTTTGCCGTTAGCAGTTGCTTTAGTTCCAGCTTATAAGAGTTCCCCTTAAAGATGGAAAGTTTATCCGCTTTTTCCATGGCAGTTTCGATGTCCAAACAAACACCATTTATTACACAGTATAGCTTGAAGCAATCTTTAGAACCGCTTCAATATTCATTGCAGCTGGAATCGCCTAAGTTTTAGTTTGAGGGGAACCGAAATCCAATTTTCGGAAACTTGATCCCTTTCAAACTAAACATTATAGCAGATACTCGGATAATTCTATCTAGATATCTCATATTAGGGTGTTGACATTTATATTTTTATCATCACGCATTCATTGTTTTCAACGCAAAAGAATTCGAAAAGCCAGCATGCTCCACACATGCAAAAACAGAAAAATAAAAAACAGACGTCATCGGAAAAGAGCTTGCTAATTTGAGCTTTAGTAACGGAATGTTCACAGGTCGCCGAAGCTCCCTGCTTACGCACCCGTCCTATCAAAGTCGTCTATTGCGACCGCTCCAGTGCCTCGTTTCGGGTTTGGCTTCGTCCTTAGATGCTTTCAGGACTTATCCATTGGGCGCGTAGCTACCCGGCAATGCTTACACAACCGGTACACCAGTGGCGCCGATCCCTCGTTCCTCTCGTATTAAAGGGGTCTTATCCTCCGGCACTAACACCTCCAGTAGATACTACCGTACTGTCTCGCGACGTACTGAACGCAGCTCATGTGAGTTTTTAATGGGCGTACAGCCCAACCCTTGGCGGCTTGTACACTGCCAGGATAACTCAAGCCCATATCGATGTATCAATGCGCCAGGTCGATGCGGACTCTCACCGGCGACGAATCGGTTACCTCTAGAGTAACTTGTTTGACAGCTTGGAGCCCCATTAAAAGAGCTACCAACGTTCGTTAAGCCCCTGTTTCCAGTCTGCGTGTCACGCTTTTCGGCACACAGTCAGCCCTGCATTTGCCTTTATGCTTAACAGCGAGTTCCCAACTCGCCTAAGCAGAGCATTGGTCGCTTTCGTTTCCTTATCGAAAGTAACCGTCCAGTCTAACTACCCACCTGCAGCTGTTCCCTCTCGGGTTAGCTGTACGACAAGCTAAAAGTGGTGTTACATTGTCGCTCCACGACCGCCGCAGCGATCGCTTCGACGCTCCCACTTACGCTATGTATAGCAAGCCGGACAACAACAACAGGCTGTAGTCAAGCTTCATAGAGACTTCATTTCCCACTGGAGGATCGCGGCATATTCACCGCGCAGTGAGTTCACCGGATCCCAGGTTGGGACAGTGGAACAATCGTTACGCCATTCATGCAAGTCACCTATTAAGTGACGAGGTATTACGCTACCTCAAGAGAGTCAGAGTTACTCCCGCTCTTTGCCAGCGCTTACTCCCCTTGAAAAGGGCATTCACGTACTGGCGGTGAGCAGGCGTCACCCACTGTACTAAGCCTTACGGCTTTGCGGTGAGTTGTGTTTTTGATAAACAGTCGTTGTTCCCTTGTCAGTGACATCTGCGCATACTATACGCAGACATGGTTTGTTGAAAACTTACACCACGATTTTGCCGAATTCCCTAACCTGGGTTATTCCGTCACACCTTGGCCTTTTAAGCCAGCAACACTTGTACTAGTTCTAGGTACGGACTAACGCGATCGTTGCAGATTCCCTTTTCACGGGCTCAAGAAATCAGTCCAACAGTTCATTTAGCTGCTTCTCCTCATAACGAGACTCTGCAGCCCTTTGCACTTTCTTACGGACCTATCCCCAAGCGTCAGAAATCTGCCTTGTGTTGCCACGCCTACGCGTTAGGGGCTGGAATATTAACCAGCTTCCCTTTCGAGGCAAGGTGATTGGCCTGCCTCTTAGGATCGCCTAACTCTCCGCTGACGAGCGTTGCGAAGAAAACCGTGTGCTTACGGTGTATGGGATTCTCACCCATATTTGCTGTTACTAACACCAGGATATTCTCTGCAGCATAGTCCATATGTCCTTCCGGACATACTTCGTGCCATGCCGCACGCCCCCTTACCAGTGCTTATCGCACTCTAGGGTCTCGGTACCTAATTTAGCCCCGTATATTTTCGGCAAGGTATGCCTCAACTGGTACGCTATTACGCGTTTTTTGAAGGATGGCTGCTTCTGAGCCTACCTCCCAGCTGTCTACGGCATTCCCCACCTTTCACACACTCAATTAGGATTTTGGGACCTTAACCCTAGTCACTATCTTTGTAGTCTCGCGGTGCTAGCTTACCCAACACCGCCGACTCCTGGGGTCTACACAGCGCATGCATTCGGAGTTTGACGAGCGAGGGAGGCCTTTCGACCCCGTACCCGCTAATCGGTAGCTCTACCGCATGTGCAAGCTCGCCCAGAGCTATCCTAAAGATACTTCAGAGGGGACCCGCTATTGCCAAGCTCGATAGGTATATCGCCGCTACCCGCGCCTCACCCAACAGGACATGCCATGACAGGTTGCGGACCTCCACCAGGCGTTAACCTAGCTTCATCCTGGGCGCGCGTAGTTCGCATTGGCTTCGGGTCGTATGAATGTGGCTCTGGCATTTTCATACCATGCGCCTCGAATCTGCGCGCTATCGCTTTCGCTTCGCCTTTCGACTCGCCACACCCATACACTCCCTGGCTCTTGCTTCAAGAAGAATGATAGGACACTGTTCGCCATCGCCTCGCTGATACCTTTCGGTACTTCGCTTCGGCATGGTACATTCCTTTCGTGCCCTACCTGCGTGTAACCACCTAGTTTCAGATCTTTTCAATCCCACGCGTGTGGGTTCTTTTCAGCTTTCGCTCGCGCTACTTGTTCGCTATCGGTCTATAGCCAATATTTAGGGTTGGGGTTTAATGCCCCCGTATTCACTCCGCATACTCAAGCGGATTTACTCATTTGCAGCAAGTCCATCGCACTACATCTACGAGGCTGTCACTCTCTTTGGCCACGCTTTCCAACGCGTTCAACTCATGTTTTGGATCAACACTGCGCCACATCTCCACACCTTTTGCAAAGCGGGATTCAGCACGCCCTGTGCGGTTTTCGTTCGCATTATTCACCGCATCGCATTAAGCTTTCTTTTCCTGCGGGTACTAAGATATTTCAGTTCCCCGCGTTTGCATGCCTTTCGGCACGATTCGGCAATCCCGGGTTCAAAGCCTGACTTGCGGCTACCCCGGGCTTATCGCAGCTTGCCACGGCCTTCATCGCTGCTATAGCCAAGCCATCCTCTAGGTGGCGTAAAAAATTTTAGCAAGCTCTTCTCCTCGTTTCAATCGTGAAAACCACGATCACATAAGTGCCAAAAGCACGGGCATAGATTATAGGTTCTAAGAATCGTATTTTCACAAAGCAGATGCTTTCAAATACAGGAGCCTACATAAGCTCATGCTAGCATAAAAGACACCGCAATTGTTTTAGTAATAAAGCTTTAA
>JAVYSI010000008.1:0-16910 GCA_038729265.1 Methanothrix sp. | reverse complement strand
ACCTGCTTAACCCCTACAACAAGGGCACTTTCCTAAAAAAGATAGGCCATAGCATAGACAACGCCATAATAATATGGGACGAGGCGCACAACCTGATAAACATAGCGAGCGCTTACTTCAGCACCTCCATATCCGAATTTGGCATAGACGCTGCCGAGAGGGAGCTTAAAGCGATAAACAGCAATATAGACCTTGATTACCTGAAGTTTGCGATAAAGAAGCTGGCAGCGAAGAAGCTAGGGACTAAAATGCCCGAGGCTTTTGTAGAAAAGGAGGACATGACGGAATTCATGGAGAGCGAATACGAAAAGCTTGTGGACTCGCTGGAAAAGGCAGGGCTGGAGTATATACAGGCCAAAAATGCGAAGAGGTCGGCAATACTTCACGTGGCCAGGTTCTTAAAAGGTTTTCTCGATGCCGATGATTCCTCGGCTAAGATAGTGGTCAACAAGAACGGCAGGATAAGGCTGAACGTGAGCTGCCTGTATCCTGACAGGGCGCTGCCGGTGCTTCAGGAAGCCTATGCCAACGTGTTTATGAGCGCCACTATGGAGCCAATGAAAATGTACTCCGATATGTTCGGGCTGGCGAATTCAGAAACGAAGAGCTATGCTTCGCCGTTTCCGAAGCCCAACAAGATAGCGTTCGTAGACGAGAGTTTCACCACAAAATTCTCGCAGAGGTCCAACGAGCAATACATGATGATGGCAAGAAAGATTGAGGAGATAAGGAACAACATGCCTGGAAACCTTGCTATATTCTTCCCCAGCTTTACCGTGCTCGATGGCGTATCAAGGCATGTAAACGTCAGCAAAAGGTATTTGCAAAGGCGCGACATGCAGAGTTCCGCTACCGAATCGTTGCTGAAGCGTTTCATGGAAGATGACGGGGCCACGCTAATGGCAGTGATGGGCGGCAGCCTCAGCGAAGGCGTAGATTACAAGAACAATTCTATTAAGGGCATAGTAATAGTAGGAATACCGCTTACCGTGCCTGACCTGGAACTGAAGGCGAGGATTGCTTATCTTGACAAAAGGTTTGAAGGAAAGGGTATGGATTATGCTTACATAATACCTGCTGTGGTGAAAGCGGTGCAGGCAGCGGGAAGGGCTGTCCGCAACGAAAAGGACAGGGCCGTCATAGTATTCATGGACAAGAGGTATTCATGGCGCATGTACAAAGCCGCAATATCGAACAGCATAGACATTGCCGAATCCAAGGATTACATAAAGTCCATAAGGTTCTTTTGGGACCTAAACGACGTAGTAGACGAGGTAGTAAAGGGCAAAGCCTATAAGTACCCCGAGAAATAGCGGCGGTATTGCAGGCAGGGCGCGCTTGAACTTCCTTAGTATGAACATTGTTATTATAAGCCCCAGCACCGCACCTAGCGCTATGAAGAAGCTTGGGACGAAGCTTAGGGTAAGCTTGTATGCAGATACCGCTACCATCAGAGGTATCGCAAGGTCCCCGGTGCCCAATGCGACATTTGCTGATATCGGCACCATGCCCATGCTGCCGGTTTTCTTCATTACTGACATTATCCTCTTCCCGCGCTGGCCAGAGGATTTCACGTATTTGTTGTATTCGGAAAGCTCCTTCTTGCTAAAATCAGATTTTGGAACGGCCTCAACTTCGTTCATATCGACCATGAACGCGAGGTTGTTGTCTGTTACGACGTTAGCCAGCGTTATCATGTGCTTGGTTATGAATACGGCAACGAAGTCGTATATGGCGAGAAGCCCCATGAATATTATCGCAGCGAAAAAGCTGAAGCCGAAACCCAGCACAGCACCAACGCCTATGCTTGCGATTATAGCCGCAACGTTCTTGAGCCTAACCCATTTGTTCTTCGCTGCGACAAGCAGTATGGCTATGAGCGCCGCACCTATAGTGGCGATGTTGGAGCTCTGTGTAAAGTAGGCTATGATGACCAGGAAAACATAAAAAGACGCTATGAATATCACAACTCCCTCTATGACCCTGAAAAGCTTTGCTCCGTGGTAGAACCTGAATATAAGTATCATCACGACTGCAAGGAATATTATGTATGCCAGAAGGAGAAGCGCGTTTGAAGGCCCGCTTACGATCTGCGAGCTTGTTATCTGCTGGTATGTAGCACCGTTGAACCACAGCGTGGCTAGGGCTATGCCTGCAAACTGCACGAGCATGAACATAGTTAGTATTCCCACCAATTGCCTGTTTTCAATGAGCCTCTTCTCCAACGATACACCTGCTAGTCTGCCTCGTGGTGGACGAGTTTTATGACTCCCTGCCTTGGCCTGAATATGTCTCCCGAACGCTCAAGCTCGGAAAGGTATTTGCTCGCAGTCGCTGAGTCTATGCCTGAGGCCTCGGCCTCCTCTATGACGCGCTGCATTTTTATGTTGCTGTCCTCCTGCTCGAGCTTCTTTATTATGTTAAGTATGGAATTCATGCGGTCTACTTTCTCCCTGGGCATGCCTGTGAGTATCGTGTCTATGTCTATGCGACCACCAGTATCTAGGGCCAGAGACTTGAGCATGAACCTGCTCAGGTTTATCGCCAACTCCGCATCGTATATTTCTACTACGTCGGAAAGCCTGCTCTTCGCGCTAGCCTCGCTCATCCTTACAAGGCCCTCTATCTGCCTTGGAGTTATTGGAACCGCGCCCTGCCTCATGCCAGTCTTCCTCAGGTCCACGTAATATTTTTGTATGTGCTCGCTAGCTTCCTGACTTAGCCTTGGAGATATGTATTTCCTGGCATAAGCTATGTACTTGCGCAACAGGTCATGCCCTATTGGAGGCTCTTCCACCTGCTCGAACTCCTTCATGTCCGCAAGCCTCGCTCCTGCAGCCTCATGCTGCACGAGTATGTGCCTGGCTATGTTGCGGTCCGTGTCCTCGTTCATGACATCGGTTATTGGGAATATCAGATCGAACCTGGAAAGCAGAGTAGGAGGTATGTCGAATTGTTCGGCTGGATACTGGTGCGGGTCGAACCTGCCAAACTTTGGATTTGCAGCAGCGAGAACTGCTGCCCTTGCGCTGAAAGTGGCTATTATGCCTGCCTTTGCTACGCTTATGGTCTGCGACTCCAGAGCTTCGTGCAGGGCAGCCTTGTCATCCTGCCCTATTTTGTCGAATTCGTCTATGCAAACTATGCCGCCTGAACCCAAAACAAGGGCGCCAGCCTTGAGAGTCCAACCTCCCTCTGAAAAATCGTCCCTTTCGGCTACCGCGGTCAGGCCCCCTCCAGTAACGGATTTTCCGCTCACGTATATGCCCTTGGGCACGAGCTGCGATACTGACTGCAGTATCCTTGTCTTGGCGCTTCCAGGATCTCCTATCAGCATTATGTGCATGTCACTTCTTATTATGCCGCCGTCGACCAGCGTTTTGCCCATTGTGCCACCGAAGAGCTGTAGCGCTACGGCCTGCTTTATCTCGTCATGGCCATAAATTGACGAAGCAATGGATTTGCTTATCTTCTCGAATATCTGCGGGTCCTTTGAAAGCTCCTTTATCTCTCTTACTTCCTCTTCGGTTATGGAAAGCTCTGCAAACTCCTTCTGCTTCGGTATTATTGAGACTGCCTCGACAAACATCGTATATAGGTTCTGCTCTGTCTTGCCCCTCTGGTTCTTGCGTGGCCTTATCCTAAGCACGCCGGTTAATTCTATCCTGTCGCCCGGTATTACAGTATTGACCATGTCGTCCTCGAGCCATACCTCAAGCTGCCATGTCGGAGTATTGCCACGAAGCTTTTCGAGCGGATCCTGCACTGCTATCTTCTGCAGATTTGTAAACTGGGATTCCTCAGGAACCTGTTTGAGCGATTTCCTCTTGCACTCCCTGCATATCTCCGGCACCGGATCCTTGTCTGCCTGCACGGTCTGCCTAGCACCGCAGAAAGTGCATTCGTATACGCCTATCCTGACCCTAGGGCTTATCTCAGACCTTTTCACTATCAAACTGTCTAAGGTTATGAGCTTTGATATGTAAGACGAGCCGACATCCTGAACTAGAGGATTATTTATCGTGAGGCCATAGAACCTGACATGGGGCTCGTGTATTCCAAGCTGAATATCTGAAAGCTTTGACTTAAGCGATTCGTTGGCCGCACGTATAACCACGTCGGGATTGTTAACTAGTTCACTGGCCATGTTTGGGTCGAATTTTGCAAGGTCGGCTATGCTTGCAGCCAGGCTGCGCTTTTCAGGGAAGGTTACTATTATGTCATCGATTTCTTCCCTGTAATACATTTCCAGGAATTCATCGAAGCGCGATTTTATTGCAGATATGACAGCATCTTCCAAGGTTAAGCACCCATAAGCCGCACGAAAGGAACAGCCTGAATCAAATTATAATTTAAATTATTTATAGGCTTCTGTAATATATTTATAGCATTCGAATAGCATTTGAATTTCGCAGTGAGAATAGATGCAGCACGATACCAAAAAAATGATAATAACTGCAGCCCTGCCTTATTCTGAGGCAATACCCCATCTCGGCAATTTCGTGGGTTCGATACTGCCAGCAGATGTATTCCACAGATATGCTGAGCTTATTGGCCGAGATTCAATATTCATATGCGGTTCGGACCAGCACGGGACCCCTATAGAGATAAGGGCACTCAAGGAGGGCGTAAGCTCTGAAAGCCTGGCTGACAGCGTGCACGAGCGCATAAAAAAAGTGTTCGAAAATTTCGAATGCAGCTTTACGCATTACGGAAAAACAAATTCTGAAAGCAACAAGAAAGCAGTATATGAAATATTTGGGGCGTTGGACAGGAATGGATACATAAAAGAGGTCGAGTCCGTGATGCCGTACTGCAACATAGACAAAAGGTTCCTTACAGACAGGTACATAGAGGGAAAATGCCCGTACTGCGGTTTCGAAGGCGCACGCGGGGACCAGTGCGACAACTGCGGAAGGCTGCTAAGCCCGCAAGAGCTCATAGATCCTTACTGCGGCCTCTGCCACAACAATGACATAGAATTCAGGAAGACTGTGAACCTTGCCATAGAACTCGACAAGCTGCAGCCGGAGATACTTGATTTCGTGAAGGCGCGGGTTGGCACATGGAGCAGGAACGCAGCCAACAAAACCATGAGCTACCTTGAGCAAGGGCTGGAGCCCAGGGAAATAACTAGAGAGATGAAGTGGGGATTCCAAGTTCCAAAAAAGGGTTTCGAGGACAAAGTCTTCTACGTTTGGTTCGATGCTGTGATAGGTTACATAGGAATAAGCATGGAGTGGTCAGAGAAGTGGAAGGAGTACTGGAAGGGCCCTGAAACAGAACTGATACAGTTCATGGGCAAGGACAACATAGAGTTCCATACCATGATGTGGCCAGGAATACTCATAGGCTCAAATTTAGGATTTGTGCTGCCGCATACCATATACGCTTATGAATATCTTACTGCAAAAGGGCTCAAATTTTCCAAGAGCAGGGGCGTAGGCCTCAACATGGAAAACGCTTTGGAAATAGCAGGCCCGGATTACTGGAGGTTCGCGCTCATGTACCTTGCGCCTGAAAGCTCCGACAACGATTTCACCATAGCCCTTTTTGTTGAGGTAGTGAACAAGATAATGAACGACAAGATAGGCAACTACGTTCACAGAGTCCTCACGCTGCTCAAGAATTCCAGGCTTAAAGCTTCTGACCTAGTTGAAGGCGGAAAGGAAATGGAAAAGGTAATAGCACTTACTGAAGAATATGCCAAAGATTTCGATGCGCTAAAGATGAGGGAAGCGCTAAAGGACCTTGTTGCCATAGCTGACTTTGGCAACGAGATGATAAGCAATAGCAAGCCTTGGGAGCTAATAGGCAAGGAAGGAATCAAGCACGATAGCGAAGGAAGGGCAAAGGAGCTCCTAGGAAACATGGTTTCCATAGTCAGAAGGATAGGCGTGCTCATGTGGCCTTTCGCACCGGATGCATCTGCGAAAATTCTTAGAAGGTTCGGAATATCTAACCCTAAGCTTTCCGACCTTGAAAAGCCTTTGAAAAGCTTGGAGCTGGAAAAACTTGAACCTGTTTTTGCTAAGCTTAGCGACAAGCAGCTAAAAGAGCTGGAAAGATTTGAGGAAGACAGCTGAAAGTAATAAATATTTCAGTAGCTGCAATAATCTCTATGTATGTAGACACTTACAGGGAGTATGGCATTTCTCCAAGAAGTGTAAGAACGCTATCCGCAGCTGAATTGCTGCGCAGCGACAAGAAAGCGCATTTTGTTAGTTTTCAAGTGGATCTTGTAGGTGTCGTATCGAATCATGAAGATGGAAAATACCATATAGATATGCAGGCTTCCGGAAAAGATAATGATTACTTTGTACTGTGCATGTCCTCAAACAATGCAGGAAGGTTCGTGCTTGAGTCTATAAAAAGGATTATACTTATGAACAATGAGATTTCAGGCAGCACCACACTGAGCACATATGTGTCAAAGGAGCAGCGCGGAAAAGTATTACATAATTTGAATGCACCGGTTCTGTACGCTAATATGGATATGGGCAACGGCGCCGAGCTGCATTACAAGCTTTCTGGAACTGAATACTTCGACCATTTGGCCGGCAAGGTCAGAGACATTACCTCTCTTAATATCTATTACTTGAGCCCGTTTTATTACAAGTCGATAATCGGAAAAAGCGAACAGATAACCACAAATATAGTGCTCAGCGGTATGGAAATAGGGAAGATGCAGGCAAAAGAAGGGATTAATAACATAGTAAGAAATTATCAGGCTTATAGAAGCAAATACAGGCAGACGAATATAGAAGAATTCTAAACAGCCATACAAAATTTTAAAAGCTTATATATGCAAATTAACCAATATAAGCATCTCTTTCATTTGCTTTAGGATAAAAAAAGTGAGTTTATGAGTCAATTTAGCAGGCAGGTGCACGGCCCATCAGGAACGAAGGGCTCTGGCAACGGCAAGAGGAAAATAAAGTTCAAGGACAAAAGAAGGAGCAACGCCGGAAATTACTTCAGCGCTACAAAGCTTGCGGCTAATGACGTCGCAGAGCAGGTAAGGAGGCGTGGCGGATCCAAAGCGGTCAGACTGAAGGCAGCCAAGAGCGTAAATGTCCTCACAAAAGAGGGCTACAAAAAGCTAGAAATAAAGGGAGTGCTCGAATCCAAGGACAATAGAAACTTCGCAAGACAAAATATAATAACGAAAGGCACGATAATCAACACAGACATGGGCAAGGCTGTGGTTGTGAACAGGCCCGGAAGGGAAGGCACAGTAATAGCCAAGCTTATATCGTGATTTCATGTCTGAAAGGGTTTACTCTTTCGACAAAGCAGCCATGGACAAGCTTTCAAAGGCTCTTTCTTATGATCCTTATCTTGACAAGAACCTGCTGCCTGACATGCCGAAGGAATTTGAAGACAAAAAGTATATGGAGCAGCACCCTGAGATGAAAGCGCAGTTCGATGCTTTGCAAAAACGCATAGACGAAGCCAAGGCGAGGCTGAAGAACGACAAAAGCCTCAATGTAATATTTGCCAGGCAGGAATACAGCTTAAGAGAGGGAGCTTCGCTAGGCCTTGACTCGAACAAATGCTACTTGTACTTAAAGGCAAATGATGAATTCCTGAAAAACGCTGAAGACAGGCTTAAAGAAGAATATGCAAGCTTTGCAAAGGCCGATGATGAAACCTCGCAGAAAGTGATAAAGGCAATACACGAAGAGGAAGAGCGTGCTAACGCCGGATTCGGATCCATTTTTGGGTAGTGAGGATGAACATACTAAGCATAAACGATCTTTCAAAGGAAGACATGCTGAAGATATTTGACATAGCGGACAGCCTCAAGGAAAACAAGGAGCAGGCGTCGCTGCGCGAAAATTCTACGCTTGCACTTTTTTTTGAAAAGCCTTCGACCAGGACAAGGACGTCATTCGAAGCTGGCATATCGCAGCTCGGTGGCAAGGGAATATACATAGATGCAGCCACATCGCAGAGAAGCAGGGGCGAGAGCTACTCTGACATAGGAAAGATGCTGAGCAGCTACTGCGACTTCATAGCTGCAAGGCTTTACAAGCACGATGACATTGTTGAAATGGCTGAAAATTCTTCTGTTCCTGTAATAAACGCGCTCACAGATCTAGAACATCCGACGCAGGCATTGGTGGACATGTATACTATGAACGCGCACATAAAGAACTTCAAGGACATAAGCATTGCTTTTGTTGGCGACATAGCAACCAACACGGCCAATTCCCTGATGCTTGCCGCAACTAAACTTAAAAGCAAGATAGCTTTAATAGGCCCGAAGGATTACATGCCCAATAATGCTTATTTCAACAAGGCGAGGGAGCATGGTCTTATCTACGTCTACGACAACCCCAAAGAAGGCATGGATGGAGCCAACATAGTATATACAGACACATTCGTGAGCATGGGCCAAGAAAGTGAAGCAGACAAGCGGCGCGAGATGTTCAAAGATTATCAAGTAAATTCAAAGCTGCTTGAATACGCAGATCCCAATGCGCTGGTTATGCACTGCCTCCCTGCACATAGAGGTGAAGAAATAACAGCAGAGGTTATAGATGGCCCTAAAAGCATAGTCTGGGAGCAGGCAAAAAACAAGCTTCTGATAGCTAAGGCGGTATTGCTTTTCCTCTCATTGAAGCAGCAATAGCAACCTAGATCGCAAAATGCACATTTTATTAAATTTGTCTTAGAATACATTATCATGAATCTTTTCGGCAAAATAGCAATAGCCACTATAGCTGTAATATTCGTTTTCGGAGTTATATTTGGAGCTTTGCTGCTCTTTTACCATCCAGTATCGAAGCCTCTGACTTCAACGCAGGCTGAGGCGCTGGTCCTGAAAGACATACAACAGGAATATCCAAACGCTGTGTTCAGCGTCATAAGCATATCAAAGTCAAACCTCACTGCGGACAGCTGGAACGTGGTGCTCAATATCGTCTACAATTCGACTAAACCATGTCCGGAGGTTATGACCGAGGGGTTTGATTACCCGGCCGTCACATTGGTGCCTAGCGACGAAGTGCTTTACTCGTCTGATTGCAAGGTGTACGGCTTTGGCTATGCACCTGACTATGTGATATCACAGCCTTACATAGCCATTACTAGAGCATACGAATCAGGCAATCCACAGATATTGGATTATATCGGCAGATACGGATACAACAACACCAATGCGTATGCGAGCTATTACAAAAATGGCAACTCATTCCTTTATTCCATCGGCATAAATTCTACTGATGCATGGATAATAAAATACAACTCCACCAAAACTGCAAATGTGCTTTATGCGGAGATGGGAACGAATGGCACAGTGCTTGCAACATCAATGGTTAATGCTAGCAACTACACGTATGCGATAAACTGATTGTTACATGCTAAAAAGAGTACATCAAATTTATTTACATAAATATACCTGTTCGTTTAAAAGTATCCTAATTTTTATTTTAATATCTTTATTTTACTTAAGTATAGACATTTAGAAGCACCAATAATTCTGGACTACAATTAATATTTTGCCTAACAAAAGGCTTTTAAAGCTTATCAGAGAAATTTTTTTCGACCAAAAAAGGCGATCGGAATGAGCGACTTCGTTAACAACATACTGGGTGGAAACGCTTCGACGAGCGAAACACAGGAGATGGGATCTTCCCAAATAAAAATAATAACAGCAGGATTTGGAGGAGGCGGAAACAACATAGTGAACAGACTGGTAAAAGCAGGAGTTAAGGGAACTGAATTCATAGCTTTCAACACCGACTATCAGCATTTCAAGATAATCGATGACAGAATTAATAAAATATTGATAGGAAAAAGCCTCACAAGAGGTTTGGGTGCAGGGGGAGATCCACTTCTCGGCGCAAAGGCTGCAGAAGTTGACAGACCTTTGATAGAAAAGGCTTTTGAAGGTGCACAGCTTACATTTCTGTGTGCTGGAATGGGAGGAGGAACTGGAACTGGGTCTATAAAAGTAGCAGCGCAGATTGCAAAAGAGCAGGGCGCGATAGTGGTCTCTATGGTAACATACCCGTTCGACCTCGAAGGGATAAGAAAAGTAAAGGCCGAGGAAGGAATACAAGAGCTGAGGAAGTACTGCGACAGCGTAATAATAATAGACAACAACAGGCTGGTAAAGCTAGTGCCGAACTTGCCAATGAACGAGGCATTCGCACTTGCAGACGAGGTTCTTGCGAAAGCCATAGGAGGACTTGTATGGACAATAACACAGCCCAGTCTGATAAACATAGACTTCGCAGATGTAAGGTCAATAATGGGAAACGGGCAGGTAGGCTTCATCGCAGTTGGAAATGGCAAAGGCACAGACAAGGTCAACATAGCAGCGGAGTCAGTGCTGAAGAACAAACTTTTGGACGTAGACTTTGAAAACGCAAAAGGAGCCCTTATACATATATCAGGAGGCGCGTCTTTGACAATAGGCGATGCGATAAAAGCCGGAGAGATCATAACAGACAGGATGGACCCGAAAGCGAACATAAAATGGGGCGCAAGGCTGATACCTGGTTATGATGACCAGATCGAAATAGTAGCAATAGTCACCGGCGTGAAGGGAAGCAGCATAGTGGGCAAGCTCGAAGAGAAGAAGCAGAGCTCGTACTCTGACCTTGAGATGATAGGCTAATTGGTGGGAAAATGAACAACTTTGATATGGATGATGAGGACCTTTTCAAGGCAAAAATAGCAGTAGTCGGGGCCGGAGGGCAGGGGAGCAACCTAGTCAACAGGCTTTACAACAACGGATTGAAGAGCGCCACCACGATAGCAGTAAACACCGATGCAAAGCACCTCAACATGATAAAGGCGGACAAGAAACTGCTGATAGGAAAGGAGATAACCAGAGGGCTAGGAGCAGGAGGCTTCCCTGAAGTTGGAATGAAGGCAGCTGAAGCAAGCCAGGGCGAAATCCTAGAAGCCATAAAGGGCTACGACATGGTGTTCGTATCCGCAGGAATGGGAGGAGGAACAGGAGGAGGTTCAGCACCAGTAATAGCCAAGCTGGCAAAAGAGGAAGGCGCTCTTGTAGTAGGCTTTGTGACATATCCGTTCTCTCTAGAAAGGAGCAGGAAGACAAAGGCAGACTGGTCGCTGGAGCAGCTCAGGAAGAATGCCGATACTACAATAATAGTGGAAAACGACAGGCTTTTGAGCTATGCGCCGAACCTTCCGGTTGAAAAATCATTCGAACTTGTAGACAATATAGCTTACAATGCTGTAAAGGGCATAACCGATGTCATAACGCTACCAAGCCTGATAAACATAGACTTCGCAGACCTTAGGGCAGTGCTCAGGGATGGAGGAACTGCAGTCATAAACCTCGGATTCGGGAACGGAACAGACAGGGTGCAAAAGGCGATTAAGTCGACGCTGTCGCACCCATTGCTGAACGTTGACATAACCAACGGTAAGAACGCTATGATCCACGTGACAGGAGGCACATCGATGACGATTGATGAGGCTACCAAGATTGGGCGTGGTGTCACCGAAGGGATGGATGCAAAAGCCAACGTAATATTCGGATCAAGGCTAAGCCCTGAAATGAATGACCAGATAAGGGTCATGTCCATAGTCACAGGAGTGACTCCGAACCTTAGCGAAGGTATACCGAAAAGCGTAAACCCAGAGTACAACGGCGAGTTCCTTCTTGGAGTTGACAAGATTTATTGATTTGTTTTGGGCGCATGTGCGCCCGCACTTGTATTTTTTCCTTATTGAGGTTCCACGTTATCTAATGTTTATATAACTTTTGTATACTAATCCTATGTACAACTGCTATTGGTAATTTTGATGACTGAAGGAGAGATACTCAGAGCTTCGATGAAAGAGATCAAGGTAGGAAGGTTCATAGTGATAGACGGCATACCATGCAAGGTGGTGGACATAGAAACGAGTTCACCGGGAAAGCACGGGTCTGCAAAGATGCGCATAACCGCCATAGGCATATTTGACGGCCAGAAGAAGACGCTGCTCAAGCCTAGCGACGGAGATACCGAAGTTCCTGTAATAAAGAAGAAAAAGATACAGGTAGTGTCCGCGACAGATACTACCGCACAGCTCATGGACCCAGATACTTATGAGGTTTTTGATCTTTCGATACCAGAAGAACTTAAAGGGAAGCTTGAATCTGGAACAATGGTGGAAGTCTTGGAAGCTATGGGAAGGAGGGCAATTTCAAGGATATTAGGCAGCAATGAGTGATTTTTATGGAAATCAAAATATCTAATGACAAGGAAAACAAGCTTTTCAAGAGGCGTGAGATAAGCTTCTTGATTGTAGGAGAGGAAAAGACACCTTCAGCAGCACAGGTGAAGAAAGAGCTTTGCAAGAAGCTCAATGTCAACCCTGATGCAACGCTGATAAAAGGGCTTTACCAGGCTTTTGGGGAGAGGATATGCAGCGGCATGGCTGTATCCTACGAGAGCGCCGATGCCATGACTCATAACGAGCAGAAGCACAAACTTGAAAGGAGGGCCAAAGCAGAGAGCAAAGGCCAGAAAGCAGAAGAGAATGAGAAGAAAGAGTGAGGGTGTTTTGAATGGCAGAAAAAAAGGGAAAGGAATCTGGAAAGAAAAAACAAAACAAGGTTTATAAGCCAGGCAAAATGTGCCCAAAATGCGGATCCAGGATGGCCGAGCATTCAGACAGGTATTCTTGCGGTAAGTGCGGCTACACTGAATTCAAGAGCCAGAAAAAGAGCGATGCTTGATGTCTTCCAGCATCAAAAAAAGAAACACAAGGACAAAGCCCAGAAATGTTACAAAAAAGAAACCAGCAGTGAAGGTGGCAGCTGCAAAGAGGGAAATGCCTGAAAGGGCACCTATAAGGTACGCATTCTACATACTTTTTATAGGTTCTATATTCTCGATATTCTTTTTCCCGTACCTTTATGCAGAAGGCGTAATAGGCATTAATGCGGCAAACGCGGATTCGAGCATAGGCCTCTCGTTATTTTTCCCACTCGTGGTATTGTCTTACATGATGGCAAAGGGAAAGAACCTAAAGCAGATAGTAATAGAGTTGGGGCTTTCCAGGAGGGCGATGAATAGGAGGGCGCTAGTTTACGGGATAACTGTATTCCTTGCGATACTGCTGCTTGAGTTTGGTATAGGCGCGTTCCAGGAGATTACGCACATACCTTTACCAACAAATGTAAGCAAGCTTTTGGGAGGCCTTCCAGCTTATTTCTTCGCATTCGCAGTCATAGTGGCGCCAATAGACGAGGAAATACTTTTTAGGGGATTCCTAGTGCCGCGCATAGGCATAATACTGAGCGCGTTGATATTTGGCATACTCCATTTCCTGAGCTACGCTTCAATATCCGAATTTATAGCGGCATTCGTGTTCGGCTTGATAGCTGGATATGCGTTCAAACGCACAAGGTCGCTATATTCTACGATAATACCACATATACTGGTGAATATGCTGGGAATACTGGCGTTGCTTCTCTAATGTAATTGGTGCATATCATGCAGTTCAGGCTTGTAATAGTTGAGCCGCATTACCAGATAAACATAGGTTATATGGCAAGGATAGCGAAGAACTTCAGAGTCAACAGGCTTTGGATAGTAAATCCAAAATGCAAGTACA
This sequence comes from Methanothrix sp., assembly GCA_038729265.1. Lineage (GTDB taxonomy): Archaea > Micrarchaeota > Micrarchaeia > Micrarchaeales > Micrarchaeaceae > Micrarchaeum_A. The sequence continues at coordinate 3,317 of JAVYSI010000008.1, read as the reverse complement.
ACGGGAAGAACGCAATAAAGTATTCCAAGCATGCACATATGCTTATAGAAAATGCAAGAATATGCAAGAGCATTGATGAAGCTACCAAGGGTTTTCCAGTTATTGGGACAACTGCTATATGGCAGAAGGCATATTCTGGTATGAACAACGTTTATGAACTTTCTGATTTTGTAAAGAGGTTCGGATCTGGAAGAATGAATAAGATTGCACTCATAATAGGTAGGGATACCACCGGGCTAACCAGTGAGGAGATGGCTGGCTGCGATGCCGTAATTTACATAGGGGCTAGCGATTCATATCCTACGCTGAACATATCGCACGCCCTGGCGATACTACTTTACACGCTGAAGGGCAACGTCAGCAAGGCTGCTGCAGAGAATTTTAAGAATGTATACGCAGACAGTGGTGACATAAGCATGCTGCTTGGGCTTTTTGACAGGTTTGTCGAATCCAACAATAACATAAGGAAAAAAGATATGGTAAAGCGCGCCTTCAGGCATGTTTTAGAGCGTGCTGGACCTACAAAAAGCGAGATAGCTACCCTGTTGGTTGCGTTCGGAATAAAAAGGAACAGAAACAGAAAAAAATAGAAATAGCAGACTCACTTCGGAGGCTGCCTCTTCGTCTTTATTATCTTGACTTTTGCCGGAGTTATCATTATCTTATCCGCGCCAAGCTGACCTATATCGCCGTTTATCTTGGAAGTGTACTCCTTCAGCTTTGATATGAGATCCTTGCGCGTGTTTTCCCTCTTCATAAGTTCGGAAATGTCGGCTATTATTATGTTCCTCTTGTCCAGCTCTGCTTCTATGAGGGCTATATCCGCTTCCTCCTTGAGTATCACTGGCTTTACGTAGAAATCCGCAGGCTCGTTCATCACGTCCACGTCAGCCATCTCTTCTGAATTCATATACTCCTCTATGTCCAGTTCCTTTGAAGTACCAAGATTCTTGCCCATTTTGTCGAAGAAACCCATTTAGTCACCTATCAATAGCTCTAATCGCCTTTCGATAGCTATTCTATGTTAGTTCTTTTAAATCTTTCTGTAATGCCGGCAGTTATATGACGAAACATTTGTGCAGTCTGCTCTTTCCATAACAGGACGCTTATGAAAACTTTATATATGAGTAAAGGAATAAGATTTAAAAATATGTATTTGTATTCTTATCTAGATGATATACCTAAAGCGCGTTTATGACAAGGTAGACATCAGGGACGGCACGCGCATACTAATAGACAAGCTTTGGCCCAGGGGAGTCAGGCGCAGTACTTCAAACATAGACCTGTGGCTCAAGGATGTTGGACCCAGCGATGACCTGAGGAAGTGGTTTGCGCACGAGAAGGATAAATGGCCTGAGTTCCGCAGGAGGTACGAACAGGAACTTAAGAAGAATCCGGCATTCGAGAAGCTCATCGATATAGCTTTGAGTACTGACCCTATAACGCTCCTTTATGCTGCTAGCGACAAGGAACACAACAACGGCGTCGTGCTCTTCAAGATGCTTAACAAGCGCATCGAACAGATAAAGAAAGCAAAATGAGCGTTCAAAAAAGCTTGTAGTGCTCCTTCATCATGCACCTGTTCATTATGAAAAGAAGGCCGTTGTCCTCAGCTATTTTTTTAGCCTCGTCATTAAATATACCTTCCTGTAGCCACAACGCCTTTGCCTTTATCTGCACTGCCTGGCGCGCTATCTCTGCAGCTTCTGGGGATGGCCTGAACACATCAACTACATCCACAGGGAACGTTATATCAAGCAGGCTTTTGTATGACTTCTCACCGAGTATTGTATCTGCAATAGGGTTCACAGGTATGATTTTATAGCCTGCCGACTGCATGTATTCTGGGACGTCATGGCTCGGCTTTCCTTCGATGCGCGAGCACCCTACAACCGCTATGACATGGTATTTTGAAAGTATTTCATAAGCAATCTTATCTAATTCGTCTTGTTCCTGCATTTTAATCCCATAATTTTTTTATGGGGAATTAAATAAAGGTATCTTTTATTTTGTAATTTAGTTTTTTTCATGCAAAGAATTATTGGTGTGACAATGGAAGATTATGATGTCGTAGTATGCGGAGGTGGCCCTGCTGGAATCGGAGCTGCGTTTAGTGCAGCAAATTTAGGACTAAAGACTGCGATAATTGAAAGGCATTTCATGCTTGGGGGCAATTGGACGAACGGCTATGTCCTTTCCGTCCTGGGCATGTATACCTACGACGGGAAAAGCAAAATAGTCGGAGGTATTGCAGACGAAGTCGTCGAAGAGCTCAAGAAGAACGGCGGCACCGAGGGGCAAGCAGGAAACTTCGTCCCGTTTAGGCCCGACGAAATGAAGCTTACGCTCGACATTCTTGCTGAAAAGAAGGGCATAACGGTTTATTATGGAAGCCTTGTAAAAGGGGTGAAAAAGGAAGGCAATCATATATCATCCATATATGTATCCGGCAAGAACAACATAGAAGTGAAGGGAAAGTTTTTCATAGATTCTACCGGGGATGCAGACATCGCTTTTTATTCCGGAGCCAAGACTATGTCAGGTATGGAAAATTCAGGCATACACCAGGAGGCGACACTACCGTTCAGGATAGACAACGTCAACGAGGAAAGGATAATACTGTTTGCAATAGAGCACCCAAATTTTATATCGGTTAACGTGAACGAGAAAGGGCGGCTTGAGCGTTTCAGGGTACTGCCAGATTTCGTAAAGCTCGCAAAGGAAAAATACGGGCTTTACCTGCCCTATGCAAATGCCGAATTCATGTTCAACACAAGCAAAAAAGGGGAATTTATCTGCAACGCCACCCATGTAAACATAGATGATTTTACCGATGGCAACCAGATGGCAAAGGCCATAGAAGATGCAAGGAAACAGGTTCTTTCTTCTATTGAATTTTTTACCAAAGAGGTTAGCGGATTCGAAGATGCTTACCTTGTCGATTCGGCGCCTTCCATAGGTTTAAGGGAGACTAGAAGGGCAGTGGGAGAGTACATCTTGAAAATGGATGATGTGCTAAACAACGCAAGATTCGAAGACGTGATAGCAAGATGTGGGCACCCGATAGAAGTGCATGACCCGAGCAAAGGAGTATTATACACGCACCTCAAGGGAGGCGATGGCTCTTTTTACGAAGTCCCATATCGCTCTATAGTCGTAAAAGGCATAGATAATCTTTTTGCTATAGGCAGATGCCTTAGCGCGGAATTCTATGCGCAAGCGAGCGCCAGGGTAACTGGCACTGCAATGGCCATGGGCCAGGCAGCAGCGTCCGCAGCGAGCATAGCTATAGGCAAGGAGTTAAAAGCCAAAGATGT
>JAVYSI010000007.1:0-17518 GCA_038729265.1 Methanothrix sp. | reverse complement strand
TTGTAATAAGCGACAAACCGCAGTATAGCGTAGAGACCAAGGTCAACATCCTTTCTACCTTCGATGCTGAGACTGTTTTCCAGCATTTCGATGAGGTGAAGGATTGGCTTATATACGACAAAGCGCTTGAACCTATGGCAATGGACAAGGTCAGATCGCTTGAACCTGAAATAGCAAAAAAGCAAGCCGCGATATTGGAAGAGGCGGGGCTTGGAATTACCATAGGCGACGTCGTGAAGTATGTCTCCAAGAAGGGTGTGAAGACCGTGGCAGTAGACTACGGCCCACTGATGAAAAATATAATAAACCAGCTTAAAATAGACCCGTTTGTTGCAGAAAGGGCCAGGAACATGCTGTGCGCAGGGGCTTCGTTCGCACTGCTGGGGCTTGATCAGCAGCTACTTATAGATGCAATAAAGTTTACGTTCGCCAAAAAGGAAATGTTCCTCAACCTCAACATTTTGGCAGCCCAAGCAGGCATGGCGCAGGCAAAAGATGTTTACGGGCTCAAGGTATTGCCAGTGCAGGGGCATAGGGTGCAGCTTGACGGCAATACAATATCCGCGATGGGCAAGCTCTACGGAGGCCTTGGATTCCAGTCATATTACCCGATAACGCCAGCGAGCGACGAGAGCACTTATATAGAAGCAAACCAGCTACTTCAGAGCGGCGACTCGCAAAAGGGCGTCGTGGTTTTGCAAACTGAAGACGAGTTGGCGGCAGTCAATGCCGCAAACGGTGCAGCGCTAACTGGGGCCAGAGCGGCCACTGCTACCTCTGGGCCAGGATTTTCCCTTATGAATGAAGGCATAAGCTGGGCTGGCATGAACGAAGTTCCAATACTCATCACATACTATATGAGGGGCTCGCCAGCAACCGGATTGCCGACGAGAAGCGGACAGTCTGACCTGAAGCTTGCGCTCAATGCAGGGCACGGGGAGTTTGCCAGAGTGGTGCTCGCTTCCGGCGACCATGCAGAGATATTCGAGGACGCTATAAACGGGCTTAACATTGCCGAGATATGCCAGACTCCGACGATACATATAATAGAAAAGACGCTTGCGAACGCTTATGCAGTAATGGACGAATCAGTCTTGGAACAGGGCAGTGCGAAGATAGACAGGGGCAAGGTAGTATTTCCAGATGACCCGGAAAATTACAAGAGGTTTGAAATCACTGACGACGGCATATCCCCAAGGACTTTCCTGGGGCACGCAAAGATGTATTACACCGGAGACGAACACAACGAATATGGTCACATAACCGAGGCTAGCGACAACAGAAACGCAATGTATGAAAAAAGGATAAAGAAGATAGAGGCTGCGGAGAAGTTTTTGCCAGATTCCAAGAAGGTTAACATAATCGGCAACGCAGATACAGTGCTTTTGACTTGGGGATCTCCGAAAGGAGCCATAAATGATGCAATGGAGGAACTCAAGAGCGCCGGGATAGAGATTGAGATGGTGCAGGTAAGAATGTTCAGCCCGTACCCAAAAAGTATAGTAGCAAATGCGCTCAAAGGCAAGAAGAGGATAATAGCTGTCGAGAACAACTATAATGCGCAAGGCGCAGAAGTAATGACGGAGCACTTAGGCATAATGCCAACACACTACATACTGAAATGGAACGGCAGGCCGATGGCAAAGGACGAAATAATATCAGCTGTGACAGACATAGTAAAGAATGACACTAAAAAGGTGGTTTTGAATGGAGGTAAATGAAGCGATGGAATTTAACGACTGGTGCCCGGGATGCGGGGACTTCGGAATACTGAGAGGAGTGGAATCAGCCCTCAGCGAGCTAAAGCTTGATTTTACAGATGCAGTGATAGTTTCCGGCATAGGGTGTTCGGGAAAGCTTCCCCATTTCGTGGCAGGACCAATATCAGGAGTGCACACGCTGCACGGAAGGGCTCTGGCATTTGCCGTGGGCATCAAGCTAGCCAACCCAAGCATGAAGGTTATAGTGGATGCTGGAGACGGCGACACCTTTGGCATAGGCGTGGGGCATTTCGTAAGCGCAGGCAGGCGCAATGCTGACATGACCATGATAGTGCACGATAACAGAGTATACGGACTTACTAAGGGGCAAGCTGCACCCACGATGCCGATGGGCGAGAAGACAAAATCGCTGCCAAAGCCGAACATAAACGAGCCTATAAACCCTGTGGCGCTGGCGATAGCATCAGGTTACACCTTTGTAGCTAGGAGCTTTGCTTATGATACGGCGCTCACCAAAGAGCTGATAAAACAAGCAGTTCAGCACAAAGGCATGGGGCTCATAGACATATTACAGCCCTGCCCGACCTACAACGACATCAATACAAACGAGTGGTACAAGGAAAGAATATTCAAGCTTGAGGATGACCCAGAGGTCCATGATCCATCAGAAACTATGGCAAAAATGACGCAGGCGCTCAAAAATGCTTACATGCCTGAGGACAAGATACCTGTAGGGCTTTTCTACAAAAATGAATTCATACCAACGTTCGAGGAAAGGCTGAAGGCGAACATACCAAATTACATGGAGAAATATCCAGCTGAGCACGAGATAGAAAAAGATGGAAAACCCACGACGAACATAACCGGGCTCATAGAGGCTAGGAGAGTTCTTTGAAATGATATCAAATAATAAGCAGAAGGAGCTTTTCGAGAGGATTTGGAGCGATACCGCAAACCTTGAGAGCAGGAACCTGCGAGTTGCTGAAAGAGAGCACGCGCCAATAGTGAAACTATTGAGCAGCACGCCTCTGCCTACGGAATATGGCGGCTTCACATATATTGTCTTCGGGGACCTTACGAACGGCCAGTTCCACACAATGATGATTTACGGAGATGCCAAAAAGATCAAGAAAAACGAAAGGATACTGCTTAGGGTTCATTCTGCATGCGGCACCAGCGAGTTGTTCCATGCAACCAACTGCGAATGCAGGGAAGAACTCGATGAGGCGATGAAACGCATCTCAAAGGCTAAGTCAGGCATAGTGATATACATGAACCAGGAGGGTGCTGGGAATGGTATAACTGCGAAGATAAAGGCCTATTCGAATACTTTCGAATGGCAGAACGGCAAGGTCGTAGAAAAGAGGAATAAGGATGGTTCCCCTGTTAGCATATATGATGCTTACAAAAAGCTCGGTTATCCTCAAGAAAACAGGTCTTTCGCCGCATCTGCAGCAATGCTCAAGGCATTTGGGATACGTAAAGTCAAGCTCATGACCAACAACCCAAAGAAGATAGAGGGCTTAAAGCAGTATGGCATAGACGTGCAGCCCTACAGCATACACATAAAACCCAAAAACGGCATAGTGAAGAGGCATCTGGAAGCCAAGGCTAAACTTCTAGGCCATAAGATAGGACCAGAGGATCTTAAATGAGTATCACTGCTCCTCAGAAAATTTATCTTTGGGTTTTTCGAGCCTTATAAGGTTCGTCTTTGGCGTAGCGCTTGTCCCGGTATCGTTTATCCGGTCCTCGATGTACTGCTTTGCATATCTTGGTGTGGACGGATGTATATACAAGTCCCAAAGGAGCTTTTTAGATTTTATGCCTTTTATAGAGGAATGGATTATAACGGCCATGTTATCATTTTTCCCGCTGGAAAACATCTTTATGAGCGTGTTCACCTTCAGCACTTCGTTATCAATTAGAGAAAACGCGTTTATGGATAGTGATGGAAATTTGTTGCACATTGCAATTTCAACAAGCTCATCAATGGTGAGCTTAGAATTAGCGAGCAGCCAGAGCCTGTGGTTTAAGCTCGTATTCTCATCAAGTATGTATTTCATAGCTACAGAACGAGTGCGCTCAAAACCTGCCATATGAATTAAAGGGAAGATAAAAATAAAAACCCATTATAACCTTCGTTATGAATCTCCGGCTCCGCAGGCGCACATTCCGTTTTCATCTATCCTGCTTCCGCATATAGGGCATATATGCTCCTTTGAATACTTTACCTCATGATATTCCTTGGAATAAAGCTCCTTATGCGCATCTTTGGTTCTGTAGCCTTTTTTAATTTTGGCCTTGAGTTCGGCCTTTGTTTTCTTTTTCTTGCTGTGCTCGGTTTCTTTCATCGCACCACCAATATTATTGTGTGCCTCTTTATATTTAAGTATTGTGCCTTGTAGCAGATATGGCAGGCAGTATATAGTTACCATTCTGCTGGTAAACATGCCTCTGAAAAATCCGGAAGCATAAATCTGCATGATATAAATAATTGACGATACAAGGTTATTATATGCGTGGCAAGAGAGATACGCTTCACCTTCCTAAAAGAAGCTTCAGGCTCCAATCCGCAATAGAGATGTTGAGCGTATATTCGTGGGCCATAATAGTAATCGCTATGGTTGTTGCTCTTGTTTTTACCATTAGCGGACCATTTTCTCCAGCACAGTATTTAGGACAGAGCTGCAACATACAACCCCTAATGCTTTGCTTGCACACTTATCTTGCACCGTATATAAATTCAGGGGAGCCGATAAAATTTTCACTTATATTCGTGAACAACATGGGTGTCACGCTTAATTTTACGGGGCAAAATTTCAACGTTACCATGAATAATGTTGGGCAGAAGGGAGAGACGAACAGCACTGGGTCATGCCTGCCAGTCATAGCACACGCTGGAACTGAAATTGTGTGCACCGCATATGTGTATGGAAGCGTTGAGCCGCCTATGTATAGCAGTGTGAGCTCGACTTTCAGCATAGGCTATTATGTATGCAAGGGCAACTCATGTTCCGGACCATACATTTCTACTGGGAGTTCGATACAGACCATTTCCCCTGGCTCGGCGCAGTTGGTGAACTTGTCCATATCAACAAACACAAATAGCGGCAAGGTCGTCATAAACGGCATAGGGTACAGTAGCGGCATAGTAGTTCCTCTAGAGAAGCAGAACTACACTATTTATGCTGTACCTCCTAACGGATACCAGTTCAACGGTTGGACATTCGGCCCGGATGCATCAGGGATTTCAGATGCCAACGCCATACAGACAACCATATCTTTGAACTCGAATTCCGTGCTTACTGCCAACTTCATAAAGAGTTGAATTGAACCGCCATATAAGCTTATTTAATTTTGCAGAGAAGTATAGCTATGCAAATAAACATAGCCCAGGATGTTGACATCGACGCCCAGAAGCTGCTCACCGGAAGATGTTGCGTGATAGGGCAGAGTGGTTCTGGTAAATCGTTTCTAATAGGCGTTATAGCAGAAGAGCTGTCAAAATCTCACTTACCTTTTCTTATCATTGATACTGAAGGCGAGTATGTAAACTTAGGAAAAGCTTATGGCTTGATAGTAGTGGGCAACGGGCCTGAGGCCAACATAGGCTTAGACACGGACTACGAACTGCTATTCAGGCAAAGCATACAAGCCAAGAAACCCGTAGTCATGGACGTTTCCGATGCAGTTGAACCTCAGCAGGCAGTATACGGGGCCGTGAAAGCATTATATGACGTTGAAGAAGAGCTAAGGAGCCCTTATTTGGTTATCATAGAGGAAGCTGACAAGTTCGTGCCGCAGGTTGTAAAAAGCAGGATAAACATAATAGAGGAGGTCAGCGTTAGGGGAAGGAAGCGCGGAATAGGATTGCTAGTCGCAACGCAGAGGCCTGCAAATATAAGCAAAAACGTCCTCGCACAGTGCTCCTACGGGTTTATAGGCAAGCTCACTATAGAAAACGATTTTGACAGCATAAGCATACTGCTGGAGAACAGGAAGCGCATGGAGGAGGTAGCCAAACTTGGGACAGGCGAGTTCCTTCCGTTTGGTATCGGAAGCGAAGATGTCTTCAAGGTCAAAGGCAGAAGCATAATGCATGTTGGCAGCACGCCTTCGATAAATTATAGTGAGGGGGCAGAGATAAGCCTTGAATCAGTCATATCACAACTTAAAAAAGCCGGGCCAATACAGAGGGCAAGCAGGCAGGCGAGGCAAAAGTTGCAGGAAAGGCATAGGCCTGAAAAGCAAAACTCTGGAGAAATAAGCGTGATAAGTGGAATACACGAAAAGGAGGAGCTAGTACAGCGGCTGCAGGGCACAAAGGGTGCAATAACGCGCTTTATACCCAAAAGAGGTTACTCCATAGAATCAGTAGACACCGTTTATGTTCCATTTGCACGGGTTAAGATACTCGTCCCAGCAGGCAAAGGCTCCGAATACGATGAAATTGAGGCCGTATATGATGATGGGATGCGCGAGGTGTCCTTGGGCAGCAACCTTAAAATATTGAGGCACGCACCGCAAAAAGCCAACAGATTAGATTCTGGAGAATCCTCTGCATTGGAGGCTTTGAGGAGGTTAAAGCACGCCAAGAGTTCTAAGCTGGCGAAGGAATGCGGTTTGGCAGTTGAGCAAATGGAAAAGATGCTGATAGGGTTGGAGAACAGGGGCCTTCTGTCTTTCGACGGAAAAGAATACAGGGCAGTACAGCTTCCCAAGGCAAACAAACGTATGCCACAGACGTTGGAAACGAACCCCGATGGAATTATAATGGATATTGATACGGAAAAGCTCGGCAGGGTCGTAGAGACAAACTACCCTGGATGCAAGTTAGAAGAATATAATATATTTTATGTGCCTTTTTACAGGGCAAGGCTCAGGTACAAGAACAGGGTAAAGATATCGATATTTAATCCGATGAGCCTGAAGGAGGAAAAATCCGCATTGGCGAACGGCCTGGCTAAGTTGTAACCTTGCATCTAAACAAAAGGACATGGCTCGGCTAATCGCCGAACCTGTAAGAATCCCCAGGTTTGAGGATTGGGACTTCTGCCTTGCCCTTCAACAATTCCTTTAGCTCTTCAGGATTCTGCTGTATTGCAGGGAACGTATTGAAGTGCATCGGCAGAACTACTTTCGCATTAAGCCATTGTGCGGCGATCGCGGCTTCCTTCAGACCCATGGTGAAAAACCCGCCTATAGGAAGCATGGCTACGTCAGGTTTATACGTCTCGCCTATCAGCTTCATGTCCCCGAAAAGGCCTGTGTCCCCAGCATGGTATGCCGTTACGCCATTGCACCTTATGACCACGCCAGTCGGATTGCCGCTGTGTAAGGCAAAAGTAAGAGCAGCCTCGAGCTTGCCTAGATTTACATATGTACCTATGTTCATGCCCACGGCAAGTTCCTCTTTCAAACCTGCTTTTTTGGCTTCTTCCACAGTTTCAAAAACTGCCACGAGCTTTGCGTTGTTGGCATTTGCTATCTTTACCGAGTCCCCCATATGGTCGAAATGGTTATGTGTCACGAATACATAGTCTACATCTTTGATATCGCCACTCTTTGCTGCAGAGCTGGGATTGTTATCAAGAAACGGGTCTATCATTACTTTTGCAGTTCCGAAATCTATGAGCCATGCGGCATGACCCAACCACTTGAATTCAGCCATGTAATCATAATAGCATTTTTCACCAAAACGATTAATGGCTTTCCAATCTCCGCGTTTACTTTTAGTAATTTTATGGATTTAGTTTCTTTTGTTGGTAAGGCAGTAATAAATATTATTTAAGCGGATATTGTATCATGGACAGCAGCAAGGACATCAAGCGTGACATTAGTAGCAAAAGGATCAATGAGATGGTCAAAAAATATGGTGTTTTGTTTTACGGCAGCTCGCGCCTGCTTACAGGAATGAAGAACGTCTATGATGGGGTAGATGAAAGGATAATAGACGAGCTATTCGATTCGGTAGAGTTTTCAAGACTTTTGGATAACATGAAACAGTCCCTGTCGAAAGATAACAACAAAACTACTTTTAGGCCAAGAACCCAGCGCAACTATTCGAACACCGTGTTGGACATCGTGGCAGCAATATATGCATCGAACGATATAGGTGACACTTACAAAATTGACGGCTCAAATAAAAACCTTTTTGAGCTAGATATCGGCATAGCTAATGCGCTCATAAATGACCCCAAGCAGGCAAGGAAGGCAGTCGCGCTAATGAACAAAATAGCGATAAACTCCTACGCAATATCTGAGATAATAAAAAGGAAAAATGGGGTCTTCCCGGAAGCTGACATCTTGGCTGAATTGCCTGAGAAATTCTACATAAAGTTAATGGAAAAGATAGGTGCCGGAGAAAGTGGCAGTTATAAGGATTTTATATCATCATGCTTTAAGATGGTCGAGGGAAAAAACAAAGGCTACAACGTGGCGTTGGTGAGCAAGAGCGACATAATACACGGGTTAGTGAATGACAAGCTGGCTTTGAACAGGCTTCTTGGGTTGTATTACTTCGTTTCCGGAATTAAAAGAGATTAATCTTTACAAGTTTGGACTTTTGAGACTTTGATTTATTTTCTAAACATTGCCTTAAGCTCTTTGACAATTTTGATGTTTTCCGATGTCAGAGCCTCGTATTCTTTTGTATATTTTTCTTCTGGAATAACGCCGTGTTCCTTGCAATAATTGCCAACTATTTCGATAAGCTTAATGTTATTTTCCGAAATGCTTTTGGCAAGACTTTCCATAGCCTCAAACCTTGACTCCAGGTCTGTCTCATGCATCAGGAAAAGCCGGTTATTTATGCGGTCAAAGCTTGAATTAAAGTTCAACTTCTTGAGACTTTCTAGTATGTAGCTATCAAAAATGCCGCTGGCATCTGAACTGGTGTATGCCTCTTTTGATGCTTTCTGGTGCGCTTTAACCTCCAAGCGCAGCATTTTCCAATAGGCTCTATAAGGGTTCCTAGATGTTGAGGCTTTTTTTAGGTGGAGATTTAGCCATGACTGCCACTTTATTTCAGAAATCATCACGCTGTCTATTGCATTTTTGAAAAGTTCGTATTCGTCAATATCCACTACAGATATATTATCTGGAGATTGCTTGTACTGCAAATAGGCATTATATAAAAATCCTGCATTCATCACACCGAACAGCATGGCGCTATTGTTCTTTGAATTTTCTTCCATGCGCTCAAAATCTGTCCTTAACATAAGCCGTTTTTCATAGTCCTTTTTAGAGATCGTTCCCTCGTTGAACATACTTTCTATGTTTGAGAGATATGCTTTGTATATATCGCTAGTCTTTAAAGGCATGCCAACGCTCTTTGCATTCAGAGAATATATAACGCTAAAAAATTCAAAATCTTTAGTTTTGTATTTATATTTGTTAGGAAAGTCGCTTTTCTTTACAAGAGACCTGGTCAGCAGCCTTTCAGCCAGTAAATACCCAGTGCCGAAAGCAAGCGGGTTTTCGGAAGACAGCAACGTTAAGGCGCCGTTAGGGTAACCTTTAAGAAATTCAGTAGAAGCGTACATGGATGATGCAACGACCAAGCCTGCTAGCTTTTCTAGCGATTGGCTATCCCCGAATCTGTTGCTTGAAAGAAGCTTAGGTATCGACGCTTCGAGAAGCGGTACTGCGACCATGTTAAAACCGCCAGTTCCGAGCTTTGCCAGTGAAGAATATAATTTATCAGTTGCGGATTGCGAAATATATGGTTCTGGATCGTTCAGCAGCACACCCAAGGCTTTAATGTCACTGTGTTTGTCAGTATTCATTAACATTATCGCTTTATATTTTGTCTGCGAGCTTGAAGTTGCAAGGGATTCGAAGGCTTTTTCCCTGTCCTCGGTAGAGCCTTTTTCCAACATTATGAGGATAGCGGCTTCCATGCCTATGTCATTTATTTGAGACGGGCCAAAGCTTTTTCCCAACATACCGCGTGCGCTCTCGATTAATGAATCTGTCTCTGCATAATCAGTAAACTCTGACATGACTGATAGACCTAGCGCAGCGTACCTACCTAGCTTGCTAGTTGAGCATTCCTTGCATAAGAATTTCAAGTATCCTGCTTCCTCATGATTCGGATTGTTGTACAAAACAGATTTTATCGCATCTACAGAATCCCGAAACAGCTTCTCGTCTCCGAAAAGAGCGGTGTTTATCAGGAATTCTGAGATTTCCCTATGGCTTGAAAACCTTAGTTCCCCAGGCCACGGCTCTGAGAAGTAATTTGTATATCCTATTTCTTTTATTTTCTCGAGTGTTGATGCAACCTTGCTTGCATTTTCATTCGTTTTCTGCTCTTTTTTGAATAGCATTATATCGAACCTGCCAAAATTGATAAAGTAGAAACGCTTTATATAATATAAATAGGTTTACAAATTTCTGCACTTTATGAAACAAATAAATATTAGAAAAAGCACCACATTATGGTGATTATATGGACATTCGCAAAGTACCAACAAAAGAAATGATAGACGAAATAAAAAAGAGCAACACCGAATACATTTATGATAAATTGGAAAAATCAGGAAAAACAGAAGCGATAAAAGACATATACAAAGCGTATATGAACGGAGACGAGAGGATGTTCAGGTCTGACAACATATACCTGCTTTACAAAGACATATCTGGATCAGATCCGGAGAAGTTCTCGCATGAAGTCAAAAGATTCATAGAGGACAAGAGCTTGTTGGTGGCAACAGTGTATATGCTTGAAGATTATATTGACAGCCTTGACAGGGCTTACAAAAGCGACAGAAACTCTTATGAAATGAAAGCGATATCGCAGCTAAAAGCAAGGCTATCTTATTATAAAAGAGAGGCGGAGGATTCCATGAAGCGCTCGATAGTCATGAGCCTTAATGATACCGAGAGGGAAACACTATACAAGTATGCCGAAAAGAGGCTGGCTTCAGAATGACTGCTTCGCACTGCGTTGGACGATTGACGATGTGTATGCCATCAAATATATACATGGATAAAGATAATGAATTGGCTTCGTGCGTTATATTGCAGGCTTATTGCACGCGCTTTGCGGGAGTTTGAAATGAAGGATCTATATCTTTTAAAGATAGGTGGCAGCGTAATTACCGACCTTTCCAAGCCAAACACCGTTGCGTCAGGGCCTGTAACCATAGGCACGCTTCTGGGAGAAGCATACGAAGCTTATTCCTCGGGTGGGTTCGACCTTATTATTGGGCACGGCAGTGGCTCTTTCGGCCACGTTGCCGCTGCCCAGTACAAGGTCAATGATGGTTTGGCTTATCCTAACAGCAAATTAGGAGCGCTAATAACTCATATGACAGCAAAGCAGCTGAATGATATATTTATAGAAGAGGGAATAAAGCTCGAGATTCCGCTCTATCCGTTTTCGCCTGCAAATTTCTCCTTGGCTGACAACGGCGAGATTGGAATAGGATTTTGCGATCATATAGCAGGAGCTATAGAAAAAGGCTTTATACCTGTAGTCTACGGGGACGTTATGATAGACAGGAGCAAGGGTGTATCAATAGCTTCTACCGAAAAGGTATTGGATTTTATAGCCAAAAAAATAAGGCCGAAAAAGGTGCTTTACGGATCAGATACTGATGGTGTTTTTACGGCAAACCCGAAGGAGCACCCAGATGCCGAGCATATAGAGATTATTGACTCTTCGAACATAGAACAAGCCTTGGAAAACACCGGCGTTTCCAAGACAAGAGTCGACGTAACAGGAGGCATGAAGACCAAACTAGGAAAGCTTTACGAAACATGCAAATATACTGGCGCCGAAGGCTATATATTCAATATAACAAGGCCAGGAATGCTGAGAGCAATGCTGCTAGGCATTGCAAGCCCAGAATTTTATACTGTAGTCAGGGCCTAATCTTAAGTTTTCAAAGTAGCTCTTCTGGAGTTATTATCCCAGCAATTTTTCCTGAATCTATTACCAGTACTGCACCGCTTACCTTTAATATACTCTTTATGACTGATACGGGCATGTATTTGCCTACGCTTGGCATTGCCGTTGACATGTACTTTGATACGCTGGAACCCTTTACGGCATCTAGCATATCGGCTGTTGTTATTGACCCGATTATGTTACCATTCTCTACAACCGGAAATTGAGATATGCCGCGTTTAAGTGCTATCCCGACAGCTTTGGATATGCTGTCATTAGGTTTAAGCGTTATCACTGTCTTATTCATTATTTCATATGCTTTTTTTGAGTCTGATTCCTCGAGCTCGTATAGAGTTTCGAAAATGCACTTTGCTATGTTGTAATTCGGAGTCACTTTTCCTAATTCAACTTTGGCTAGAAGTGATTGGCTTATTTTGCATTTTGCTGCAAGAAACTGTTGAGTTAACCCGAGCTTCTTTCTTTTTTGCCTTATAATTCCAAGTTCTGGTAAAGTCGTATACATTAATAATCTACCAATATTATATGTTTTTATGGATTATGAATTATAATCTATATCCTTTGATATAAATAAGTTTGTTAAAAAATGTCGACTACAAATAAAAAGTTTATTTCTGTTAATGTTTTTTACTTTTATTATAGTGCATTGCGTATAAAGCTGCGATTATCGCTATTATTACAATCAAAGCAGCAATTTCGCCCATATCTGCATTTTCATGACTGACACTTTGCGGAATAGTGGTCGTCAGTGAAGTTTTTGTTTGTTTTAAATAAAAGTTGTAGCTCTTCGCTGCAAAAGGAACGACTATATTGGTGTTTGGATTTCCAACTTCAGATTGCGATGTGTCGTTCGGTATATAAACTTCCGTATTTGGTTTTCCGATCGCACCCCATATAGGATTGCCTGCGTTGGCATTGGCTGTGGCGTTGTCCTCGGTCTGCATTGCTCGTTTTATTGCAGACAGCGACGTCAGGCAATTTTCCGTCGGATTGGAAACGTTTGAAGCAACGGCTTGAACACATTTGCCGTTTGTCACGTTGGGCATTATGTTCGGATCGAAGACGTATACGATTATAACATACCATGGTATCGGGTCGTTGTGGAAGGTATTATTAATCAGGTGGGAGTGCGCAGGATATGGCATGACCCCTTCTGGAAGCCCCAAAAGGTTATGTTCACCTGCTAAATTTTCAATAAGAGCAAAATCTGGAGAATACACAAATTTCGGATCCGATATGCACATGGTTGAGCTGTTACCGGCGCCGCAATTTACATAAACTGTCGAATTCCTGAAAACAGGCATACCCGACGTTGAATTGACGCCAAATATGCTCATGCCCGCATATGCAGGCACCAATATCCAGTCCGGAAGTGCCTGCGACTGTGCAGTCGCAGCACCAACATAACAGGGATATGATGACGCTATCGAACTTATGCTTGAATTCACATCGCTAAGCGGCGGATAGCATGTGTAGTTTCCGGTATACACATAAGTAATTTCTGAGCCATTGTAGAACGCCCCGGTCTCATTTGGCGTTGGATAATATGAAGAAGCATTTGAAATGCCTACGAATGCAGATATAAGTACAGTAAGCAAGAGCGCAATAAAAATTTTACCATATTTCATAATATCATTACGCACTGTGTTTTTAAAAAGATATTTAGGTGTTTTATACAAGCATTTATGATGAGTTTGATGACAGGGCATTCAAAACGCGAAACTAATGTAGGAGACAGGCAATAATAAAGAAAAGCAAGCATTGCCATATGTAAGAGAACACCAAAGATTTTGGCATAGTTCTTAACAAATTTGCTGAAACATATTAGTATTTAAATTTAACTGTATTAGTATTTAATGTTTTTATGATCAAGAAAACTGTTCAGAAGCCGAAACCTTTCCAAGTTTATCCAGGGGCATTAGCTGGTTGGATATTGGATGCTTTCGATTTAAGCATGATGTTTTTACTTGTACCGGTTTTGGCAGACATATTCTTTCCTGCTAATTTTGGTTTGGCCATAATAGGAACTTGGAGCATTTATACCACAACTTTCATATTTAGGCCAGTAGGCGGTGCCATATTCGGAAGAGTAGGCGACAGGATAGGAAGGAAAAAAGCAATGGTAATGACACTTGGAGGGCTCGGTGGCATAATATTTTTAACAGGATTCCTTCCTACATATGCCGCAATAGGCATCGCTGCACCTTTGCTTCTGTTTCTTTTTAGAATAATAACTGGAATATTCGCCGGAGGGGAATATGGCAACAGCGCAACAATATTGATGGAAACGGTAAAGAGCAAGAAAAGAGGTTTATGGGGTGCAGCTATACAAAGCGGTTATCCCATAGGTTATACGCTTGCTGCAATCATATTCCTGGCATTACATTATGTGTTTCCTGGGACAGCATTTACAATAACAGGATGGAGATGGATGTTTTGGATAGGCATCATACCAGTGATTATAGGATTAATATTGAGAGTAACCATGCCAGAATCGGCAATGTGGTCAGAATTGAATATTAAAAAGAAGATCTCAAGGGCTCCATTATCAGTATTGTTTAAGAATAGGAAAACTACTATGGGAGTCATAACAGGAGCTCTTGCAATGACAGGGATAGCATGGGTTTATGGGCTTACTCTTGGATTTTATCCAACAGTATTGTCAGTAGGGAACTTCATGACATTTCCGTCATATATATATGTTGTAATAATAGCAATACTACTTTCGCTTTTAGGTTATTTCTCGTCAGGCTACGTAAGCGATAAAATAGGAAGAAAGAACATTATGATAATATACTCTGTAATAGCAATAATAATTTCAATTCCTTTGACTTATGGAATAATGACACATGCGCTCGGCTTCTATGGCGCACTTACATTTGCAAGCATACTTGCATTTGTAACTACTGGCATATACGGAGTAATGCCATCTTTCTTAGCAGAAAAATTCCCCACTGACATAAGGAGCAGCGGAACCGGCATAGGTTTTAACGGCGGATTTATACTTGGAAATTGGAGCACTGTATTCCTTTTGCTTATAGTTGGATTTGCAGCCGCTAGCTTCTTTGCATGGTGGGGCGTTTTTGTTATAATAGGGGAGTTATTTATACTTGCAGCAGCATTGTTGTCTCCAGAGACAAAAGGCGTAGAACTGAGCAGCATAAAGGCATGAAAAGTGCAGTGCTTCCAAAGCTTATCAATGATTAATTGCTTTTTGTATTTATGGATTAAGCACTGCGCCTTCTGAGGCGTTTGAAACAAGCTTTGCGTACTGCGCTAAAAGTCCGGATGCATGCTTTGGCTTGGGCTGTTTCCACTGCTGCCTCCTTTTTTCTATCTCCTTTTCTCCTAGCTTTAAGTCGAGTACTCCCTTATCACAGTCTATCGATATTATGTCCCCGTTCTTTACGAGAGCAAGAGGGCCGCCCACATAGGCTTCAGGGCAGACATGCCCTATCATCAAGCCCCTTGTTGCCCCGGAAAATCTTCCATCGGTAACAAGAGCTACGCTTTCGCCTAGGTTTTTTCCTATTATCGCGGCAGTAACGGAAAGCATCTCTCGCATGCCAGGTCCACCCTTTGGGCCCTCGTATCTTATTATAACCACATCTCCAGATTTCACCTTTCCGTTTGTGACGCCTTTGAATGCCTCCTCTTCCGAGTCAAACACTACCGCAGGCCCGCTGAGCTTTGTTATTTTAGCAGCTGCGACTTTTATTACCGCACCGTCCGGGGCCAGAGAGCCCCTGAGTATGCGTATGCCACCCCTCCGATGGTAAGGCGAGGATACCGAAGATATTATATCATTCTTTTGTTCTATTATATGCAGCGATTTGATATTCTGCTCAAGCGTCTTGCCTGTAACCGTAAGTACGCTCCCATGCAGAAGCTTTGAATCCAATAATTTTTTAACTATTATCGGAACGCCGCCTATATGGAACAAATCTTCCATCGTATGCGCCCCTCCTGGCCTCATATTTGCTATTTCCGGAACCTTTGAGCTTATCCTGTCAAAATCTTCCAGAGTAAGCTTTACTCCGGCTTCATGGGCTATTGCTATGAGATGCATAACAACATTAGTAGAGCCACCCATAGCCATCAGAACAGTTATGGCATTTTCAAACGCATCGTATGTCATTATATCTTTTGGCTTTATTCCATTCTCGAGCAGGTTCATCACCGCTTTGCCGGATTCGTATGCGTAGTCTCGCTTTATTCCCTCTGCTGCAGGGGGTGCAGAGCTTCCCGGAAGGGCCATTCCTAATACCTCAGCCATCGTGCCCATGGTATTGGCGGTAAATAAGCCTGCGCATGTGCCTATGCTGGGAATGGCGTTGTTTTCGAGCTCCTTCAATTCCTCCGCACTTAGCCTTTTTCCCGCAAATTGACCCACAGCTTCGAAAACGTCTTCCATGGTAAGCTCCTTGCCGTTGAAATAACCGTTGAGATTTGAGCCGCCATAAAGAACTATTGATGGAATGTTTAGCCTTGCTGCAGCCATGAGCATAGCGGGCGTTGTCTTGTCACAGCCTGATATTCCTACAAAAGCGTCATAAGCGTGGGCATTTATTGTCATCTCTACTGTGTTAGCAATTATTTCCCTGCTTACAAGCGAATATTTCATGCCTTCGTATCCCATTGCTACTCCGTCTATTACGAGCGGCGTGGAAAACATTCGCGGAGTTCCTTTGTTAAAGTAAACTCCCTCTTTG
This sequence comes from Methanothrix sp., assembly GCA_038729265.1. GTDB lineage: Archaea > Micrarchaeota > Micrarchaeia > Micrarchaeales > Micrarchaeaceae > Micrarchaeum_A. The sequence goes on along the minus strand of JAVYSI010000007.1, from coordinate 1,169 downwards.
GCTTTACGCCCAAGCTCCATTGTATGTAGATTGCACGGCCCTGCTTCGCTCCACGCAACGCCGACCCCTATTATCGGCCTGGACAAATCCGAATCTGAAAGACCCATTGCTTTCATGTAAGCCCTGTTCGGGGATTTATATGGCCCTTCGTAAAGTTCCTTGGACCTGCTTTTCATGTCGTATCTTGCCATATCAGCGCCCCACCTTTTTGGTTTTGCGATTCGCAGGCTTGAATGTTCCACCGACGACCCATGCTGGTTCGGAATCGTTAAATGGCTCAGACCCGGAAACCTTGTACTCTTCCAATATGCGTTCGTTTACCTCTATTCCAAGGCCAGGCTTATCCGTATCCAGTATGAAATAACCGTCTTCAAGCTTATAACCAGACTTTACCAGCTTCTTTTTCCATTCTGGCCAAAAAGCCTCGAAGCTTTCCTGTATCAAAAGATTAGGTATTGTATAATCTAGGTTTAATGTTGCCGCAGTTTGTATTGGGCCAAAGGCATTATGGTATGCGACCTCTATCCCAAAAGAATTCGCCATGTCAGCCACGCCTTTGCCCTGCATGAGACCGCCGAAATTCGTTATGTCTGGCTGTATGATGTCTACCGCGTTGTTAGTCATGTAGCTTAGGAAAAGATTTCTGTCTAGCACGCGCTCGCCCAGAGCCACTGGCATCCTCGAATACTTTCTAAACCTCAAAAGGCCTTCAAACTGATCAGGATGCACAGGCTCCTCGATAAACAGGGGCTTGAAGGGCTTTAGCGCCCTCGCAACGCGCATTGCCGAATTTGCATTGAAGCGGCCATGGCATTCTATCATGAGATCGAGTTTGTTAAATTCCTCCCTCAATGCCCCGACGATTTCTGCAGCATGGTCTACGTGGTCGTTATCTATATTATCATAGGCATCGCCGAATGGATCAAATTTTACTCCGGTAAATCCCATTCTGACAACTTTTTTTGCGCTTGAAACAAAATCTTCTGGAGTCACACATGCGTCATACCAGCCATTGGCGTATGCCCTTATTTTTTCCCTTATGGCACCGCCGAAAGCTTTATTTACCGGCATCCCGTAAATTTTCCCCAGTATGTCCCAGGATGCAATTTCAAATGCGCTTAGAGCTGCAGTAGACTCCATTGACACTGGAAGATAGAACGAATGCTTGT
>JAVYSI010000006.1:0-21820 GCA_038729265.1 Methanothrix sp. | reverse complement strand
TCGAGTTCCTTTTCTTCACTTTTGTTTAGTTTTATGTCACCCTTGCTTATGCCAGACTCTATGGCTTCAAGGAAGGAAACCCATTCCTCGGCGTCTTCCTTAGTAAGCTCTATGAAGTTCTTGTCCTCGATAAAAATGTTGAGCAGGTTTATTATCCTCGCATTCTCTATCGGGTCCGAACCTTCGTCTATCTTCTCCTTGGCGAAATTCCTCAGTTCCCTTATCTCGGTTAAGCTCACGTTCTTGTTCTCCTCCGAAAGGTCGCTTATGTCCTTAACGAAAGAGCGTATCGCACTGCTAAGTTTACCCAAAACATCATTCAGGCTAGAAAGCTTTATACTCTCCATACAATCAAAGTTTATTAGCTGGCAAAGTTTAAAACACTTTCAAAAACAATAATCAAAAGCCTTAAATTAGTGAATAAAGCATATACTACTGCCAGTAGCTTATGAGCATCCATAAGTATGTAAACAAGACATAAAAATTACCAGTGGTTGATTGGCAAACAATGATCATGGCCTAATAAAAAGGCTCGTATTCAAGCTAGTGAAAAAACACATAGCTGGAAGCACCTCCGCTTCAGTCATACGTACTGTGAAGCAGCTCAATGACAAAAACATCTCAGCAACAGTAACATTCCTAAACGAGAATGCAACCACACCATTAAAGATAAGGTACAACATAAACAGTTACATAGAAATGATAAAACAGCTCTCGAGGCTGAACCTCGAAGCTGAGATATCGCTGAGACTTTCGCAGCTTGGGTATCTCAGCAGCAAGGAGCAGGCGGTCAACGCGCTTGATGAAATAGTCTCAATCTCGGACAAATACAAAAAGAGGCTTTGGATAGAGGCAGAGAGTTCTATAATACAGAACAACATATTTGATGTCAGGGACAGATATGATGGCACCTGTGACATGGGAGTAGAGGTTCCCGCGGATTACATGTTCAAGTATACGAACGGCACGATTCCAAAGCAAATGCTATCATACAATTACGTAAAGCTCATGACACTAATGCAGCAGGAATCCGTAACTGCTTCAAAAACAAAGGAAAAGCCAAAAAAAGATTCGCAGGAATCAATATATTACAAATGCATAGCCAAGCTTGCCGAAAACAATGTAAATACTATTGTGTTCGGCCATGACGAGAAAATACTCTCTAAGATTATGGCCAGCTCCAAGAGCTACAAAAAACATTTAAGGTTTGAGGTGCCATTAGGCTACAATAGGAAGCGCTTCGGAATGATGCTTAAATCCAATCAAAAAGTAAGCGTTTATGTGGCATATGGCAAGGATTGGGTCCCTTACGCTATAAACAAGCTAACAGAGGGCAGGATACGGGACATAGCAAAGGCCGTTCTGGACGGTGAAAGCGGTGGCAAGTGATGGAGCACCAGCTAGGCAATGAAGTTGTTATAGATTTGGTCACTGGGGCTACCTCAGCTTTAGGAAGGAAGCTGGTGTCTCGACTCGTAGATATGGGCCACGAAGTAAGGGCTATACTCAGGGTGCATCCCTCCAAGTCGAACGAATGGATGGCCCTGCCGTCAAAAGTGAAGGTCTATGTGGCGGATCTGACCCTCAAGAATGAAAACGACTCCAAGATCCTTGAGGAGGCATGCAAAGGTGTAGATAATATATTTCACATAGCTGCTGCAGTTTACAACTACAAGAACACATACGATGATCTGATAAACATAAACGTCATAGGCACAGAAAACCTGCTCAACGCCTATGAAGCTGCCAACAAGGATTCAAAAAAGACTGTGCACATAATATATGCCAGCAGCATAACTGTATACGGTTACAAAAGGCCCAACGAGCTTCTATCGGAGAATTCGAGCACCAAGCCAGCAAGTCCGTATTCGGAAAGCAAAATGATGGCAGAACAGGTTATAAAATCTTTTGCAGATGCGAACAAGTTGATGAGGTATACAATACTAAGGTTCGGGACTTTCTACGGCAACGACTATAAAGAGTCGTACTTCAAGATGTTCAAGCTTATAGAACAGGGAAGGGCCATATATGTCAGCGGCGGCACAAATCACGTATCGCTGATACACGAAGAAGATGCAGCCGATTCGATGGTGCTTGCAATGGAGTCGCCGGCTAAGGAAAACGAGATTTATAATATAACAGAAGGCGAAGATTACACTATAAAGGGGCTGTTCGAGTTTGTCGCAAAAGCACTCGGCGTCCAGTCGCCAAAACGCAGCATACCGCATGCTATAGCCAAGCTGACAAGCAAGATAGCAAACATAAACTATGACGAACTCGAATTCCTGGCGAGCGACAGGAAGATAGACATATCCAAGGCGAAGCGCAAGTTAAAATTCGAACCAAAGCACAACATACGCAGGGATGGCCTGATGCTTTTAGAAGAATACAAAAAAACAAAGCAATGAGAGTATAAAATATCAAAGGTATAACAATGAATATCAAAAAAGGCAGAGTGGAAAGATACATAGACGACACCCTCGAATCAAAAGGGGCAATGCTTTTCAGCCTCATAGATCCTGTGGATTATAAAAGCTGGAAAGACGTCATAAACACGGCAAAAGCAGTAGACAAAGGTGGTGCAGACATACTGCTCATAGGCGGGAGTAGCGGAGTGCAAGGTTCGATGCTAGATGAGGTTACAAAGGCCATAAAGGAATCCATAAGCATACCTATAGTTTTATTTCCCGGCAACGTGGCTACGATAACCAAGTATGCCGATGCGATATACTTCCAATCGCTGCTGAACTCGCGCAACTCTTATTGGCACGCCCAGGTGCAGATGCTTGGGGCTCCTGTAATAAAGATGGCAGGAATAGAGCCGTTGCCTGTAGGTTACATACTTATAGCTCCGGGCGGCACTGCCGGTTGGGTCGGTGATGCGAACCTGGTTCCAAGGGAAAAGCCCAAGATAGCAGCCGCACTGGCTCTTACCGGGCAATACCTAGGCAATAGGCTGATAGTCACAGACACTGGGTCCAACCCGCGCATGCAAGGCGGAGGCCCAATATCACAAGAGATGATAAAGGCTGTCAAGTCAACGATCGATGTACCGTACATTGTAGGGGGAGGCATAATCTCCGAAAAGGAGCTAAGGCTAGCTTACAAGAGCGGCGCAGACATAGTCCAGATAGGAACCGCTTTTGAAGATCACAGCAACATGTCCATGGTGCTTAAAAAGGCAAAGCTATTCTCGCGCGTAACCAAGGAAGAAGGCCTTAAAAAGGTCAAGAAATAAATCTGCGTTTGATCTTATGAGGGAACCATCAACCCTTGAGCTTGCAGCTATCGCTTTGGAGCTCGAATTCCTTAAGGGATACTACATAGAAAAGTTCTACGAGCTTCCAGACCAGCAGTTCAGGCTCAAGCTAAACAAATCAGGAGAAGGCCAGCACAACCTTGTGATAGTGCCGGCAAGGTTTCTCGGCATAGCAAGCGTGCTGGTGCAGCAGGATCAGCCTACAAATTTCTCGCAGGCCGTCAGGAAGCGCATTTCAAATTCAAGGATAACTGGCATATCTTTGTTGAACGATGACAGGGTGCTTTGCATATCTATGGAGAAAGGGGATCAGACTCAGAACCTCATAATAGAAATGTTCGGCAAGGGAAACGTGATAATAACGGATTCAGAGATGAGGATAACTCTTGCGTATTACAGGCATGAGTTTTCTGATAGGAAAATATTTACTGGTGAAGTATACATTACTCCGAAAAACAAGCGCATAACCGTGAGCAACCTTTCCGATGCCATGATGCTGCAGGAAGCCATCATGGCTTCGCCGAGGCCAAAGGAAAAAAACGTGATGCAGGCGCTTTCATCCGTGATAAACATTGGCTCATTATATGTCGAGGATGCGGTGATACGCTTGGGGATAGAACCTTCAGCTCCTTCAGATTCCATATCAGATTCGGAAATTGCCTCAATATCAAAAAACATTGCCTCATATGCTGAATATATTCGTTCTCCGAAGCCGAGACTCTACAAGGAAAACGGTTTTGTTATAGATTACTCAATATGTGATATCAAAAAATACGAAGGTAAAGAGGCTGAAAACTTCAAGTTCGCGTATGAGACGCTGGAAAAATATTATCTTTCGCATAAGGAGAATCCGACGCCCAGCGAAAGCGGAAAGGCAAAGGAGTTGGAAGCCAGCATAAGGAAGCAGAAAGAAATAATAGAACAGACTGTCAAGGATATAGATGAGCTGAAACGCAAGGGTGATACCATATACAAAAATATGCAGCTCATAAATTCCATAATAAAAATGGCGAAGGACAAGAAGCGCTTCAAGAAGGAGGACATAGAAGAGGCATTCGGGGTAAAGGTCAGCGAAGTCAATCTCAAGGATAAGACGATTACGATCGAACTTTGAGCTTTTCGCTTGCAATATTAATGAAGTAATGAAATGTTCAAAATAACTTTCCTTGGGACTTCGGGCTCTGCACCGACGAAAGAGCGTGGCCTTTCATCGGTGGCCCTGCAGCACGAGGGCATAGCGATGCTTTTCGACTGTGGGGAGGGCACGCAAAGGCAAATGCAGCTCTTCGGAGTAAACATATCCAAGGTGAAGCACATTTTCATAACCCACACTCATGCAGACCATGTGCTCGGCCTTGCCGGGCTGTTGAGGACTATGTCGCTCTACCACAGGCAAGATCCTCTTACAGTTTATTTTCCAGAAGGGTATCGAAGCGTCATAGAAAGCCTGATAAAATTTGACAATGCGATAATAGGCTTTGAAATAATTCTAAAGGGCATAAAGTCGGGCATTGTGCTGCAAAGCGATGATTTCACAGTAAAGGCATTCAAGCTTAACCATTCGGTTACGTGCTACGGCTATGCCTTCATGGAAAAAGACAAGGTTAAATTTGTGAGTGAAAAGTGCAGGCGCCTTGGTATAAAAGGCGAGATGTTCAAAGAAATCAGCAAAAAAGGCCATATTACTGTAAAGGGTGAAAGGATTTACCTTAAAGACGTTACCGAGCGCGAGCAGGGGAAGAAGTTTGTGTATGCTACCGATACCAGACCTCTTGCCAGCACTGCAAAAGCGGCCCAGCACGCCGACATACTTGTGCATGAAACGACTTATGGCGATGATCTTTCCAAGCTTGCAAAGGAAAGAAAGCACTCTACGAGCGTTGAGGCCGCGCAGATAGCCAAGAAGGCCAAAGTGTCAAAGCTTGTGCTCTACCACTTCAGCACGAGGTACAAGGATACTTCGGTCCTTGTCAATGAGGCCAAATCCGTATTCAAGGATTCGGTTGCCGCATACGATGGCTTTACAATCACAATAAAGTAAGAAGTAAAGCGTGGGCAGCAAATGCGAAAACTTATAATAGTTTCAAGAAAAATATCCACTGCGCGGGCCCGTAGTCGATTGGTAAGACGTCTCCCTGACACGGAGAAGATATGGAGTTCGATTCTCCACGGGCCCATCTCGATTATCTTCAGCGCTGAGAAAATATCAGGCTTGGCTTCAATGTGTGTTGTAACTACTATCTCATATAAGTCATAGCAGTTCGATTATTTTTCCCGAAGCAAATATCCTAGGTAGAGCCTCTCTAATGAACAGGCATTCATCCCCTTCCAAAACTGATAAAGCTTTTTCAAGCGCGAATGTGACTTCATCTCCGCTTATACCCTCAACTTTAGCCATAGAATAAGAAAAGTTGCTGCCCAAACCATAAAACTTTCCCACTTCCAGCTTTTCTTTATTTATCTCCGCAAGCTTCATCTTTATTTTGAGCCTTTTATGTAGCGAAAGTGGAAGCGAATAAATGATACTGCCCTTCTCAATGGCTTCTGGTTCGATGTTTTTAAGCCCCACGCCTATCCTTGTCCCAGGCCCGGCAGCCTTTACATCTATATCCTGGCTTTGCAGGGACCTTACGAGGACCTTTTTTCCAGAGCTGTGCCATAGTTCATCGTGAACGCTTACGGTGCCGCTTATTACTACTCCAAGTGCAACCGCTCCGATGCCCTTTACGTTAAAAGCCTTGTCTATGTCTATCCTGCATACTGAGGTTGTACTGCTCTTTTTTCCCATTGATAGTACGGTTGTGAGGAGCGTATCCTTGTCGCATACCTTGTAATTTGGCAATCCCGAATTTCTTATTATTTCTGAATCCGCGTTTTCTGAGGTAAAAATTACATCCTTTTCGAGCAACTTTGCTGCTACAAGCAATTCACCGAAAAGCTTGTCCATGCCAGCAGTGGAGAGCACTATGGTTTCTGAAATTGTTAGTATTTCCGAAATTGCATAAAATTTATCCTCTATCGAAGTCGGGACAAGAGCCGTTATTACATTTCCTTCAAGGCTCCTGTTATAAAACGTTATGCTGTTCTCTGATCCCTTTTTGCCTATGAAGGAAGCAAGCTCAATGCTGTTCGGCACGGCGATTATATGATTTGGCAATGAAACACCTTATCTGCGTACTTTTTTCTTTCTTTTCTTATTAACTCTGCCGGTGCCTTTTCCATATCTGGCGTTCTTCTTTCTTTTTGCAATTCTGTGCCTTTCCTGTCTATTAACTCTTTTTGCGTTAGTGCCATGGCCGAAGCTGAAAAAGCCGAACCATAAGAGCAATATGCCTACGAATTCCGAATAATACAAAAATTCCGGAATCGCAGCTATGTAAAGCGTCCCTGCAATGCTTACTACTATTGCACCCGCAATTATGCTAAGCATCTTCTTGTTTTTGTTTTTGTAGTAGGAGAGCGCTGCCACCGCCACCAATATGAACGCCGCAGGGAACGTGCCAAACGAAGAAATCGTAACTACAGAAAGTGGCAGCGGCCCGTAAACCACATAGGTTATTATCAGGTTTTTTATTGTAGAAGCTTGAAGCGCAACGACCATTGCGATGTCGATGACAAGTACATATGCAAGATATGCTACCTTTAACTTGTCATTTCTTATAAGGCAAATGGAGCCCATGGCAAGTGCTTCTACTAAGATAACTACAAGAAAAAGGTATATGTCTATCAAGGCTTCACTATATAGATTCAGGGCAAAAATGCTCTCTAGCAACACCGCTGCGGTGAACAACCACAATCCCAGCGACCAGAATGCGAAGCTTACAACTTTTTTATTGTTTTTCCACTTGTAAGTCATGAAAGCGGCTAGAACTGCACTCAATATCGCTATTATAATTGTCGAAATGAATACTATAATCTCCAAGCCTTGCATCAATAGCTACCTGCTGTGTTTTTTATTTTCTTTATATAACTAACGTAAACCATAAAAACCAATGACGCCACCAGTATAATGCCGCCTATTAGAGTCACTAAGTTAACGTAGAAAGCCATTGGTCCGGTTGCCAGATAACCGTTTATATCAACCGCGCCTCCTAGTATATATGGGCTCTGCACGAACCCGAAGAAATTGACTGCTAGAAAGAACCACACCAGTGCTACATACTTTGCATATTTCTTCCCAGAATAATAAAGGTAAAGGCCTATCCCTAAAAGTATCAACAATCCTATCAAGTAAGGCAGTCCGGGGCCGAACGCCGCATAAAATAGGTATCCCATAGCTGAGTGCGTAGCTACTGCAATGGCAATTATTCCAAGTACGGCAGCTAGGCCAGGGAACCATTTGTATTCCCTCACATCGAAAAATGCGGCAGCCACGAAAATGGAAAGCAGCGCAATACCTATGAACATGAGTATGTTGAACGAGTTCGCAAACATCTTGAGCATATTTATAGAATATGCGGAAGCGTTTATTCCTATCCCGCTTATTCCAGAATCGAGAACCGAAATGGCGATAAAAGCGACCAACAATGTTGCTATGGCATATATATGCAGATAAAGTTTTTCTGAGCGTTTGTCACCCATATACTCGCTGTATGAAAGGAAGGCGTTCCTCAGTATGAAAAATACTGCCGCAACGAGCAGTGGAACTACAAATACGGTGCCGAGCAACATCAACAATGATGGCACTGTTGCCTCAAGGTTCACAATATAAAATATAGCGAACGTTCCAGTAACTTCCCAGAGCGGCATAAGGAACCTTTTCATATTTTCCTTGTGCTTGTCGTATTCGAGCAGCATGGTTATCGCTATCCCAACTTCAAGTCCGAAGAGGGTCAGGAAAACGGAAAATATCAAGTAATTTATCGAAAACATTATGCTCATTTTTACACCAGCTCTTCAGATACTTTCCTATTCTTAAGTAGTCTCTTTATGACCAATATGGTGAACGGCAATATAGCTAAGTAAAATGCTACGAAGAATATGGCCAATGGTATTATTGACGGTGACGTGTTTGCAGCCTGCGATACTAGTAGGACGTTATAGACGATCCACGGCTGCCTGCCTATCTCTGCGGTAGCCCATCCAAGCTCTAGGAGAAATACGCCTACCACTGCTGCTATGATGAGCAGCATGAGCAGCCATTTTCTATCGAATGGGTGCATCTTGAAAATCAGCATTAGGAATACGGCAAGCATGAAAAGACCGAATCCAAATCCAAGTCCTACCATCGTATCGAACATGAAATGAACTATCAGCGGCGGCCAAGTGCTTTGCGGATAAGAAGACAATCCTGGAACTGACCCGTTAACGTTCCCAGTCGCAAGGAAGCTCTGCAATCCAGGTATGCTTGCTATCACCCCAGTTATCTTTCCGTTGGAATAGAATCCTCCAAGCAGTTCAGGGGCATGGGTCGTAGGATAAAGATCGAGTTCCATCGCGGCATATTTCTCAGGCTGGAAGCTGTAAAGCCCTGATATGGAAAGTATTCCGGTTATTACTGCGAAGAATGTCGCTATAAGCGTAAGGCTAAAAGCAATGTTCAATCCTTTCCTATAATGCAATCTTTCGTCTCCATCGCTTTTAAGCATCCTATACGCAAAATATAATATGAATATGAAACCGCCTGCAAAATAAGAAGTTGAAACCACATGTGCAACCTCTACCAGAGTCGATGGCGTAGCAAGGACTGCGAGAGGGTGTACATCTGCTATTATTCCTGTTTTCAGGTATTCTGGTATGTTGAAGCCTACTGGAGTATTCATGAATGCATTCAGCATAGTTATGAAAACAGCAGAGAGCACTGCGCCCAAAGCGACGAGCACGCCGGTAAAAGCATGCGCGTAGCGATTTTTGAACTTATCCCAAGAATATACATAGACACCAAGGAATATCGCTTCTAAGAAGAAAGCGAAAACCTCTATATAAAGTGTGAGTATGGCAACATGGCCAACGAGTACCATAAATTTTGGCCATAAGAAAAGCAGCTCCAGAGCCACCAAGGTTCCAGAAGCGGTACCAACAGCAAAGAAGACTATCAGCATTGTGGTAAGCCTTTTCGCGATTCTGGTATAATAAGGGTCCTTGCGTTTTATCCCGACTACTTCTGCCGTAACTATTATCACTGGCAGGGCTATTCCTATAACTGCCAGTATGATATGGACTCCTAAAGAAAAGCCCATCAAAAATCTGTCGAAGTCAAAAACTGGTATCAAACAATCACTTTAAGTCATGACTTATAAAAAATAAACAACTATAAACTTTATTGGAACACGTGCGCAGCAAATGTAAATCTAAAAAAATTATAGAGAAGGCTTAAATTAGTTTTGCAACCACAACCCCCTCTGCGATAATGATGCAAAAGAAAATAGTCAACGAATCAAGGTGTTGCTTGGAAGCGAAACCTCATCTTCACGAACTTGAGCTTACTGGAAAAGCGCTCAAGGCTGCGGCGGGCTTCCAAATGCTCCTTGACGGCGGTTCAGGCAAAAAAGTTTTAATACCAGAAAAACTGTCAAACTATCTGAGGCCATCTATAGACATAGACGTGATAATGCCTGATGCAGATGCATGCAAAGCATTTCCGGGAATGGAAAAAGGCAAGATGGTGGATAAGGTAAAGCTAGCGATGGTTGAAGGGAAGCTAGGATATGAGAACATAACGTACTATTCCCCATTCCCAGTATATAGGGATAAAGCATATCCGGATACAGACATATTCATTCCTTCCGGCGGGCTGGGTCCGATACCGTTCGGAAAGGACTTATTTGAAAACGCCATAAACGTCAGGATGGACCAAAGTGAAATGGACGTCAGGGTTGCCGACATAGCCTTTACCCTGGCTACTAGCATAAATCCCCTCGTATTTACGAATACCAGAGCAAGGGGTGCGTTGGTAGCTCTGTTCTCAAACACTGGCACTTTTGACATTCCAGATACAGTAGCTTCAACGGCTAACTATCTGCTCAAAAGCATTGACAGAGTAAATTCTGCGATGTTAATAGCGGATTCCGACAGATCCCTAGCCCACATGAAATCGGATAAGAATTATAGACAATACGCTAGAATAATCTCGGAAAAAATACCGAACAAGCTTGACGCACTGGAGGGCAAGGTTTCGAAGATAGTAGCGCATGTGAACGTTGATGGATCCTCTGTGAGATACGGCCTCAAGGAGTTCCGCTACGGTTTGGAGGGACTAGAGAAACTTTTAAGGGAGTGAAACTGCAACAGAACTTTCTAAAGCCAAATAAGTCTAGTTTATGAACCTTTCAAGCGCTTCGGCGAATTCTGAAGGTTTTAAAAAGTGGGGAACGTGTCCCCCGCCTTCTATGAAAACCAAATCCGACCCTTTTATATAGCTGTTGAAATAGCCTGCATATTTTTTATCTATTGTTTTGTCATCAGTTCCCCAAACTATCAAGCATTTTATACCTATGCGCCCAAGCTCCTCCTTTCCCAACAGGTACCTTTCTTTTTCCGATCCTATTATGCTGTCTACTACATAATCATTGCTTCCTTTGACTTCGTTTCTGTTGAGCATGCTTACTTTTTTCATCTGCATGTCATAGAATTCATCGTAAGTTAATGATTTCATTACATCATCAATCTCCTCCTTAAGTCCGGCAGAGTCTTCCAGAACTATTCCGTTAATCCCGTTCCTATAAACCCCATTGGCTGCCCCGTAAGCGGCTATCCATCCGCCGTAAGAATTCCCCACCAATACATAGCTCCCGCTTACTATCCTTGAAATCGCATCGGAAACCGCCACAGCCTGAACTTCAGGCGTATAATCTATGTGCGGCGCGTCTGATTCCCCATGGCCAAGCATATCAATCAGTACTATCCCTATATCTTTATCAAGATATGGTACGAGCCTCTTCCATGAGCGCACATCTGCCCTCAAACCGTGCAGGAATACAAAAATATGTTTTGCATTTTCCGGTATGTGTACCAACGCATGAATTTTTCCATGCCTTGTTTCGACAATTTTGGAATCAAGTTCCTCGAATATCATGCATTCCCACCGTAAAAGAAATGTATCGGCCTTCCTAATGCGGCTTCCGCAACTTCCTTTATGGATTCGCTGTACGTCGGGTGGGGGTGTATGGTATCGGCTATATCTTCTAAAGTTGCTCCCATCTCTATTGCCAAAGCGGCTTCTGTTATCGCCGCGTTAGCATCTGGAGAGACAAGTTCTATTCCTACTACAACATTGTCAGAATCGTAAGCTATCTTTGCGAAGCCGTCGGTTTCGTCAAGGGCTATCGCCCTTCCCAGCGCGCTGAGTGGAAACTTCTTCACCTTTATGCCCTCCTTTTCTTCGACGGTTCCGGCTATTGCTATTTCGGGATCTGAGAATATCACCGCAGGAATTACGAGATTGTCGTAGCTGCTTTCGAGGCCTGCTGCACCCTCTGCAGACACTACTCCCTGCCGCATCGATTTATGCGCGAGCATGGGCTCGCCAACTATGTCCCCTATCGCATATATGTCTGGATTAGAGGTCTGGAGCTTTCCATTAACCTTTATGAATCCCTTGCTGTCGATCTCGACGCCGGCTGCCTGTGCTCCAAGCCCGTCGGAATAAGGGCGCAGGCCTATGGCCACCACAACAACATCTGCGTTTATCGAATCTCCATTATCGAGCTCAAGCTTTCCGTTGCCGTAAGCTTTTGGGTTCGTGCCAACGTGAATCATTATCCCGAGCCTTTGCATGTGCTTCTTTACTATGGATACCGCGTCCCTGTCAAACTTGGAAAGCACATCTGATCTAGCTATAACATGTACTTTTGCCCCTAGCTTCGCATACAGCGTGCTTATCTCTACAGCTACATATCCAGCGCCTATTATCGCCATTTCTTTCGGTATGTAGTCCAGCAGGAGTGCCTGCTTGTAATCTATCACTGTTTTCCCGTCGAATTCAAAGCCATCCAGCGAGGCTGGCTCCGACCCTGTGGCTATTATCGCCTTTTTGAATATGACTTCGGTGCCATCGGTTACCTGAATCCTGTTCCTTTCTATGAAGGTTCCGGCTCCCTTCAAGACGTCGATCTTGTTCTGCTTGCATAGGAAAGCAACGCCGTTTTCCAGTTTGGAAGAAACTCCGACGCGCCATTCAAGCATCTTTTTTGCGTCTATCGTAACATTTTCCGCGTTTATTCCAAACTTCTGCGAATGTGTTGAATCATAAAATATGTCCGATATATGTATGAGCGTCTTGGACGGTATGCATGCATAATTCAGGCAGTGGCCTCCGAGCTTTTCCTTTTCGATAAGCACGACGCTCTTTCCTATCTCTGCTGCCCTTATCGCTGCGGTGTAACCTCCGACGCCTCCGCCTATGACCGCAATGTCAACCTCTTCAGGGACCTCTCCCATTACCATCAGCACACCTCAAAGCATATCAAGGAATTCAGGGTCCTCCATGTACCCTTTGAAAGCGTTTCCGAACTTCACCGCTTCAGCTCCATCGACAACCCTGTGGTCGAACGTGACCGTGAACGGCAGCACCTTGCCCGCTACCACCACACCATCCTTCACAACTGGCATGTCCCTTAGGAGGGTTATTCCAAGTATCGCAACATCAGGATAATTTATCATGGGTATCGCGAGAAATCCGCCACCCAAGCTACCAACGTTAGTTATGGTGAAGCTGGTGTCGCGCATCTCGGAGAGCGATATCGTCTGGTCCAGCACCTTTTTGTGGAGGGCGTCTATCTCCCTAGCTATCTCGAGGATGCTTTTCTTGTCACTGTCTTTCACTACTATAACTTTTAGCCCGTCCTGTGCCTCTGCTGCCAGGCCTATGTTGTAATACTTCTTTATTACCACTTCTTGTTTGTCCTTGTCATAGCTTGCATTGAAGCGCGGGTTTTCCTTGAGCGCCTCCACTGCAGCTTTGATTATGAACGGGAGATAAGAAAGCTTAACGTTGAGCTGTTTGAGCGATTTTTCCTTTTCTTTCTGTACCACTGAATATATCGCGCTTGCGTCTATCAGGTCCATATGTGATGCCCTTGGCATTTGCCATGAGAGTTCCATGTTCTTGGCTATCGCTTTTCTCGTCTGAGATAGGGGAATGCGTTCTGTATTGCCTTCATACGCATTTGATGCAGGGGCTTCGGCATGTGCATGCATCTGGCCAATGTTTCCCGAATAAGCCTTTACGTCAGCTTCAGTAATTCTGCCTTCTGGTCCAGATCCCTTGATTTTTGAGATATCTATACCCATGCTTTCGGCCATGTGCCTAACAGAAGGCGGTGCGAGCACTCGCCTTTGTGCCTGCGCCTCAACTGGTTTATTCTGCGCCGGTTCCGCAGGTTTTGCTTTTTGCACCGTGGCATTATCTGCCATGCTTTTGATTCCTGAGGCACCAGCGCTGCTCAGTTCGGCATCGCTTCCTACGTAAGCCATTATATCTCCTACTTTCACATCGGTACCTTCCTTTGCCATTATCTTTATCTTTCCTGAAGAGGGCGCTGGTATGCTTACAACCGCCTTGTCCGTCTCCACCTGTGCGACAGGCTGATCTTCCTTAACGTCTGACATGTCTGCAACGAGCCATTTTTGTATATGCCCCTCAGTTATGCCTTCCCCAATGTCAACAAATTTTATCTCATCCATTCGAAGCACCTCACATTTCCAAAAGCTTTTCTATGGCTTCTATGACCTTCTTCTCGTTCGGCACATAATAGTTCTCGTATCCTGGCATCGGATATGGCAGGCTTGGCGACGTTATGCGAATTATCGGGGTGTCTATATCGTATATGGCCTTCTCTGCTATTATCGCAGAGACTTCTGCGCCGACGCCAAAGCTCATCGGAGCCTCATGCACTATTATTACTTTTCCAGTCTTCTTAGCCGCATCTACTATAGCATCTTCATCGATAGGGTTTATGGTCCTGAGGTCGAGCACCTCGGCGCTTATCCCTGGCTTTTTTTCAAGGGCCTTTTCTACTACATTCACCATAGTGCCATAAGTTATAATGGTGATATCTTCACCCTCCCTGACGGTCCTTGCCTTGCCTATCGGCACCTCGAACATCTCCTCCGGCACCTCTTGTTTGAACAGCCTGTAGAGCTTCGTCGGTTCCAAAAACAGAACCGGGTCTTTGCCATGTATCGCGCTGGTCAGCAATCCCTTGGCATCGTATGGCGTTGACGGCTCAACCACTACAAGCCCACCTATGTGCGAATATTCCGCTTCAGGGCTTTCGGAATGGTGTTCTAGCGTCTTAACGCCTCCGCTTACCGGCGTCCTTATGACTATAGGCAGCTGGACGTTTGACCTTGTCCTGGACCTATATCTGGCGGCGTGGTTGACTATCTGCGCATATCCTAAGTACATGAAGCCTGCAAATTGTATCTCAGGTATCGGCTTGAGCCCGGCTATTGCCATGCCTATGGATGTGCCTATTATGCTCGATTCGGCAAGCGGTGTATCTATAACCCTGTTTTTCGTATATTTATCTATAAGCCCGTCAGTAACCCTGAACACACCTCCATCCTTGCCTATATCCTCTCCGAGTAGCACTACTCTGTTGTCTTCAGCCATAGCCAAATCAAGCGCATTGTTTATCGCTTGAACCATGTTCATCATTGCCATAATGCCACCTATTGCCAATAATTGTTATCTTTAGCGTTCTCGAGCTGCTCTTCAAGCACTTTCGGCATCTCAGAATACACATTCTTGAACATCGAATCCGGGTCCGGCTTGAATTCGTCAGCTTTGGCGAGCGCACCGTCTATGCTTTTCATCTGCTCTTCCTTGAGCGCGCTTTCTTTAGAATCGTCCCAAAGCCCCTTAGCTTTTAGGTATGCGCCGAGCCTTGCTATCGGATCGCGCTTCTTCCATGCCTCTACTTCAGAATCCTCCCTATATTTTGTTGGGTCATCCGAAGTCGTGTGCATGCTCATCCTGTACGTAATGCACTCTATCACATAAGGCTTGCCTGAGCGTGCGCTCTCTATCGCGTCGCGTGTAGCCTTATAAACAGCGATTATGTCATTGCCATCAACCTGTATGGCATCAATACCTGCTGCGAGAGCCTTCTGTGCAAGGGTCTGTGCAGCGGTCTGTTCCATTCTTGGAACTGATATCGCCCACTGGTTGTTTTCTATTATAACAACCAAAGGCACCTTGAAAACTCCTGCAAAATTTATCGCCTCGTAAAAATCGCCTTCGGATGTACCACCATCACCCACGTATGCAACAACAACTGAATCCTCTTTCATATATTTCTTCGCGAACGCTATGCCTGCTGCATGGGGCATCTGTGTCGCCACTGGAACTATCACAGGCGTCATGTTTAACTTTTTGTCTATCGCCGCGCCTTCTTCGTATCCCTTCCAGTACACGAAGAATTGCTCTAGCGGTAGTCCCCTGGCAATGTAAACGCCGTGCTGCCTGAAATTTGAGACCGCAAAATCATTCTGGCGCATTGCCATTGCGCTGCCTATTTGCGTAGCCTCTTCTCCAAGCAACGGTGCGTAGGTTGCCAATTTTCCCTGCCTTTGCAAGCTAAGCGCCTTGGCGTCCAGATTTCTGGCAAGGTTCATCATCTTGTAAAATTCTACAAGCTTCTGATCCTGCAAATCGTTGGGCATGAGCTGCTGGTCTATCGAGCCATTCTCATCCATTATCTGCATGTACTTTATCGTAGCGCTAAAAGCGTCCTTCAACATGTCAACACCTTTAAAGCCAATCGCATTTATCATTATTAACACTTTCCAAAACCGTGTAAATGCATGTACAAAAGCAATTTAAACCATAAGAAAGAAATAAAACAGGTGTTTTCATGGCATATTCATACGCTTCGGAAGTGCCCAAGAAGCTGGGCAAAGATGTATCAGTAAGGGGATGGGTATACAGGAAAAGGGAGAGCGGCGGTATAATATTTATAATAGTTAGGGATAGGACCGGAACCATACAGGTATCAATAAAGAAAGACAACGTAGACCAAAAGACATGGAAAAATGCACAGGATGCCATAATAGAATCCAGCGTGGAACTCAGGGGCTCAGTAAAGAAGGATGAAAGAGCCCCATCAGGATACGAAATAGAGGGCAGCGCGTTCAAGACTATAAGCATAGGGGAGCCATACCCGATAACCGAATACCAGAGCACCGAGCTGCTTCTCGACAAACGCCATCTTTGGCTAAGGAGCGTGAAGATGACCAACATAATGAAGCTGCGCTCGTACTTCTTCAGATACTTAAGAAAATTTCATGACGGTAAGGGTTTCTACGAGATAACGCCTCCGCTCATTACCAGATCTGCAGGGGAGACCGGAGCAGACATGTTTCCCGTAGATTATTTCGGGCAGGAAGCATTTCTGACAGAATCCTCGCAGCAGTACGCCGAAGCTATGATATTCTCTCTAGAAAAGGTGTACACGTTCGCACCTTCATACAGGGCAGAGAAGTCAAGGACAGTGAAGCATCTGGCTGAATACTGGCACCTTGAAATGGAAGCTGCACATTATAACTTAGACAAGCTCATGAAATTTGAGGAAGAAATGGTGAGTTACGTCGCGAAGCAGCTTGTCAAGAACAACGAGGAGCAGCTCAAGCAGCTAAATGTCGACATGGAGTCCCTTAAAAAGGTAAGGCCACCGTTCAAGCGCTTGACTTACGAGCAGGCGCTGGAGATACTCAATCAGAAGGGAAAGAACCTCAAATGGGGCGACGACTTTGGCGTTGATGAGGAAAGGCTTCTGACTGAAGAAGAGGAAAAGCCAGTTTTCGTAATGTATTGGCCAAGGGAGCTCAAAGCATTCTATCAGCCTATAAATCCCAAGGATGAGCGCACTACTATGAGCGTAGACATGCAGGCTCCGCACGGGCATGGGGAGATAATAGGGGCGAGTGAGAGGATATGGAAATACGACGAGCTAATGCAGCGCTTCAAGGAGTTTGAGATAGCCAAGAACATAAAGTTTAACATGGACAACTACCAATGGTATATAGACCTTAGGAGATACGGCAGCGTGCCCCATTCCGGATATGGCCTTGGCACGGAAAGGCTTATCAAGTGGATGCTCAACCTGGACCACATAAGGGATGCGATACCGTTCCCGAGAATGATAAACAGAATTTACCCGTAGTGGTTATACATGGCAGAAAAGATTCGCTGTTCTCACATACTCGTGGAAAAGTTATCACAGGCGCAGCAAGTGATGGAGCTCCTGAAGAAGGGCGAAAGCTTCGAATCGCTGGCTTCCAAGTATTCGATCGACAGCTCCAAAAAACGAGGAGGAGATCTGGGCTATTTTGGTCATGGCGTGATGGTCAAGGAATTCGAAAAGGCAGCCTTTTCACTCGAAAAGGGCCAGTTGTCGGAAATAGTAAAAACGCAGTTCGGCTACCATATAATAAAAAGAACGGGCTGAACGTTTCTATAACGCTTATTCCAAGCGGCATATGCTTGCAAAGGCCATTTGTTTGGCAAATCCAGGGTAACGGCGCAACTTCGCAAAGCTTTAAATTTTTGACATAAACAATTGACTAATCTGCAATTTGCATGCCCTTATATTCACATTCTTTGGCGTTGTTATGGGAAAGAAACTTTATCTGGTAGGGATAGACGCCGCACCTCTGTGGCTCATAAAGGAAAACATAAACAAATACAAGCTATCTGGTTTCGGCCGCTTTTTCAAGGACGGCACGCTGACCAACATGGAGTCGACGTTGCCGCCGATGACTGGACCTTCATGGCCTAGCATATACACTGGCTTCAAGCCAGGGGACCATGGTGTCCCGGAGTTCCTAGAGATGGAGCCAAGCTATACAAAATCCGTTGTCTACTATAATCCAGATATAAAGGAACCTTTCTGGGAGAAGCTGGCAAGAAACGGTTACAAAAGCCTGATAATAACTCCGGCAATGCTCGTAAGGCCTACGAAAAGCGAGAATGTAGACATGATAACTGGTTTCCCTCTTCCTCCAAAGTTCAGCTCAAAATACGTGCAGAAAATAGCCGAGAGCAATGGTTTCTATGGTGAGCCTGACATAGAAGCTGATATAAAGTCAGGGAAGATGACACTGTCGCAGGCGTCGGAAGCATTCCAGGAAAGCATCAGGAAGCGCTCCAACGTAGCAATGGAAATGCTCAACAAGAAGGACTACGATTTTGCGTTCATATGCTTTACAGAAGAAGACAGAATCCAGCACTTTTCACTAAACCTAAATGAATGGAGGGATTATGTAATGCCGCTCTACGAGCGCATATCGGAGTTCCTAGTATGGCTCGAAAAGCGCGCCGAAAAGGAAGATGCTGCTATAATGGTCGTATCAGACCATGGAGCGCAGCCAATAAGGGAAAAATTTCTGATTAACGGGTGGCTCATAAACAATGGCTATGCCAAGCTCAAGCCAGAACTAGAGCAGGCTATAAGCAATTCCAACGCAATAAGCTCAATGAAGTATTCTGTCAGGGAAAAGATACTGAAGAGCATGAACAGGAGCGGCTCAAGGAAGGTGCTGTATGACAAGCTGCCGAAGGGGCTAAAAAGAATAAGCAAGGACGCGTTCTCTGCAATCTTAAAAGGTGCTTCATCAGAAGACTATACGAGGCTTCACGATTTCGACTATGACATGCGCAGGACCAAGGCTTTTGCTAGCATAGCCAATACTATAGTGTGCACAATATTCATAAACGACTCCAGGTTCGACCACGGGATAGTCAAGAAATCGGAAAAGAAGAAGCTGAAGCAGGAGCTTATGCACAAGCTCTCACAGATAAAAGGGAAGGACGGCAAGAACCTGATTGTAAACGTCTTTGACGCAGATGACTACTATGAAGGGACAAAGCTATTCATAGCCCCGGACGTCATGGCCGAGATAAAGCCAGGATATCTAATAGACGCGTTCGGTTACCAAAAAAGCGGCAATCTCTTCATGGAACCGGAAATGGCTAAACGCGGAGACCACATCCGCAACGGCATATTCGGCATACTGTCTGGCAGCCAGCAAATTGACTATAAGAAAATAGAAAAAAGCAAGCTCTACGTCTACAACATAGCGCCAACAGTACTTAAATACTTCGATTGCAGTATCGACACCGACAGGAGGTACAAGCCAATATTCTAGGTTTTTATATGGCACGGGTACTGATATTTGATACGAGTTCCAGGCTTGGCGCTGTGGGTGGTGCCCAGAGGGTTGCGGCAAACCTTTTCTACGAGCTCAGAAAGCGCGGCATAAAGACCTTTTATCTCGGATATAAGACCGATTATTTCAAAGGCCCGCATAAAAATGCTATGTTTTTGAAGGAATCAAAGCAGAAGGTACTCAAGCAGGCTGGCGAACGCCACAAGCTTCAGGGCTTGATTGAAAGCAGATTCATTCGGGCTGGATATTACGCATCCTATTCGCTTAGGGGCATAAAAACTTCAGAGATGGAAACATTCGTATCAAAAATCAAGCCGGATGTGGTTTTGGCAAGCTCAATACTCGACTATACAATACTAAAAAGACTCAAAGCCAAAATGCCCAATGCAAAAATAATCTACATAGAGCATGCCAATGCGTCAGGGAAATATAGTGGCGCTTTCGATTACAATATAATGCAGCTAACATTCGGCACAGGCCCGTTCGTAGGCCTCGAAAGATCTAGAAGCAGGTTCTTCAGCTTCTTTGACGGCGTTATAGCCCTTAACATGGAGCAGTTCGAAGCAGTAAAAAGGTACAACAGCAACGTTACAATAATACACAGCAGTTCACTGCTCGAAGGAAGCAAACCGAACAAGGCAAGCCTTGAGCGTTTCAGGGCAAAACTGGGGTTGAAAGGCAAGAAAACCATCCTATATTTGGGCAGACTTGCCGAAGCGCAGAAGAACGTAAGCGCCCTAATAAAAGCCTTCATAGGGATGAAAGATAAAAACATCCGTCTTCTCATCGTAGGCGATGGCAAGTCGAAGCCTTTATATGAACAGATGTCGGCCGGGGACAGCCGCATAAGCATAGTCGGCAGGGTGGGCGAAGATATGTTGCCGTACTACTACTCTATAGCTGATCTGTACGTGCTGCCTTCCATATGGGAATCCTTCAACGCCACCTTCATAGAAGCTGCAACTTTCGGCGCTCCGCTTCTGCTCTCAGAGAATGCGGTAAATAAAGACATAAAGGCAAGGTTTGGCAAAAGGCTCTTCCTTTTCAATCCCAATGACATAGAAGGGCTAAGGGAAAAAATAGGCATTGCTATAAATGACGAAGTTGAAAGGGCAAAGCTCGTTTCATTATCTAATGACATAGCCAAGGAATACAGCAAGAAAGTCCAGATGGATGCATACGCATCTGCAATAAAACGGCTTTTGGATTCCGGCAAACTCTAAATTACCTTATTATCAAAACCGGTATCTCCATCTCCTCTGGGCTCATGCCTCCGTGAGTGCCCAGATTTTCGCTTATGTATGGATTGGCAACCTTTTCTTTACTCTTGTTATAATCGTTAAAGCTGAACACATTGTTCCCCAAAGTGATTCCGGTCTTGTCCGCAAGGTTGTATCTGGCGAATTCTGATGCCTTCTTGCTGCCGAATATCCCTGCCTTTATCAATTCATCAGTATCAAAAAGTGCTGCTTTCTTGGAATATTTCCTTTCAAAATAATCCTCGAAGCTCTTTTCCTTTCCATCAGCAATTTTCATGTTGAAGCTTCTCGCATTGCCGAAGACCGGCATTTCGAGGAATTCCATGAATTTGTCATCCCACCATACATTGTTCCTAAGCTTGCTTTCGGTTACTATTTGCCCATGGTCGGAAAATATAAAGAGTTCAGCGTTTGATTTCTTTAGCTTTTCTTCGAGTTCCATAATGTCCCTAAAAAGCCGTGATACTAGCCTTGTCGTTTCGTTCCCGCTCTTGGAATATTTATGGCTAAAATGATCAAGCTCATCTGTATAAGCATATATGAAATCGAAGTCCCCTTTTTTCAGCAGGTTCTCTATCCCGACGAACAGGTCTTCATTTCCCGTATGTGGTATGTACCTTACCTTGCTGCCGAAATCGCTATGCCTCTCCTTTTCTAGAACCTGATCACGCATGGCATATACAAATCTGCCTTTGGATTGTATTTTTTCTAATATAGCGGGCCTGGGCATAATTCTAGGCGCAAGCCCTTTTAGCTCATCGCTAGACGGCATCCACGAAATCCTGAACGGATTTATCATGGTACCGTAGTCCTTCGAAAAAAAGTCACCCGTTATCCCGTGCTCTGAAACATACTTCCCTGAATTCAGGCTTATGATAACTGACGGGGTGAAAGATGGAAATATGGTGCTTGCCTTTTCAAGCGTGTTTCTGCCTATAAAATCCGAAAGCTTTTTGTCTGACTTTGCGGCCTTTTCAAGCGTATCATAGCCTAGCCCGTCGATCAAAAGAGCTACCCTCTTTTTTCCTTTTTCCAAATGCCTGCCGCGCCCCTCGGCAAACTCATTCATCAGTGAAAAATTGCTATTCCTAAAATCAGGTATTTTGAAACCCATCCCTTCCAATTCTGAAACTACGCTTGGCAAAATAACACCTTTGCACCTCTTTGTTAAATGGAATTATTAAGCTTTTTT
>JAVYSI010000005.1:0-22970 GCA_038729265.1 Methanothrix sp. | reverse complement strand
AAACTGAGCAGATAAGCCTGGAAAGCGCTTATAAAATGCTGAAAACCAATAAGATAATAGATATGAAAAGCGTTGCTGCTCTTCTGTATTACAGGGCTTTTTTCTCGTGATGCGCTTTGTGGATAGGTTTAAAAGATTTAAGGGCAGTATCTTACAGTATTATCGCTCATTGAGTTGAAACTCCATGTTATTAGCAATTGAAGTTTACAAGCTAGGCATAAACTTATGGGCTTTTGAAGCAGTAAAAGCGCTTGCGAACCCCTACCTTAACGTTGTCATGGCATATTTGGCAAAATCCTTTTTAATAGTGCTGCCGGTGCTTGTTATATACCTCCTTTTGAAAAAGGATATGAACGTATATTCGTTCGTGGTAGCCGGGATATTGCTTTATGTAATATCCGATGCAATAAAAATAATAACAAAGGAACCAAGGCCGTGCAACGTCCCATACCTTACGGATATATTACACATAAATTACATATCGTGCCAGAGCAGCTTTTCGTTCCCAAGCAATCATGCTGGAGTACTGACAGGCTTAACGCTATTCCTGAAGAATTACAAATATATCAGGGTTCTATATGTTGTGTGGCTGCTGCTAATACTGTTCGGAAGAGTATACCTAGGACTTCATTACCTTACGGATGTCATAGCTGGCGCAGCGCTAAGCATTGTAGTGGCTTACATCATATATAGGTATAAGGATTATATAAACAAGGCACTAAACGCGATAGTGAAGAAAATACTGCCTCCGTTGGCGGTAGAAAAGTGATGTTGTGTCAAAACCAAATTTAAGCAGGAAACAGGCCTATGCAATAATAGGCGTGGCCATAGTCATAATTGCTGTAGTAGCACTTTACGAGAATTCTGCCGGAGGGGCTGGAAAAGCCGACATAAAGTTTGACAACGTAGCAGTAAGCAGCTCTTACCTTTCGCAGCTGTATGATGTTGCAACTAACATGACGCTTGCAGCTAACGTTGGGATCGGAACCACTTCAGGCTATCCTTTTCCTTCTGGCAGTAACGTAAGCCTCACATCCAACGGGATGCCAGAAATGCTTTATATAGGTGCAGACTACTGCCCGTTCTGCGCGATAACTAGGTGGGGCATGATAATAGCGTTGATGCGATTCGGCAATTTTACGCAGCTGCATTACATGACTTCCAGTGCCACAGACTATGAACCTAATACTGCGACGTTCACTTTCTACAATTCCAGCTATTCGAGCGCTTATGTAGACTTTGTGCCTGTGGAGACGCTAACAAACACTTACAAGCCCTTGCAGAACATGACAAACGAAGAGGGAATCATATATTCAAGGTTCAATGCCAACAATACTGCACTCCCTGCAAACGAGAGGGATGCAATACCTTTCATAGATTTTGGCAACAAGACAATACAGATAGGTGCCGAAGTTAGCCCTGCAATAATAAATCCGTATGATTGGAACCAGATACTCTCGTTCCTTCAGAAAAGCCCGGACAGCCCAGTCACGCAAGCGGTTATAGGTGAGGCCAACGTTTTTACAGCGCAGATATGCAACATTGATGGTAACAAACCAGCCAACGTCTGCAATCAGAGATTTGTTAAAACTATAAATAGCATTACAGGGGCTTGAGGTAGGATTTTTCATATTTGTATATTTCCTCAAGACGCCTGGCTACGGGCTTGTTCGACTTTATGATGTTTTCTCTTTCTTCCCTGTCATCTATCCTGTAAAGTTCGCTGGGCTTTTTCCCGTAGAAATGTACAAGCTTGTAACCTTTCCCAATTATTGAATAAGCCTTGGAATTGTACTTGAGCTTTGTCTTGTATATGCGCGCCGCGTATTCGGAGCGGCGGCGCAAAGCAGAAAGCAACATGCCGTCCCAGCCTTCACTTATGCCGTTGTGCTCGCTTATTGCTGGGTTTCTCCTATATTCCCCGTTTGAACCTGCCATAGAAAGCACCATCCCATGCATGTCGATAAGGCTGGTCGGATCGCTCACGCTCATGCGCTCGGAGACAGGCTTCCCGTTCTCAAACTTTGATATTATAAGAGGTACATTATTGACTTCTTTGTAGGGGTAAAGCGAATGGTAAAGGAGCCCGTGCTCGCCGAAAAATTGGCCGTGGTCAGAAGTAACTATTATGCTTGCATCATCCAGCATGCCATTGTCCTTGAGTATCTTGAGCGTCTTGCCTATCTGCTTATCCAGATAAGAAAGCCTTCTTCTGTATCCATCATGAAACTTTCTTATTATCCCTTCATCCATATCAAGTATTCCGCTGAGATACAGCCATTTATCCTGTATTATGCTGCTGTCCCTTACTGGATAGTTTTCATGGGCTTCTATGCAATTTATGAACATGAACTGCGGCTTGTAGTTGTATTCCCTTTCTAGATACCCCTTGAGCGCATTGTTTGTATCGAGCGCT
Organism: Methanothrix sp.; assembly: GCA_038729265.1. Classification (GTDB taxonomy): domain Archaea; phylum Micrarchaeota; class Micrarchaeia; order Micrarchaeales; family Micrarchaeaceae; genus Micrarchaeum_A. Next base: position 20,554 of record JAVYSI010000005.1, on the reverse strand, counting down.
CCCCTATCCATCTTATATGTGCCGTCTGCATTCGCCACACCTGCGGCCATCTTGACCCTGAGGTTCAGATAAATGCGGTTTAACAACGAATCAGGAATGAAGCTTGAAAGGCTTAGGGCTGTCCTGAATAGGGCCTTGCGCATAGCCTCGCCCTTTATGAAACCTGTCAGAAGCTTTGCCTTTTTGGGATTATACTTTATGTTGGAATTCATCCAAAGATCATAAACCTTGTCAAATCCTATTGCAAGATTTGTATTGCTGGTGAGGAATGGGTTGTTTGAGAACAAGACAGAATAGTATCCTAGATTGTGGAGCTTGGAAGCAAGCGTGACCGCATTGTTTGGGAGAAACTTTATCTTGACTATCCACGGATCTATAGACGAATCGGAAAGGAAATTATGTGATGCCTGCTTTATCTTGGATGGGAGCCTTGATGTAAATATCGACGCGTGGGCAGGTGCAGTCCAAGTGGCCGGAGATATGGCGTTCTCGAATTTGGTTCCATGGGAAGAGAGGTAGTTTATATTTGTTAGCGATGGATTGTCGTAGGCATCGCTAGCCCTGAGCGTATCAAGAAGCAACACTATTATATTTCTGCTCTTGCCAAAGTTATCATACCCTGGCACGGGCCTTGTTGAGCCAGCCATTTGCCTCGGCTTTTAATTTGCAGAAACAGTATATAAATATTGATATGAAACCGTTTCACTTTGATTTTGTAGTTGATTATGATGGAAATATGCGTGTTGAATCCGTATTTTTATCCGTATTTTGGCGGCACCGAAAAGGTGCTGTTGGAAATATATAAGAGGTTGGCAAAAAGTAACAACATAACTGTGATAACTTCTTCGATAGGCAGCAAGCCTGGAGAGGAGACGTTCGAAAATATCAAGATATTGAGGCTTAAAACTTCGCAACGCATGCTCCCGCATCTGCCGCTCCCTTTTGTGTCAATGGAGGGGCTCAATGCAGCAATAGAAAAAAGCGCTGCAGACTTGTACCATATAAATAACAGATACCAATATTTCAAAGGCACAATAAACGCGATAAAGAAAACCTCTGGGAAGCTTGCATTGACGATACACAACTCCCTGCCAAGGGGAATAGACCCGGTAACCGACATTGGTGGCTTGGCCTATGATCTCTTTTGGGGTCGCAAGATCATGCACAGTGCTGATGTGATAACTGCAGTCTCAAAAAATGCAATGGAAACAACAGTGCCGTTGAACCTTAGGAAAAAGTCGCAAGTAATATTTAACGGGATAGATTACAGGCTGTTCACTCCAAGTACGGACAGCAGCAGGGTTGCAAGCATCAGGGCTTCCATGGGATTCGGTGATGGCATCCTACTCATATCAAACGGAAGGCTTACCGCACAGAAGGGTCATGCTTATCTGATTCGTGCAGCAGCGGAATTGAACAGGATCGGAAAACTTACCAACCTATTCATAATAGGAAGAGGGCCTATGGAAAGCAAGCTCGTTGCACTTGCCAAGAAGCTTGGAATCCCGGACAAGTTTAAAATATCGCACGGAATCGAAGAGAAGGATTTGCCTTATTATTACAATGCAGCAGACATGTTCGTGTTTCCGTCGCTTTATGAGCCAGCAGGCATGGCGATGCTCGAAGCTTTGTCGTGCGGGACACCAACTATAGCAACTAGGGTTGGTGGCATACCTGAGGCGCTGAAAGATTACGGTGAATATATTAAGATTAAGGATGTAAAAAGCATTACAGACGCGATCGTGAATGTATCTTCAGACATAGGGCATTACAGAAAGCTTGCACTAGAATGCAGGAAGGACGTGATAGAGAAAGAACACGATTGGGACACTATAGCAAAAATGTATGAGGAGGCTTTTGAGCAGGCGTTGAGGGCATAGAATGGCGACAAAGAAGAAGAAAAGTTCTATTTGGTATACAATAACCAACGTAAACGAGCTTAACAGGGAAGAGTACCTCAAGCTTATAAAACGTGTTGCCCTTTTTGTAGGATTGGGCTTTGTTGCCAGCTTCATAGTTTTCTTTGTCATCGCATTGCTCGGCGGCATAGGAAACGTAATAAAGACAATAGAGGACGCGAACCCATTCTTTTACCTGTTAGCGTTCGCTGCAGTATTCGGCGGATATTTGCTAAGATTTATCAAGTGGCTTTATTACACAAAACAGCTCAAACTCAAGGTACCGCTCAAGAAGAATTTCATAGTTTACTTATCGCAATACTCAATGAACATAACTCCTGGAAAGCTCGGCAGGGTTCTCGTGGCTTATACACTGAGCAGGATAACTAACATAAAGACGTCCAACATACTTCCAGTGGTCACTATAGACATATTCACTGATTTTCTTGGTGTAGGTATACTCGCGTTGGTTTCGGCAATATACTTCGACCAGTTCGTAATTTATGTCCTCATAATAGATCTGGTGCTAATGCTGCCGTATCTTTTCATACTCAATGACTGGTTTTACAATTTCGTCAAAAAGGTCTTCAAGAAAAGAAGGTTTATAGAAACCTTCACGCTCTATGGGGATGAGTATTTTGCATCGCAGAGCGTCCTCAATACCCCTAAGACCTATTTGGTCTCTCTTGCGGTTACGATACCAGCAGCGTTCCTGAACGCCATGGCCCTCTTCTTCGCACTTCTTTCTATAGGATTGGTACCGCACGTCGTCGCAAGCGCATTCATAGAGTCTTCCAGCAACGTCTTTGGCATGATAACAGGCATACCAGGCAACATAGGAGTTACTGACGGGTCCTTGGTTGCTTTGATAGGAACCATTTTCAAGACTACTTTTGCTACATCATCAGCACTTACAATAATGACCAGGTTCGCTACGCTATGGTTCGGAGTGCTTCTTGGGGGTGCAACTCTTCTCTATAGCTTCAGATACTGGACGGAAAACATGTCCAAAAAATTAAAACACAATTCGAAGCACACCGAAAAGAGAGTTAAAAAAGAATGAGAAGACGCTTATGCGTCCAAGTCTTCTGGCTCGTCCAGAGCGTCATCCAGAGATTCTTCTTCATCCTTCCCACTTGAGCTACCCACAACCTGTATCTTTCCAAACTTACCTGTTGAAAGTTGTGGGGTACCGCGGAATTCGTTGACATAACAATTTGAAAGCTCTACTTTGTCTCCGACTTTTACGGAATTTATGTCGTTGCCCCAGAGGGACATGTTTATCGTTCCACTGTCATCCTTCAGCGTTATGTTAGCAACCATTAGTCTCTTGCCAAACTTGTTGACAACCTCCCTAGGTTCTTCCTTTTGTACTATTGTGGCTGTAATATTGACGTTTCCTGTGCCTGCCTTTAGATCGCTTATCTTCATTAGAACACCTGAGTTTATGTTTATTTTTATAAAAAGCTTATTTAACCTTTGCCCCCTTGTGCCGCTATTGTAGCACGTTTCCGATTTAACCCAATAAGTTATAAAAGGGGGTTTTGACTTAACTACTGCGATAAAATGGCAGAAGAAGCACAACACATGCATCCATCCTTTGCTGGGGTCATAAGGCAAAAAGAAGAGGTAAAGGCAAAACTGGCGGGGATAAAGAACAAGATAGGAGTATATAGTGCCAAGGGAGGTGTAGGGAAGACCACAGTAGCAGTAAATCTTGCCATCACTCTAGCCAAAATGGGTAAAAGCGTCGGATTGCTTGACGCTGACATAGACTGTCCTAATGTACCCATGTTTATGGGAATAGAAGACCGTATGGACATAAGCCATTTCCCACTTAAACCGCTTGAAAGGCACGGCATAAGAGTAGCGTCCACAGCAATGATAGTCGACGATGCAAAAAAACCTATAATATGGAGAGGGGCCCTAATAGCAAAAATGCTTGGGGACTTTTTTGAGAACACGGATTGGGGCCAGCTTGATTATCTTATAATAGACCTGCCTCCAGGGACTTCTGATGCACCTCTTTCGATAATGCAACTGCTTGACATGAAGGGCTTCGTCCTAGTCACTACGCCGGCCAGGATAGCTGCAGTTAATTCCGTGCGCTCTGGGCTCATGGCCAAAAGGCTCGGCAAAGCCATACTAGGAGTTGTAGAGAACATGTCAGAAGGTACGACTGACCAAGCTGATTACGTGGCCAAGGCGCTAGATACTGAGGTAATAGGGAAGGTGGGCTTTAACAGAGAGATATCTGAGCTCGAAGACAATGGAAAAATACCTGTTTTAGAGAATGAGGCAGTATTTGCAGAGTTCGAAGCCATTGCAAAGCGTATAGCCTGAAAGCAATAAGTATTTCAAGTTGTATAATATACTAGAATATTATGCTAAAGAATGCAGTTCTTTGGGAAGCAACAGATGGCAAGGTTAGATGCGATGCTTGTGCAAGAAGGTGCGTAATACCCGAAGGCGGGCATGGCTTTTGTTATGTGAGGAAAAATATCAGTGGGGAGCTTGTACTTGCTAATTATGGGGTTCTCGATGCGATACAGATTGATCCGATAGAGAAGAAGCCATTCAACCATTTCATGCCAGGTTCCATAGTCTTGGGTGTAGGAACTTCATCTTGCAATTTTGGATGTTTGTTCTGCCAAAACCACAACATATCTAAAGAGAACGACATAGAAGGGACGTATGTAGGGCCTGAAGAGCTCATAGGCCTTGCGAAGCAAAACGGTGCCGATGGCATAGCATTTACGTACAACGAGCCGACAATATTTATAGAATATGCCTTGGATGTGGCGAAAGTCGCACACAGAAATGGATTGTATACTGTATTCGTGAGCAACGGCTATATGACTAAAGAGGCAGTTAAGCTTATGAAGGGCAACATAGACGCGGTTGTAGTAGATTTCAAGGGCAATGGGGAAAGAATATTTACGAACAAATATATGGCGATTTATTCCCCAGAGCCAATAAAGGAGGCGTTAATCGCACTGAAAAACGCCAGAATACATATAGAAATAACCGATTTGGTGGTACCAAAAGTTGGAGATGACGAAAAAGCGTGCAACGATCTGTGCACATGGATAGCTGCGAACCTTGGTGACGACGTTCCCGTGCATTTTACCAGATTTCATCCGGATTACAAGATGAATTATTTGGACAGCACGCCACTATCAACGCTAGAAAGGCATTATGAGATAGCAAAGAAGGCGGGATTGAAATATGTTTACATAGGCAACGTCCCTGGAAACCCCAGAGAAAGCACTTTCTGTCCGTCGTGCGGCCACATAGTCATAGAAAGGTTAGGTTTTGACATATTGGACAATAAATTGTCAAAGGACAATAGATGCCCATATTGCGGCGAGGAGATAATGATCTCTGGGCGCATGCCAAAAAGAACAAGACGCAGGTACATAAAAAGCCTTTACTGATGGCTCATTGATATGTATACCCTAGTTTGACTGCTTTTCTTACCGAAAGCTTGTACGATACCGCACCGATTATTACTACGACAGCGATGACTATGAAAAATCCGATGCCCAAATCGTGCAGGTTGTGAATTTTTAATGGGGTTATTATGCCATATTGAAGTATTTTTGGAAATATTTCAACCAACGCCCCAGCTATAACAAACGTGATTCCCCCGTAAAGCAGCACGTCGGAGCTTATACTTCTGGCTAAGAAAGCTATCCCCTTCTTCGTGAGTTTCTTTACTTTTGTTATCCATTTGCCAAAAGCTGCACCAAATATTATCTGCATCGTCATGGTCCCTAATCCAAAAAGTGCGCCAGGAACCCAACCGAACCATGGGCTCGGCATAGAAGGGGAAAGCACTGTATATATTATAAGCGCGAATGCTCCAAAGCCGAAACCGGCTATAAGACCGTGGACGAAAGCCATCTTTGAAGGGACCTTCTTCAGACCAATTCCCTCATCGTTCGAAGTAAGCGGGTTCTTTTTGTGATCGAATTCAAGTTCCTGATCGTGACTTTTCGGCTTGTGCAGATGCACCATGACACCTAGCTTTTCTTCAATCCAGTGCCAGTGTAAATACACTCCTTTTTCTTTTATGTAGAGTCCTGCTAAAAGCATCGCCAGCCCTACGAGCATATATGTTATGCCGAATACCAGTGAGGTAGTAAGGATTCCGACGAGCGCGAAATATGCCAGCTCAGACACCAAAGCACGCTGGATTGTAAACCCTGAAGAAAATATCATACCCGCTTTCATGCCTTCCTTGCTGCTATAGCTCCCAACAGCATAGGAAAAGGTTATTGGCCAGGTGTGCTCGTCAGGAGTTATGCCGTGGATTATGCCTAGAAGGTATGATAGTATAATCGCAGTTATAAAACCAACGTTGGTTGGATTGAAAAGGTTAAGGTTAATCATGCCCTCATTTATAAATGTTAAAGTAAAATTTTGAAATAACATTATTATGCTTCGTTTTATTATACTTTTCTGCGTTTACATTTTACAATGGTGATGACATAAAGTTTAGTAGATTGGTGTTTTTAGTGTTTGCTACGGTGGCTCTGGCCGACAGCCTTTACCTCAGTATAGAGCATTTTTATCCTGGAGTTCTCGCATGCCCGAACACTGGCATAATAGACTGCACAACCGTCCTTACCAGCGGTTACTCTAGTATATTCGGTGTGCCGATAGCTTTATTGGGATTTGTATGGTCTGTGGTGTTGATTTTCATATTCTTCAGAAGAGATGCTGCCAGCTCATTCTTGGCACCGATATGGTACATGCTAGGCATCCTTGCCGTAGCATATTCCTTCAGCGCCCAATACCTCATAGGGAAGATATGCATATACTGCACGACTCTAGACACATCAATAATAATATTAGTGTTAGTTTGTATATTTTACCTGAAGCTGCACGATAGAAAATAAAGATTATGGTTGTCACATGCATGAAAGACGCACGAAGAACTTTTATATAAGGGATCCAGTTTCTGGGGATTTGCAGATTGATGATGAGATAGCAAAGATAATAGAAGCGCCCGAATTCCAAAGGCTTAGATATGTAAAGCAAATGGGATTCTCTTATCTTGTCTTCCCCGGGGCACACCATACAAGGTTTGAGCATTCGCTTGGGACATGGAACGTGACAAAAGATATATATTCTAGGGTGTCCGACTCAGAAGACAATGAGTTATACGTGGCTGGTCTGCTGCATGACATAGGTCACATGCCATTATCCCACGAATCTGAAAACCCACTTTATCCGTACATAAGGATGATGCACGAAGAAGTAGGAAAACAGATATTGGAAAGGAGCAGCATACTTGATACCGTAGGCGATTTCGGCATGTCAAAAAGTAAGATAATTAGGTATTTTGACGGGATAGGCAGGGGCAAAATAGTGACAGGGCCGATAGGCAGCGATAGGATGGATTATCTGGTACGTGACGCGTATTATACTGGCGTGGCGTACGGTATGATAGATTATCATAGGATCAGGAATCTACTTACGCTTTACATGGGTGAACCATCAGTTTATTTGAGCGGAATAGACGCAGTAGAATCTTTTTTTATAGCAAGGTATTACATGAATTCATCTGTATATCTGCATCATGCAGTCCTCACGGCCAATGCAATGTACAGAAAAGCGTTGAGGATAGCTTTGGAGTCTGGGGATTTGGATCCTTACACTTTCATGTACCTAAATGATCAAGAAGCGATGTCTGAACTGAAAGATATCGAAGGTTCTTCAAATCTGATAGGTAGGATTCTTGATAGAAAACTATTCAAGAGAGCTTATTTCAACCCCAACCTGAACAGCGATATAACAGAGAATGAACTCGCAGAAATAGCCCAGAAGGCTGGGCTGGACGAAACAGAATATATAGCTGAAATACACCGCTTAAAAGGCAATGAGGACAGTATAAAGGTCTTGTCTAAGGATAAAAAAGAGGTTGGAACACTGAAAGATATTTCCGACATATTCAAAATATTGACAGCTGTAATGCAAAAGCGCAGGATCGCTATAGTCGCATGCGATATAAAGCACGCTAAGAAACTGGGGGCACTGATAGAAAAAGCTTTATAATATGCAAACAAAAAGGAGATGCGTCATTTGTGGGCCCATAGCTCAGTTTGGTAGAGCGGCTGGCTCTTAACCAGTAGGTCGAGGGTCCAAATCCCTCTGGGCCCGCTCATCCTTACATTTAGATGCCTTGTCGAAGGCGCATTGTTGGGTCTTCTTTGGCAATTATTGTGAATTTCTGACCAAGAGCTCCTGATGCACTCGTTATTATCATCTTGCTCGGAATAATGAACAGATTCGGATCTATTCCCTCTTTTTTGCTTTTAATTGTGTATATTATCCCATCAGCATATGACCTTGAATCCAACATATCAAGCATTGACAATGGGTTTTTTACCACATACGGGCCAAGGGGCACATTGTTCCTCTCTCCGTTTGCCTCGATCCTAAAAATCTTTCCAAACATCCGTTCATCTGAGCAGAAACCCACATTTACTTCTTGGATGAAACCCCTGTTGGAATATACCGGAACGTCTGCCAAACTTCTGTCTAGTCTCCTTAGTAGCCATTTTACTGAAGAGCCATCTTCCGAGAGGTATAATTCGATTTTTTCACTTATATCCATTTTTATTTGTAGTGCACTTTTGTTATATGTGGTCGTCGAATCACAAATTACTAATGAACAGTATATATAAAAGTTTTTTGTATCACTACGGTTGCATCCAGTCTATTTCATAATATTCATATTCGCTATTCGGCAGCTCTATTTTTTTTACGCGATAATAAGTAACCGCGGTTTCCCTATCGGCTATCGCTATTATCAACTCCATGTGTTCGCTGTTTGCCTCGTTTATCATCGCCGAAAGCTCACTGCCACCTATGTATTCGTTCTCTCCTAGCGATAGCATTCCGAAGTGGGGCGCGTCTTTTCCAGGAATTTCTATCCCGTCATGCTTTCTATGATAGAGTATGAAATCCATGTTCACTTTTTTCTGCCTTGTTTTCCCAGGTATACCAAGTATGAAGGTTTTCTTCACCGAATGCGCGACCCTTATAACCCTTGCCCATTCCGAAGTTAGCAGTTTTGAATCCCTGGGAAATACGTGCAGCACATGCTTTGAATGGATCCACGATGGATCATCTTTTATTGGCTTTGCACCTGGAAAATATATCCTAAAATGCGTACCGAACTTGAATCCGGACTTTATTACGTAGCCTTTTGACCTCCAATCCTTATAAACCTCGTAAAGCTTTTGAGCGTCTGGCCTCACCTTGGAAGCTATTTTCAGGATCTCATTAAATGAGTATCCTTCTATCTTCAGCGAGCCAGATTCGATCAAAAACAGCGTTTCGTATAGGTCAAACTTGTTCAGTGTTCCATGGTTGCTTAATTTGTATGTCCCATACTGCCCAAACCAATACTGCTCGTATATCTGCTTGCCAGTATTTGGGTCGTCTACTACAGATGTAAGGTCGTCCTCGAAGAATACACCAGACATCAAGTATTTTGATATGTTTATCGAAGAAGACGGATACTTCTTAATCTGCATTTGGGCATTCTTTGTAGCTACGTGCTCCTCCTTAGGGCTTCTTATCATCAACCCGCGGTCCCTCCAATCCTTGTATGTAAAGTATCTGGCCATGAACTTCTTGTTTTTGGAAAAATATGATGCTATGCCGTTAAATGTTATTTCTTCCCCGGAATCGGATGACTTGCATACTGCTTTTCTGACATCCAATACATAAAGAGCCTCTTCCGGTTCGAGCCTTAGCATTCCATTCGACATGGTGCCTATGTTTCCAGACCTTAGCGTGTCTATTGTAGATTGGTCCTTGCAATATATTGCCTTCTTATGATTGTCATAAACTATTTCCAATGCCAAATTCACACCGTACTTATCCATTTGATGTATTCCTTTTCTATGTCGCTGAGTTTTGCAGGCATTATTAGAGTAGCCATTCTATAACCTTCGCGAATATTGATATCAGAAATTTTTTGAACTGTGATTTTTTGGTTTTCTGTACCGACGTCACACAGTGCCATTATTTCTCTTTCTTTGCCGAAGATACCTAGCTTGTAATGTTCCTCAGCCTTTGACATTATCCCTATTGCTTCCTCAATCCTTATAGACATGCCTTTTTCGTTGTCATAGTCAAGCAGGATCATGCTATGCCTGTTTCCTGAAATGTTTGCCGATACGGTTTCGTAGAACGAAACCGGCTTGTAGTGTTCTGACCATCTAGGTACAGTGCATATTGGGCCAAACCTGTAGAAATCCAGTCCACTCTCGGCTATTCCTACTGAGAATATGCTTGTCGAATGTATCACTTTGAAGCCTACACCCTGTTTTTTTGCTTCCACCAGTATAGTCTTGTGTGTTGTGGCAAGCAATGGATCCCCGTTTGTCATTATCGAAACGTTCTTAGTCTTGGCTTCTAAGATTATTTTTGATGCACCTTCTTCCAATTCACTTCTGCCTGCCTTCTTTATTTCCCTTTTTGAAAAGGATTTTACTAATTCGAGTTTTTTAGGATCCACGAATGAGGTGTAGCTGTCTAAAATGAGTACTTCCGAATTCTTTATAGCCTCAATACCTGCTTGCGTTATGTCCCGTTCGCCGACTCCGAGACCTATTAGATAAAGCATATTACCACTATATTGACCAATATTTTTTATTCTTTATGAATTGCTTCTGCGCCTCTATTAGATCTATATAGAAAAGTTTGTCCTCTCGCCTTAGCATCATAAGAGCTCTAGCCGCTGCGCGTGGGCCTATGCCATAGGTTGCCAGGGCTGCTGCTGCCTTCCAGCCGTAGGACGAAAACAGGTCAGCTTCAGCCATTGCCTCATCTAACTTTTTCTTTTCTGCTCTTTCAAGCTTTATGCCTTTCTTCCTTTTGTCCACTATTGATTTAAGATCGTCTTTGTAAACCGCAATCATAGGGCTTGAACAATTGGGACATACAATTTTTTGCTTTTCTTTTAAATCGGATATTTTTTCTGTGAAGTAGAAACCACAATACGTGCATAACAGCTTTATGTTTTTGGAGGTAGTGTATTCGACAAAAGAGTTGAGGAGCTCGTTGCTTGGTGTCAATGGCATTATGAGCTCCTTTGTGTAATATGCCGAATCCATTATGGCTTTCGTCATTTTCGTTATTGTATCGACTTCGAAGAGCCTGGGCCTTAGTTCGTTTCTCCTCAAAGACCTTATAAATGATGAAAGGCCTTCAATATCGAAGTAATTTTGCATAAGCTCTCTCCTGGCCTCTTTGTATACGGGACTGTCTCTGAAAACAGAGATGAGCCTGCGCGTAAGGGATTTCGAAACTTTGGCTTCCCTGTCTATTATGCCGAACATTTTTGCTACATAAACAAAATGGTACGAGAAAATTTCCGATTTTTCCAAAAATTCATCTATAATTTCTGGTACTGAATCAGGGTTTATTGATCGTAAAAGTTCTTCGATGTCTGCTTTCTGGTTCAGTTCTATGAATATCATATAAGGAGATGAGCGTATGTTTATGCTTCTCCCGAAGCGTATGCTGAGCATGTGCCCAATTATCCTTGAAAGTGCCTCGTTTCCTAACGTCCCCAGAAACGTGTAGACTGCTATGTATTCCGGGTGCTTCTCTATCACGAAAGACCTGCTGTTCAGTGAATATTCTGAGCATTCAGCAGAAAATTCGTGTATCTTCTTTTCCGAAGATTCGTCGTTTACGGCATACTTTCTTATTGATGAAGGATTGCTTATTATCGACGACACTCGCATAGCGACCTCTCTGCTCACTGGTATGTCCTCACCAGACCAATCTGGTACCGCTCCCTCTATATCTGTGGAAGGCTCGGCATATATCAAGTCGTCTTCTATGCTTAGCACCCTCCATGGCAGGCCCTTGGTTATGAATATAATGCCCTCTTCCAGCCTGCTCGCAACGAACCTTTCGTCTAGGCTCGAAACTATTTTGCCAGTTGCTATGTTCTTTACCATGTAGCGTTTTGTGTCAGGTATGACACTCAGATGCTCATAATAATACATTCTTGTTGATTTGCCTGCACTTATCATATTTCCATCAAAACCAATCAGGCGCTGTTTTGACATAAAAGTTAAAAGGTATTCTAGTTCGTCTTTTGTTATTTTAGCGTAAATGTAGGATCTGCTTATAATCTTTAATAGATTTTCGATCTTTATCGTTCCTTTGTCCAATGCTATACCACATATCTGGTTTGCAAGTACATCAAGAGATCCAAACTGACATGAGTAGTTTTCTACTACGTTGTCGGCTGCATTCATTGCTACCGCTGTTGATTCTATATCGTCCATTATGCCGGTTGCAAGTATTTTTCCGACTGGTTTGCCATGCGATGTATGGCCGCTCCTGCCAACGCGCTGTATCAGCCTTAGAGCTTGCCTAGGCGAGCCGTATTGAATAACCTTGTTTATCGTCCCTATGTCTATGCCAAGCTCGAGTGAACTTGTTGCGAGAAGCCCTTTTATATCGCCATTCTTAAAATCCGACTCCATTTTTATTCGTTCAGATTTTTCTATGGAGCTGTGGTGCACGCCTATGCCTCCGAAAGGCTTTATTTTCTGCATGTACATGAGCCTGTTGCCTAGCGCTTCCACTATCTGCCTGGTGTTAGCAAATATCAAAGTAGAAGTTCCGGATTTAATTTCGTCCGATATTACTTCTAGCCTAGCAACCGATGAAGCATCCAAGCCGAATTTTTCCATCATATCCTTGTTAGGATGCTTTACAGGATCCGGAAATAGCACTTTTATTTCCGTCTTCTTCAATTCCTCGGAGTTTATTACCCTGCATTGAGCCGAACCACACAGGAATTTCGATATTGTTTCCGTATTTCCGACCGTGGCGCTTAGACCTACGCGCACAAACCTAGGTGAAAGCTCTTCTAGCCTTTCCATCGCAAGCGACAGCTGCGCACCGCGCTTGTTGTAATAGAGTTCGTGTATTTCGTCAACTATTACATATTTCAGGTTCTTAAGCGAAGGCCCTATGTATTTGGTAGGAAGTATGCTCTGAAGGGTTTCTGGTGTGGTTATCATTATCACTGGAGGTTTTCTCGTCTGTTTTGACTTTTCGCTAGTGCCTGTATCGCCGTGCCTAACGCCCATTGATACCCCAAATGCGGAGCAAATGCTTTCGAGCCTTAGCAGCATGTCCCTATTGAGAGCACGCAGTGGGGTTATGTACAGTAAAGCAATCCCTGCATTTGTATTGTTTTTGACGATGTCGTTAAGTGCCGGAAGGAATGCTGCCTCTGTCTTTCCGGAACCGGTAGGTGCAACTATCAATGCGTTGGATTTCCCTTCTATTACAGGAAATGCCAGCTTCTGTATTTTTGTGAATGATTCATGGCTTTTAAGGAAATAGGAGTATACATCCATTTTGTTCTTACCTTTTTTTCTTGTGCTCGAACTGCAAGTAGAACCAGAAGGTTGCAATCGCAATCGTTAAGATTGCTATCACAATTATTATTGCTGGTGTAAGCATTTCAACTTTCACTTCGCTCGAATATGAGGTATCAAACTTTGATGTGAAGCCTGAATATATTATATCCCCAGATACGTTTCCATATGGTACGTCTGCAAATGTTATCACACCTTTGGAATTCAGGCGTTTTTGTATAGATGTGCCGTTTTGAAAGCGCGCTACGATATTTCCACTTATGGGAGCACCGAATACGTTACGCGCATATATCGTAACGTTATACACAGGCAATATTACACTTATAGTACCAGGAACCAAAACTTCTATTGAGCTATTTGCTGGAGTAACGTTTATTCCAGATATGTCAAATGGTCCGATATTGCCATGTCCTTCAAGCATGAATATAGTAAGATTGTGGTATGGTTTCCCGTCAAAATAAAACAAGGATGGCTTGAGCACATCGCCACTTTCGGATTTTGGGATAACCGTTTCTTTCAAAGCTGTGCCGAATATTGCCGTCAAGTTTACACTTCTGTTGGCAAGAATCCGTATCGTGCTATTATCAGATATGTTGTCCCATGAAATAAACAACCTTTCCATGGTGGTGTTTACCTGTTGCAATGTCTTAGATAATGATAGAATAGCAGTTGCATTTGAATCGTACCAGCCGGAACCGGTTACATTGCCATATGGCGTTGTGCCAGTTATCAAATATTGCTTTTTCCACATTGCTTTAATATATAGCGGACCGGTTACTGTAAGGTTAATTTTTTGACTCGTACTTATGTTTCCAAAACCGTAGAAATGATACCTTGACCCTGGCCCAGCGCTGACGTTCAGCTGCGATACGCTTATTGTTGCTGTAGTTCCATTTGTGTACCAGCCGGAACCGGTTACATTGCTGAAGCTGCTGGATACATTTATCAGATATTGAGTCTGCCACAATGCCGTCTCTGTTATGTTTGAGCGTATTGTTATCTTAGTAAAATTTGAAGTCCCGGTATAGGAGCCTATTCCAGAGCCCTTCCAGCCAACAAAGTGTTCCCTTGTATTGTTATTTAGGTATATATACTCGGGTTCTGACAGATTGAAATTAGTATAAGGAGAATACTGTGCAGTGCTCCTATAACCATAGCTAGAGTTTACTTTGAGATAATAGCCATATGACCAGAGAACTGTGAAATTTGCAGGCGTTGGCAGGCCGGAGCCTACTTCGAAAACATTCACGTATGGGGAGATTTCTTTTACCCCGTAACTATTTCTTAGATTTCGTAGGCTTCCAGATCCATAGCCAATGTATGAATATCCGGCAGATACCTTTTCATTTATTCCGTTTTTGTATACAGTCAAGTTCGAAAATATTACTGGTTTCATATATGTATCGTTGTTGTTGGAATTGGCATATTCTCCAAACACCGTAGGTACGTTTTCTCCAGAATTTGATGTACCAAGGTCCACAGAGCCTATCAGTTTTGTGTTAAAGTATATGTTCCACTCACCATTTACATACTTGAATGCGTAGGTGTTAAAAGTGCCATTAGGCCCGACACTGTCATTAGGTCCTACCGATCCATAAAAGTTATCCGAATTGTCACCCGGAGGAAAGTATTCCCAGAACCATGACGGTTCGCCCTTTCTCACCATAACCTTGCCAGTGCATTTTGCGTTTGGTGCACAGTTGGTTGGGTAATATCCTGTTTGGTTTGGAATTTCATACCCTACTTGTATGAAGGCACCGTTGCTTAATATTTCTCCGACCCAGAAACCGAAAGAGCCATATTGTAGCTGCTGTGGGTATACGGTTTCTATGCTTATTGAAGCCCCGTTATTAAATGAATAGTTTTGGGACGACCTTACACCACTTTGAAACCAATATTGCGCATTTACAGTCCCTAATAGCAGCAATGTTGAAAATATTGCTACGGCTAGCAAAGCTTCAAACCCTTTCATAATCAATACCTATCTCGTCTAATTTTTTAAGTATTGGAGTCCTTTCTTTTGCAGAAAGACTTTTCCACTCTACAACTGCAATTTCTGGCCTTGGGAGTGACATTTCAAAAGCTTGGTTTAGCATTTCTATTTCGCTTGCATAGTATCTTGGCATTATATGAGCAAAAGCATAGCCCTTTTCTAGAGCTAGCTTTGTAAATTTAGACGCGTAGTGGTTTCCACCTATGCCTATGGCTATGTGATTTGAATTGTTGCCCATATCTAAAGAATTTATTATTGCTTTGGCAAGAAATTCTGCCATAGCAGTGCTTGCAACCACTTCGGCATTGCCTCCAACTTCTGCAAAAAATGACTTTTTGTATGTAAGAGGTCCATGATGCGTCGCCTCGTATGTTACTTCAATTCCGTCAACCTTTATCCTTGACATCTGTATCAGTGTGTTGAGCATTTCTAAAGGAGCAGCCATACTAAGCCTGTTTGCTACCCCGCCGAGCTCGGCCTTCGATGACCAGTTTCCTTCAGAATGGACCGTGAACGAACCTACGCTCTTGCTGCTTGAATGCTTGCTCATGAATATTGCTGGCTCTGATATTAATTCTGGGAGCATTGCGTTTATAAGTTCGGTCTGTACCTTAACCAGTGCGAATGGCATTTCTTCGTTTTCGTATTCATGCATTATATAGTTATGTGAATTTCTCGATACTGGATCGATATCGTTATATATTATTGAAACCATAATTTACACAGATAATAATAACCGATTCGTTTATTTAGCGTTTTTGATATGATTGCATGGGAAGTAAGTTTGCAAGAAACATAGAAAATTTCACTTGTTATAATTGTGGTTTTGATGTAAAGGGAAATGGTTATACTGATCATTGCCCAAAATGCTTGTATGGGTTGCACGTAGACATAAGACCGGGAGACAGGGAATGCGAATGCAAGGGAAGAATGAAGCCAGTTAGTGCAATAGCTGACAGGTATGGGACGTTTACGATAAGTTATATATGCTTAAAATGTGGGATGAAAAAGAGAGTAAAGGCTTCACCAGAAGATTCTGCAGAAGCGCTGGCTGCTTTAAGCACCAGACATTAGGATTTTGGAAACAAGCAAAACATATTTAGCATTGGCAACGCAAATCATAACAGGTAGATGTAATGCTTTACAACTACATAGCTGTGGTGCTTTTTGCCCTTCTAGGCATATTCATTCCTGTATCTTTCCTAATGACCGCAAAGATTTTGGGCAGGAGATACAGACCAAACAACGTGAAAGATGCCCCGTATGAAAGCGGAGAAAAAGTAATAGGAAGCAGCAGAGATATAGATAGCGAATATTTCCCATTCATAATGCTTTTCTTGCCGTTCGAGATTGTAGCAATTTTGGTATTAGTATGGTCATATGCGTCTGGAATAACTAGCAGATATTCCGGGCTTTATATGGTGTTTTTGCTTGTTTTTGCTACGGTTTTATCAGTTATAGGATATAAAGTAATAGGCGATGAAAGTGGAGAATGATGCACCATATAACGAGCAAGAATTTGAAAATGCAGAACAAGAAATGAACGAACTCCTGCAGAATAGCTTAAAGGGAAAAGAGGTTCCGATAAACGCGATGTTTTTGAAGCTTGGCGATTTTGTAAAGGCGCGCGCATCAGGATTGTTGAAGTGGAGCATGGAAAAATCGCTTTGGCCTCTGCAATTCGGGCTAGCGTGCTGTGCTATGGAGCTTATGGATTTTGGCGCCGCCAGGATAGACGCAGAGAGAAAAGGCTATCTCCTTTTTAGGGGAACGCCAAGGCAGTGCGACGTGATGATAGTTGCAGGCTGGGTAACAAAATCCATGGTACCTAGGGTAAAAAGGCTTTACGAGCAGATGTCCGAACCTAGATATGTGATAGCGTATGGGGAATGTGCAACTTCAGGAGGGCCATGGTGGGAGAGTTATAACATAATAAAGGGCATAGATCAGGTTTTGCCAGTGGACGTTTACGCCATAGGCTGCCCGCCAAAACCTGAGAACCTTTTCGGAGCGCTTATGCGCCTTCAGGATAAAATAGGTGGAAAAATTGACGGAGATACAGAAAGAAGCATTACTGACGACCTTAGAAGATATGAAAAGAAAGGGGTTTGATTACCTAAAAGGAATAACTGCGGTCGATTACAAGGACCATTTAGAGGTAGTATACATACTTTACAATACGACACAAAAAAAACAAGAGGTCTTAAACGTAAACCTCAAAAATGAAGAATCTATTCACACCGTGATGATGCTTTACAAATCTGCAGATTGGTTGGAGAGAGAATTGTCTGAAATGTTTGGAATAAAAATAATCGGAAGAGAAGCACCACGTCTACTTTTGGAGAAGTGGAACGGCACCGAAGCACCCTTGAGGAAAAGCTTTGTGTGGGGCAATGAGAATTACAAGAGGCAACAGCAATGAGCATAATGAGGATAAACGTAGGACCAATACACCCCAGCACGCACGGTGTACTGAGGCTTGTGGTTGACGTAGATGGCGATACCGTGGTTGGTGTAGACACGCACATAGGGTTTTTGCACAGAGGCATCGAAAAGCTCATGGAAACAAGGATGTATATGCAAAACCCGTCTTATACGGAAAAGATGGATTACGTCGCACCGCTTGCATGGGATGATCTTTATGTACATGCCGTGGAGATAGCACAGGGAAAGGAGGTAAAGGAAGCAGCACAGTATGCAAGAGTCATACTCAACGAATTCCAGCGCATTGCCAGCCACCTGCTATGGCTCGGGACTTGGTGCAATGACCTCGGGCAGATGTTCACGCTTTTCATGTGGACGTTCAGGGAAAGGGCAGAGGTAATAAAGTTCCTTGAGGACATAGCAGGAAGCAGGATGTTTTATGTAAATGTAAGGGTAGGGGGACTTTGGAAACCCCTCCCTAAAGATTTCAGGGAAAGAGCTTACAGGCTGACTGATTATATAGAAGAGCACATCAGCCAATATCCTGAAGTGCTCGACAAGAACCCTGTTTTCATTGAAAGGTCCAAGGGCATAGGCAAACTGAAGCTCGATGATGCAATAAACATGGGAGCGGCTGGGCCCACGCTGCGTGCTTCTGGGCTTGAATACGACGTTAGAAAGGCAATGCCGTACTATATATATGACAAAATAAAGTTCACTGTTCCTACAAGAAGCGAAGGCGACGCTTATGCAAGATACAAAGTAAGGTTTGAGGAGATGCGGCAAAGCATATCGATAATAAGACAGGCGCTTGACAATTTCCCATCCAACGATGATGTAGTAGGAATGCCGATAAAGCTCATAGGCCCTCAGGCCAATCCAGAACCGATACTGCTAAGCCATGAGCTTCCTAGAGGTGAAGGGATAATATATATGATCCCGGACAAGCAGAAACCGTACAGGATATACATGAGGTCGCCAACTTACATGAACTTATCTTTGCTCTCGCATCTCGCCAAGGGGCACAAGTTTGCTGACATTTTCTCAATACTTGGAAGCCTGGATGTAATAATGGCCGAAATTGACAAATAATAGACGAAATTACAAAATCATAAAAGCTTTATTTGCCATATTTCAATTGAAACTCGCAATTTATGATACAAGTGGTTGCAATGGAAGAAAACAATTTGGAAAAGCTAACGCTAGATTACCAAAAGGTCGAAGAACAGCTTCAGGCGCTCGCTATGCAGAAGGAACAGTTCACAGCACAAAAAGATGAGCTTAACCATGCAAAAGAGCAGATAGAAGGTTCTGTTGGGAAGATATACTCTTCCGTAGGCGGAACGATAATAGAGGCGACGAAGGAAGCCGCACTCGATGACATAAAAGAAAAGAGTGAGCTAACTGACATGCGCCTCACAATGCTAAAGAAGCAGATTGACGAGCTCAAGAAGAGGGAACAAGAGCTTAGGGAAAAGGTAATGTCGATGGTTAAAGGCCAGAATGGCAAATGAGCGGTTGCGTGAAGCTTGAAGAACTTGTAGAATTTCTAAAAAGAAATGCGGACAAAAGGGCAATGATAACATTCCATTCCATAGGGGACATGGATTGCGTGTCTTCAGCTTTCGGGGTTACCAAGATCCTGAAAAACTCGTCAATAAGGTCTCCGGATTTCGTGTCCTCGAATGCCCGCTTCGCCATTGAGCAGGCAGGCATAGCAATGCCGGAAATAGGGATGGGATTCGATGACAAAGCAGAATTGATAGTCCTTGTTGACGTAAACAATTTTGAGGATTGCGGGCCTTTTGAAAAAAAGCTTGCGGAGTCGTCCTCACAAATCTTGGTGATAGACCACCATGCCTCCCCAGAAGCTAACAAAGCGATGGTTTTTAATGACGAAAGTTATAATTCCACTGCGAGCATAATATATGATCTGCTCAAAAGCTTTGGAATACGCCCAGACCAGCAGACTTCAGAAATACTGGCGATGGGAATATACTCTGATTCCGCAGAATTCAGGAACGCAAGCGCAAAGAGCTTCGTACAGATAGGCGAATTGCTTGAAATTTCGGGCCTTGGATTCCAGCAACTGCTTGAGAAATTTTCAAAGATAGCTCCTGTTGAGGCTAGGGAAAGGACAGTAGATGAGCTTTTCGATTCGGAAATAGCTATAGTTGGAAACAGGCTGTTTGTTAAGGGTATGACTTCAGTCCATGCGGCAATAGCCGCGGACGATGCTATAAAGATAGGCGCAGATATAGCCCTATTCTGTTCGGAATCCGAAAGCGAGATATCGTTTTCCGCAAGGTGCAGGCCTACTCTTGACACCGAAATGAATATGCATTTGGGCAAGATAATGAGATCTATTTCAGGTATAATAGATGGTACAGGAGGGGGCCATCCTTGCGCCGCAGGAGCGTACGGCCCAAAAAAGGAGGGCAAAAACGCATTCGTAAAGGCCTTTCAAGATAAGGTATTTGGGGAACAAAAATGAAAATAGCCATAGTTTCTGACATGCACATAGGCTATGAGCGCTTTTATGATGACGCTTATGAGCAGGCGCACGAAGCGCTTGCCAAAGCTGCAAAAATCGCCGATGTAATATTGCTCCCGGGTGACATATTCGACAAAAGAGCACCAAAACCTGAGGTAATTGCGCAGGCACTAGGCCTGTTCAGGGAGCTCAACGGCATAGAATGGAAAACAAAAGTTGAATGGTTCAAAGGGCAGGGAAGGGCATTTTCTTCAGCCCCTGTAGTGGCGATATCTGGAACCCATGAAAGGACAGCAGCAGGAAAGGAAAACCC
>JAVYSI010000004.1:0-23250 GCA_038729265.1 Methanothrix sp. | reverse complement strand
CGGGCTTGACATCGAGGTTTGTCTCTTCTTTGGTTTCGCGTATTGCTGCACGCAGTGCATTTTCTCCCTTTTCTATATGGCCCTTAGGTATGTCTATATCCCCGTTTTTCTTCCTTAAGAACAAGAATTCTAGCTTTCCGGAGCTGTTTTTGCGGTATATTATGAACCCTGAACTGTATTCTATATGCATCGACTCACACATTCTGGGCTGATAAAGCTTCGCTGGCAGCTGTGCATAATATTCCATGGCTGCTTCCAAAGAAGCTAAAGTGTAGCGCGTTATATATGTATGAATAGATGCTTTGTATGAGACCATACCTTGTACTGCAGGACTGTAAATCCGAGGTAGAATTTATAAGCGTTACAAATTCCATGTTTGCTACAGTATAATTGCCGTAGATCTTGTTTGGTGTCGATACATAATTGACCTGAAATATATTTCCGTTAGATAATACCTCATATGCATTTATTGTTATTCCAGAAGCCATAGATTCTTCCCTATGCATGAGTATTTTGCCAAGTGCTTGAGGTTTTATGTACGGTAATGAGGGCTTCGCGCTAGAGTTAATGTAAAGGAAGCTGTCCGTTGTTGTGTTTATGTCATTTGTTGGAAATATCCCGAAAAGTTCTGACCTGCCCCTGAAATCTACGGATTTAACACTACGCCCAGATGCTATTGCTATGCCATCGTATGATGATATCACGCTTGAATTCGAAACGTAGGAAAAGTTATCCGCAAAAGAGAACGGGCTTATGTACTGATAGTGCGACAGCGGCATGGTGAACGCTAGTACAAGCAGTGCCAGGATTATTGCAGAGAATGTAGGAACCTCGAATGATTTATCGAAGACTACACTTTTATTTAACTCCTGGTTTGTGTTATGCGTGGCGTTCTGCTTTCCTTTTTGCACAGCTAGACGCATGGAGAATTTTGGTGCTAGAAGTATCATGACTATAAGCGTTATATCAAATAACAATTGGCCTATGAAAAGATGTATAGTGTTGAGCGCAGAGCTAAGCCCATAATAAGCCCACACCAAAGCTATGAGCGACATCCTTAATATGTTCAGCACGAAAAGCAGTATAATCCCTGAAGCGACCCACGCTGTCCGCTTGCCTATATTGCCTTCGTATAGGTAAGCTATAGGTATCAGGAAAAGCAGCATTGCCACAAAAGCGGCGATATCGGCGCATGTTGAGGCTATCGATATAGAGGAGCCGGATGCACTTATTATTGCAAGGCCGTGGCTTAGGACAGGAACACCGAATAACTTAAGTATCGAAAATACGAAATAAGCATTAACGCTTGTCCATACGCCGGACAGATTCAGCAACGGCATCAGTATCAACGGGGATGCAAATATGGAGAATATTACAGCAGGCTTGAGCTTGTTGAGACCTTCAGGGCCGAAAAGGATTAACGCAAAAGATGACAGCAATATCGGGAAGAGCAGCGCGTCTATCCTGTAGGTCTGGAAAAGGAACGACAGCGAAACTTTGGAATATGCATATAATGCGAAGTATATGGCAGCCAGTATCGCCCCATATGCTATATTGCGCTTCTTGTAAACCACGACTAGATTCTCTTTTACAGAGAATATTATGAACACTAGTGTCATGAGCATTGGTACTATTATATAGCCAGCCGGATTGGAATCAGATATCGAAAATCCTGTAACAGAAATAGAATTGTATGTTGCTATCAGGAACACTACCAAAAGTATTGCAGTGGCTGCCACACGAGCGCTTACCTTATGGCTGCTTGTTGCCATCAAAACACCGTAAAAGTCCTCAGCCGAAATGGGCTTCATCATTGTTCAGCAGTTACTCTTTTCTTCATAGGACGTATAGCTTTTGGCAAACACATACTAAATAATTTCGTTACGTTGAATTATCAGCATTCGTTGGCCATATTGGTGCTTTTATGATAAGATATAGATTCATGCCGCATACTGCAGACGTCAGATTTTTGGCATACGGCAAGACTATTGCACAGATGCTTGAGAACTCGCTGCTTGCCATGTTTGATACCCAGGCCGACATACGCTCGATAGAAAAAAGAGTAAAGGCGGGGCAGATAGCCTCAAAAACTTTAGAGGTCAGGGAAAGTGCGAGCAGCGAGAGAGATGCCCTTTGGTATCTCCTCCAAAGGGTCTTGTCGGAACTGGACGCAATCAGCTCATACGGCTACGGAGTCGAAGGCATAAGAGTAAAAAAATCTAAAAAGGGCTTCGAAGTTTCCGCAAATATCCTGTATGTCGAACAGGATGTCGAGTATTCGAGGATATATGTAAAAGGCGTCTCTGGATACACTTTAGAAGTCAAAAAAATCGGCGATTATTACAGGGCAAGTGTCGTAATAGACATATGACGTTGTTGTGCAGTTGAAGAGGCGCGAAGAAGTTGCTTTATGGGAGGTAAGCCAGGAACGGGATTTTCGCAATTAAGTTTCGAACCCGTCTTCGCCGCTCTGCAGGCGGCTGCATAGCCTATCTGCCATCCTGGCAATAGATATCGCGCCCCTTTAAAAAGCACAGGTAAGGCTTACTACCTTATGCTTAATATTCTTTCCTTAGCAAATTAATAATGTTTATGGTGTTTAAATGGCGACATTGGATAGGATACCAAGAAGCATAATTACGCAGGTACCAATTTTTGAAGCAGATACTGCGATGACAAAGGTACTGCCAGCTGTGTACAAGAATCCTGCAGTACTGGTAAACAACAAAGGTTCGTTTTATGGGATTGTGGATTTCAGGAGCGTACACAGGGAGGCGAAAAGCCTGAAGATGAACAAAAACGCACCGGTCCTCAAATATGCCGTAAAGGTGCCAAAGATAATGCACACCACATCTTTGGATGATGCTGTATTTTATTTTTACAGGAGCAAAAGGAACGCCCTTCCTTATGTCGAGGAAGATAAGGTAGTCGGGGTTTTAGACAGATTCACGCTTATGAAGATGCTGCTTTCTACAGATTCGATCAAAGACATGAAGTGCAGCGAAATAATGACTTCTCCAGCCCTTGGCATAGACTTAAAAGCCAACATAGCACAGGCGAGCAGCGCGATGGCTGAAAGAAATGTAAACAGGCTCTTGGTTTTGGACAATAAAAAGCTTGTTGGGCTGATAACAAGGCATGATCTCATATCAAAGATGACAGTAACAGATGAAAGGTACCCGAACATGAAATCGAAGCGCTACAGCCCTTCGAACATAACAGTAGATAGTGTGATGGAAAAATCTCCGGTAAGCATAGAAGCTACTGAGGACGTGAAAAATGCGGTGAGGAATTTTGTGAACCATTCGATATCCTCATTGATAGTGACAAGCAACGGAGTTCCTGCAGGCATACTTACAATATCTGACGTGCTTGCTGCGCTGATAGCGAAACGCAAAACTTTTGAGAACAGGATAATAATATCAGGTATAGACAGGGACACCTATGAATATGAATATGAGATAAAGGAGCAATCAAACGCATTCATAGAAAAGGTAGAAAAGTTCAGAAAAGTGAGCGTCAAGTACATTGCCATAAACATTAAAAAGCTAAAGAACAGCAGGTATGAGATAAATGCCAGGGCAAACATAGAAAGATACGGGATTGTAGAAGTACGGCTTACGGATTTCCTGCTTGACAGGACATTCGCTAAAGTCCTCGAAACACTCATGGAAGCTATAAAGAAGAAAAAAGACAAGTCAGAAAAAAAGTATGAAAGGATAGAAAGTGTATAAATGGGAAAAGAGCATAGGAAAAGCAAGAAGGGCCAATCGAGCTTGGAACTGCTCATAACGCTCTCTTTCGGGTTAATAATACTGTTGCCAATAGTCGTGCTTGCGTTCATACAGATAGCCACTTCGACTTCCACGCTGGCAACCACTGAAGCGCAGGAAGCAGCCAGCAAGCTGGCAAGCGTTGCAGCAGTAGTCGGAGCACAGGGATTCCCTGCCAAGCAACTTACGTTGCTGCAAGTGCCGCCAGACGTCGCGGATATATATGTAGGCACCGAAAGCGGAGGAATAGGGCACGAGGTTGTGTTTGTAGTGCGTACCACAGCGGGAGCCAGCTACGTCACAGCTTATAGCCCGGTCAACGTGACAGGATATCTGGGAAGCCTTACTTCCCAAGGAACATACCTTGTAAATGTAACTGCTTATAATTCATGCCCAAATGACAGGTTCGTGCCATGTGTGGAAATGCAACCTTCATGAAGTTGCACATAAACCTTAAATAGATTATTTTTATAATGAGATGTAAGTTGGTGCTATGGTAGCCGGTGGTTATTTCCAAACAGCATGATCGCATGGTCAGCCGAAGGCATTTTACGTGCATCTGATTTTCATAGTTTTTATTATGGCGCAGCTTTGATTGCACATAGCATAACCAATCGCGATTTCAAGGTGTTTTTATGAGAATACTGCAACTAGACGTGAAAAGCATTGATTACGAGCTAATAGCTCCAGAAGCGTCAGAATATGAAAAAAGCGACGAGAAATCCGCACACATAGACAACGCGCTCGTCCTACTTACAACCATAGAAAAAGGAGACGACAGCGAAATCGCAAAAAAGGCAATAGAAGAGGCGCTAACCTTTGCCAAGAAGCAGAAGCTCGAAAAGCTGGTATTGTATCCGTTCGCTCATCTTGGCGACAATCTGGAGAAGCCGAGAAAAGCCATGGAAATATTTAAAGACATGAGGACTATCATAGATGGCTCTGACATAAAGGGAATATATCCACCCTTCGGCTGGAACAAGAAGTGGCGCATAGAGATAAAAGGGCATCCGTTAGCGGAGCAGTCAAAACATTATGGCATAAACGTGGAGAAGCACGTCAAAAAGCTTGATCTTTCAATAGTGAAGAAGAGTGACTGGATAGGGCTTCCGGAAGCGGATCACAGGAGCATAGGCGAATCCATGGACCTCTATAGCTACCAGGAGGTTTCTCCGTCGATGGTATACTGGCATCCCCACGGATTAGTAATATACAGGGAGCTCAAGAACTTCATACGGGAGATAGAGGCGCTTTATGACTACGAAGAGATAAGCACGCCAGCGCTGGCAAACGTGGCTCTGTGGCATGTGAGCGGCCACATCGACTATTACCGTGAGAACATGTTTATAGTTGATGAGAACGGAGAAGAGCTCGGACTTAAGCCGATGAATTGCCCGTCTACGATACTTATATACAAGTCGAGGAGATGGAGCTATAAGGAGCTGCCGTTCAGGACCGCCATATTCGACAAGCTGTACAGGAGGGAGGTCAGCGGAGCCCTAAGCGGCCTGTTCAGGGTACAGGAACTCACACAGGACGACGGGCATATATTCGTGAGCAAGGAGGGAGTCGGCAACGAGATATCCGTCATGCTTGAATTTGTCAAGAAGGTTTACGGCGTGTTCGGGCTTAAATACTACGCCAAGCTCTCGACCATGCCAGATGAACATTTAGGAGATGCAGAGCTTTGGGAGGACGCCCAGAATGCGATAAAAAATGCGCTTGAAAAAAACAACATGAAATATGAGGTGAAAGAGAAGGAGGGCGCGTTCTACGGGCCGAAAATAGACTTTGACATAGAAGATTCGCAGGGTAGGCTCTGGCAATGCGCCACCATACAGGTGGATTACCAGCTTCCGATGAGATTCGGGATTACTTATACGGGCGAAGATGGTAAGGAGCACACCCCAGTGATAATACACAGGGCAGTGCTTGGGAGCATAGAGAGATTTACCGCAATTATGGTAGAGCATTATGGAGGAAAACTCCCTCTTTGGCTGTCACCAGTCCATGCGCGCGTCATATCGCTGTCGGAATCCAGCAATGACTATGCGAAAAGCGTTTATAAGAAGCTCAAGGAGTCGAAGCTCAGGGTAGAAATAGACGTATCCGACAAGAAGTTGGAGAAGAAGATACGAGAGGCCCAGCTATCGCGCATTCCTTACATGATAATAGTAGGGCCAAAGGAGCAGGAAAAGAATCTTGTATCACTAAGGATGCGCAGCGGAAAGCAGGAGAATGGGCTTGTGCTCGGAGACGTAATAGATTCGATGAAGAAGGAGATAGAACAGAGGAAAAATGAGTGAGCTTCAAAGACTTATTGAATATATGTGCCTGTAGAGCTTCTTGCCCTTCTTCACTCCGTAAAGTTTGTAGGAGACCTTTGGCTTTATGTTTTTATGCAGCATGAAGTATCCGGATACGAGCTTCTTGTCGCTTACATACAAGTCTATGCCGTTTCCCATCTCGGAGGTTTTGCTGACGAAGGCGTTGCCTTTTTCAAGAAACCTCGAAAAACTGTCTAAGAAATTAGCCACCTTCTGCTCAGAACCGCGTATTTGCACTATCGCTTCGTAATAGCCTGCACTTTTCCTGTAGCAGCTTGGGCACATCTCCTTCGTGAACCTTACGTCTACCTCGTAGTTGAACCTTACGGTGCCCTCGTTGAGCTCACACTCTATATGGAGCAGGGCAATCCTCCTCATTTCGTCGAATTCCTTGAGCCTTATTTTGCAGTTAGGTGCATGCAACTGCTGCGCTATGGCGTCAGCCATTGCCTCGTCGGTGTATTGCGTAAAGCCCTTGCTGTCCCTTATCGATCCACAGACTCTGCATCTTCGCACCTTTACGACCTTTGGCAGGGTTGCCTTTATTTTGTCAGCAATGCAAAACTCGCAAAACTCGCCTATGAAACGCGCATCGTTGCTTGACCTGTTGCATGTCGGGCAGTATTTTATCATTTGCATCAATTGTCAGTTAGCATAGTGCCTGCTTACTATGGCGCCGTATGCCGGCCTCGTTACAAGGACTCCCATCAAAGCGCCTATTATAGTCGATTCTGAGAATCCTATAACCTCAACGAGAGACGTAGAAAAGAACAATGGCAGCATTGCTATTATCAGCAGGAGTGCATCGGCCCATACTATATAAAATGCATTGCCAAGTATGCTCTTCGAACTTTCACTAGTATTTTTCCTCGAGAGTATTTCGTCGGTTATTATTATCTGCGCGTCGACTCCGGTTCCTACTACGGCTATCATCCCTGCGAAGGCTGAGAGATCTATAGTTCCTACAAGGCCTATTACTGATATTATTATGAATAATTCCAGAAGTGTAGTTATCAATATCGGCCCGACTAGGAAAACCCTCCTGTACCTTATGACTATGAATATAGATACTAGCACTATCGCGGTTATCAGAGCTATTATGCTTATGTCAAGCGAACTTTTACCAAGCGTCGGAGGTATCGAGGTCGGCGTCCCAACTATGACCTGCACTGGAAGGGCACCGCCAGTCAATATGCTTGCTATCGTCTTCGACATGTTGGTTGCATAGTTGAGCTTCTGGGCATATGCAAGCGTTGCAGGGGCAGAGCCGGATATCTCATAGCTGTCTCCTACGCTCCCGTTGGTTATTGATGGATTGAGTTCGGGAGAAGAAAGCAGGCCCACCAAAGGCCAGGTATTAAGCGAGAAATTCCCTACCGATACCTCGGTGAAGGACGGCGTCATGTTGGCCTTGTTTTCCAGCTTGACAGTATAGTTCAAAGACTTAGCATAACTTATCAGCGATGACGGAAGGTTGTCGCTGGCAAAAATCTGCGTATAAGACTTTTTGCTTACGTTTATGTAGCTTTCTGCGGCGCTTATGCTAGCGTTATTGTTGTATACGACTATCAAAGGTATGGGTTGCTTGTTGTAAGCTAATGCGTTTTTCATTGCAGCCTCGGCTTCAGATGCCGAAACCCCTGCAGAGGCGTTGCCTAGCATCGAGCTATTTAGAAGTATTATTGTGCCTGACGGCCTGTCCAAAAACATGTACAATGGCTTGTTAGCCTGCCCGAAGACCGCTTTTGCAAACGAAGTTGCTGCTGTTTGCGTTATGTAGAATGACACCTGCCATTCGACGGTATTGTTTATGGTTGTTGGAGGAACTATGCCTATGCTCCCTGGAAGTATGCTGCTGCCGTTTATGGCTTCCACGCCGTTCACTATACCTAGGAAATGCCCCTGGCTCTCGATTATCGATGCAGTCTTGTTTATCTCAGTGCTTGAAACGCTCGGCAAGGTCACGTATATCTCGTCGCTCCCTACACCTTCTACAGTTACCTGCTTAAGCCCGAATGTTGATACCCTCTGCTGTATTGTAGATATTATGCTGCTCATTTCAGTTGCATTGACGCTTTGCTCGAGCGTGACGGGTATTTGCGTGCCTCCTATGAACTCTATTCCAAAATGCAACCCGTAATGTACGTCAAGCAGTGCCAGAGCTACGAAGACTATAATAAGTATTATTATGCGCCTGTCCGTTACATAGCTATTCTTGACGTTCATTTTGGCTCCCTGCTTGATTTATACCAGACTATCATCACCGTGTTGCCAAACCATGTTGTAAATATGTCGCCAATAAGTCCGAAGAGCGCAACACCGGCTATTTCTATATATGTCGGTATGTAGAATACATAGGCTATGACGAACAGCGTGGCGAAAGATATTATTGCTGCAGCAGTCATGGTGGTTCCCGTTTTCATGGTTGAAAATGCCCTGTGTGTGACAGTGTCCTCACTCCTTTTCAGTATCCTTATAGAAGATAGCATTTCCGTGTCTATTGAGTAACCTATAAGCATGAGCAAACCTCCTACAGATGCCAGGCCCATTGGTATGCCGAATGCACCCATTGCACCCAGTGCTATAAGTATGTCGTTGCCAGCTCCAAATACTACTGCAAGTGATGGTATTGGTATCCTAAACACCGCAAATACTGAGATGGCTATTATTATGAAAGCCGCTATTATTATCTGTATCATGTGGCTCAGAAAGAAGGCGCCGAGGGTTGGCGTTACCTCCTCGTACGAATATGATGTGAATGGAACTATAGCTCTCATTGTCGATATGACTTTAGATTTGTAGGCACTTGATGAGGCTGAATATGCTTCTTTGCCAACTGACAGCATCCCCGCGGCATTGCTCTTATTGTATGAGTATGCAGATGAATTAGAGCTTATGAATGGAGAGAGCAGCGCAAGCTCGGCGGCTAGGTCTGTGCTCATTTTCGATAAAGATGCAGTTATGTTTGCCTGCGCGGATGCAAGCTCGGCTTTTAGGGTAGAGTTGCTCGGATCGGACTTAAGTCCTGTAGACGCAGAGACCGCGTTCAGCTCTGCTGAAGAGTACGCACTATAGTCGGAGTATAGGGCCAGCAATTTATCGTTTGCGCTAACTATGCTCGAATTTTCAGGAATCGTGACCGATGCGGTGTATACGGAGCCTACTTTGGAAACCGAAGCAGTGGCACCAGATATTACTGAAGCCATGGACGATGTAAGCCCCCTTGTGGTTATTGCATTGGTTGTTGAGAACTGCACGGTTATACCACCAGCCAATGAAGAATCGTACCTTATGTGCGGTATGAACACTAGGCTTAGCAAAAGCAAAGCTACTGGTATCAGTATGAATAGCTTGTATCGTTTGGCTTCATAGAAATTAAAGTTCAAGCAGATCAGTTTTAAGGGCTATATAGGTAGTTTTTAGCTTAGTTGTTTTGATTGACAGATTTATTTATCGGCAAATATTATAAATACTACCTGATTTATAGGGTCAACAGTTATATATGAGTTTTTCGTTAAGATATAAGCATAAAGGAAAATACAAAGAAAAAGAAAAAGGCACAAGGCCATAAAGCCTTATGCGTACCTCTTCATGAGCTTCAAATGCAGCGATATGCTGAATCCGTATACTATCACAAATATCGCAAGCACCATTATCGCAAGTCCAAAGAACGCCGATACAGGCATCCCAGCAGGAACCAGCGTGTACAACAGAACTCCGAATACGAATATGTATATGCTCCAGTATATTGCCTTGAATATAGACCATCCCGAATGTTTCTCATTATAGTGCAGGCGCCTAGCATACTCCATGCTTGGATCCAGCGTCACTATAATTTTTTCCTGTTTTTTCTCAGCCATTTTTACACCTTGAATTGTCAATAAATATATTGAGCAAATATTTAAAAAGATGACTCAATTCCATATTTATGCTTGCGGTTGAGTAAAACCCAAATTTTAGATTTGGACCGTCGGATTAACAAAATTTTCCGCTTACAATGAATAGTGCATTTATTTACGATTGCTTTTGTTGTATTGTTCTATGAGCTTTCCGTTCCAAAATCCCACGTGAGCCTTCTCGATACTCTGTGAAGGTATAGTTTCAAGTCCGGCTCTCAAATATATCGATTCCAACGCAGTTTGGCTTATGCGCGTCACGGGATTTTTAGACCTGAGCGAGCAGGCGTCCTTGTAAGGCATTATTGAAACTTCATACATACCTAGTTCCTTTGACATTGCTATTATTTCCTGCTTGTCAAAGCCCAGCAGCGGTCTGAAGATAAGGCAGCGTATGCCTTTAGACGTGGCTGTTAAGTTTTCCACAGTCTGCGATGATACCTGGCCGAGGCTCTCGCCTGTCACGATCACCTTTGCGTTTTCCATTTCGGATACTATCTGTGCAGTCTCGTATATGAACTTCTTGAAGAGCACAACCTCATATTTCTGCTGCTCTTTCATTGCTGATATCTGAAAAAGATGCACAGGTATGGCGTAGACCTTTGCCCTCGGATAATATTTTAGCAACGAATCCAAGATCCGCGGCATCTTTGTGCTATAAAGCTCTTCGACGCTTCCGTAGGCGTAGAAGTGCAGGTATATAGGTTCGAGACCACGCTTAAGGGCATAGTATGCAGCTACTGGGGAATCTATGCCTCCTGAGAGTAGGATAACTGCCTTGCCGGACGTGCCGATAGGAAGACCACCGAGTCCTTTGTGCTTTTCGCTGTGTATTATGCAGAAGTCCTCAAGCAAGTCCACATAGAGCTTTTTTTCTCCTAATTTTTCCGGGACAAATTTAAGGTCGGACTGCCTTTTTATGAAATTTGACACCACATCCTTAGAGGTCATTTGGCCTTTCTTGTAGGACCTGTGCGGTTCTACCCTTACGTTTTCTCCTTCGCCGAAAAACGAATTGGCAATGGAGATTATTGAATCCATGTCTATGCCGGATTTCCTAAACCGCGCAAACCATGATATGCCGAAGACGTTAGAAAGTGCGTCCATGCATGCGCTGGCATCTTCTTCAGAATGTACATCGAGTATTAGCCTGTCGCGCATGTTCTCGAGCTTGCCTGCAAACGCTTCTGGCAATGCAAGCCTTATGTTGCGCATCAAGGTGTTTATAAAATCATGCCTGTTTCGGCCCTTGAGCCATAGCTCACCGAAGTGTATTACTATTCCGTCGTATTCTGGAATTTCGGGCATGGTTCCACAGGGAAATTGTTTATAATCAAAGATATTTAGGTTGATTGCAAAGGCATCGGTGCAACATGTTTTTAATACTGCGCAACTAAAAATAAATATACATCTTGCTATTTATAAGCGCAAGTTATAGCATTACCGGTCTTTGTATGGACATGAATGTAGTTAAAAGGTTCCGCAGTTTTTGGACGAATTCGAGGCACATAATCAATATAAGCTACAGGCCCAAGAATGACGAATTCAAAAAGACTGCGAAGGTCATAATAATAGGGATACTTATAGTAGGAATACTTGGGCTAATTTTGGGGATAATAATATCCCTTGCCATAGCTGGGAACCTGTCCCTAATATGATTCCATGGAAGTAAAGATAGACTTTACCAAAAGCGCGCAAGACAACGCCAACGATTATTATGTGAGGTCCAAGAGGCTTGCGCATAAGGCTGACGGTGCGAGGCGCAGCATAGATGAATTGGAAAAGAGGCTCAAAGCCGAGAAGGAATCATTCAAAAAGCGCAGCAAGCCGGTAGTAAAAACCGTAAGGAAGCGCGAATGGTACGAGAGGTTCCACTGGTTTGAAGCGCAGGGAGGCCTTCTTGCGATAGGAGGCAGGGACGCAAAGCAGAACGAGAAGCTGAATTCTGATTACTTTGAGGATGGTGACCTGTTCTTCCATGCAGACATATTCGGGGCATCCGTAGTAATACTCAAAAACGGCGCTTCGGCGATGCAGGAGGCAAAGGAAGAAGCAGCACAGTTCGCAGCCAGTTATTCAAGCGCATGGGACAACATGCAAAAGAGCGTAGACGTATACTGCATGAGGAGAGAACAGGTGAGCAAGGCTACGTCCAAGGGATCAATAAGCACCGGAAGTTTCCTGCTGAGCGGTGAACGGGAGTGGTTTCACAACGCACAATTAGGGTTAGCAGCATTCGTAGAAGGAGACAAGCTACACGTCGTTCCTGAAAAAGCGCTCGTGCGCATAAAGCCAAAAAGATATGTGTTGATATCTCAGGGCAAAGAGAAAAAAAGCGATGCGGCAAAGAAGATAGCGCATGCACTTGGGGATTACGACGACCTTGACTACATAATGCAGCAGCTACCGGCAGGACCTTTCGATATTGAACTAAAAGAGTGAATTTCATGCAGGGAGAGAGATTTGAACTCTCGAACCCTCTACGGGAACGGGCCCTAAACCCGTCGCATTTGGCCAGGCTCTGCCATCCCTGCATCTAAAGCAGTATATGTTTTTGTGGACATCTATAAAATTGCTTCTTTTTGAGCATTGTACAAAATAGCATATTTAAAATATGATTGAAAAGAAATATTATCACTTGCTTGGATTTCCATGCCTAAAAAAATAAGCGTGGCCGTCGCCACTGCAGTGGCGCTCGGCGCGATAATAGGAGCCGGAATATTCGTGCTTAGCGGCACAGCCATAGCGCTCGCAGGCTCGTATGCGCTCGTAGCTTTCGTTTTCGTAGGCATAGTGGCGGCGCTCATAGCCATCCAGCTCGGCGAGTTGGGATCTATAATACCAAAAGCCAAGGGTGCGGCTTACTCCTTCGTTTACGAGGCTTTTGGAAGCCAACTCGGTTTCATAACTGGAATACTGCTTTATTTCAGCTTCGCCACAGCGATATCAGCCGTGGCGTTAGGGTTCGGCTCTTATGCTGCAAGCTTCCTTGGGCTTGGAAGCGGATATGCCATATACCTGGCAATGGCGCTCATATTTGTGCTGTCTTTGGTGAACATATATGGCATAAAGAAAGCGGCCAAGATGGATTTCGGGCTTGTTACTGTCAAGATAAGCATACTTGCGATATTCGTCGCATTCGCAGCTGTGTTCGCCTTTTCTGGAGCCGGACATTTCAGCCTTTCATACCTTACGACGCCAGCCAGCAAGGAAGGGATTGCCGCAATATTCGCAGCTAGCGTAGCCATATTCTTCGCATATTCCGGATTCCAGGCTATAAGCACATTTACTTCAGACGTCGAAGGAGGGCCTAACAAGGCTGCGCGCGCCATAATATATTCTGTAATAATAAGCATTGCGGTTTACGTTCTCGTGGTGCTTGCGCTTATGATGCTTGTGCCTGTGGCTAAATTTACAGTAGCGGCAGACCCGCTGGCCTTTGCACTTGGATACATACATGCGCCAAGTTATATATCAGTAATAATAGACATAGGCGCTATGATCGCTACGACATCGGCAACACTCGCCATGATACTAACATCTTCTAGAGTATTGTACCAGATAGGAAAGGACAAGCTGTTACCAAAAACCGTTACGAAATTTAACAAAGAGAGAGACGTGGCTCTGAACGGGGTCATAATATCCGCAATAATAGGCGTAGTCATGCTTTTCTCCGGAAACATATACATAATAGCCGCAATAAGCAATTTCGGGCTGCTGTTCTCTTATATGCTGTCGAGCTTTGCATTGATACATTTCAGGCGTATAAAGAGGTTCGGCAGCTTCAGAACGCCGTTCTACCCATACGTCCCGATTATATCTATAGTTGCGGTCATGGCCTTCATGATAGGCATGCCAAAAGAGGCATTGGTTATAGGCGTGGTAATCATAATATCGCTCATTGTCATTTATTATGCCATAATGGAAATCGATGAAAAACGCCCAGTGAAAGAAAAACTCTTCAAGTGATGGAATGATAATAGGGATAATAGGTGCACCAAACAAGGGAAAGAGCACCCTCTTTTCCGCGCTCACTTCTGGAGAGGCGAAAATAGCCAATTACCCGTTCACCACTATAGATCCTAACAAAGGAATAGCCTACGTATCGGAAGAATGCGCCGAGAATAGGATAGGAAAAAAGTGCAAACCAAGAAACTCCCTGTGCGAAAACGGCAGGCGCTTGGTGCCAGTCAATATCATTGACGTGGCTGGGCTGGTGCCAGGAGCGCACGAGGGCAAGGGGATGGGAAACCAGTTCCTCAACGACCTTGCTGGAGCTGACGGTTTCATAATAGTCGTAGATGCAAGCGGCAAGACTGACGCTTATGGCAATGTAGGGACAGGAAACCCAGCTGACGACCTAGAAATGATAATGTCAGAATTGGTGGAATGGATCT
The DNA here is from genome assembly GCA_038729265.1 of Methanothrix sp. GTDB lineage: Archaea > Micrarchaeota > Micrarchaeia > Micrarchaeales > Micrarchaeaceae > Micrarchaeum_A. Next base: position 8,857 of record JAVYSI010000004.1, on the reverse strand, counting down.
CAGGCATAATTAAAAAACACATGCCACAGATGTCAAAAAGAGAATCCGGAATCGATGCGCTTGCGGACGTCCTTACCGTATTCAACGTTACAAGGGCGCACATAGAGACTGCTATTGAGGGGCTTTCTTTACAGTCGAAGCACATTGCATGGAGCGATGATGAGATAAGGAAATTCTCTTCGGCAGCAATACTTAGTTCAAAGCGTTTCATAGTAGCGGCTAACAAAGCAGATGTAGAAGGAGCGAAAGCAAACGAAAAAGCTATAAGAGAAAAGGCATCTGGGTTGGGCATGGAAACGGTGATGTGCTCCGCCGCGTTGGAGTTGGCCCTGAAAAAAGCCAAAGATTCAGGACTCATAAAATATGATGCGCTTGAAAATAAAATTGAAATAGTAGGGAATCCGAACGCGGAACAGAAAAAGGCTCTGGATTATATGAAGGCGTTCGTGGAATCCACAGGAACCGGAGTACAGAAGGTGCTCAACGACCTAATATTCAAGGCTATGGAAAACATAATAGTTTATCCTGTTGAGGACGAAAACAAGTTTTCAGACCATTCCGGCAACGTCCTTCCCGATGCTATACTGATGGGAAGGGGCTCGACCGCGTACGACCTTGCCATGAAGATACACACCGACATAGCTAAGGGAATGCTTTACGCGGTTGATGCGGTAAGCAAGATGAGGCTTGCCAAGAACTACGTGCTCAAGGACGGCGATATAATAAAGATAGTGAGCGCAGCCAAATAGCTCAGTGGCGTAGCTCGTTCAGCACCGCTATTATTATCGTGAAAACTATGACTATTGCTATAGGTATTGCCACCACGTATTCAAGCAGGAAGGAATCCGTAAGGGCGTATGAATTTGTTGTATATCTCAGCATCAGCTGGGCCACGAATATTATCACGCCATATACTATTGAAGCGTAGACGCCATTCACAAGCCCTGCCTTGACTGCGTTCATGACTCCTGAGGCCTTCTCTCCAACTTTGTGACCTATCCACACCGATATTATGAGAGGCAGTATTATTACGCCTGGAAATCCGAGTATGTAGCTACCTACGGTTTTGTAGGATGCCGCGTACGAGGCAAAATGCTTGCCTAGCAAGGCCGGCACCACTACCTCCAGCACTATTCCTATTATTATGATTAGAGCCCAAAGGAACAGCGGGCCGAAGAGGCTGACTCCAAGCTCGCGATTGCCGCCTTGCTTGTTTTGGCTTGAAGGCAAAACTGGATTCTTTATCCACGGCTCTTCTCCATTTATACTGGTTTTAGGGCTGTTTTGCTGCAGCAGGGAATCACCATCTATATATACTGTTTTGGCAAGAGATATAAAGAGTTCGTTTAGAGGCATGCAAAAGCTTTATTAATTATTTGAATGTAAATTGTATTTGATGGGTATGGCAATCATGGAAATGAGGTTCATGCTTACCATGCCATATCCAGTTGTGTTTAGGTTTTGCAATTAGTTAGTGTTTAGGCATGGCATCTTTATATTCACCGCAATCGCAGGCCGGAGTGCTTAGCTTTTACGATGCACCGGCAAAAGGCCCAAAGCTCAACCCTAAAATAGTGCTAATTATAGTGATTGTTTTCGCCCTGTCCGTTATAGTGCTGGATCACTTCATATATGTATGAGGTTTGCAGTTTTTAAGCAAGCCTGAATATATCTTTTCTGACTTCCGTTACCTCTCCGCTCTCGGCCAGTATGTAAAGTATTGCTCTAACTGCTTCTTCGTCCAATTTACACGCCTTGGCTATCATAGGGACAGACGAACTCTTTTCTGCAATCTGTGCAGTTATGGCTGAAGTATTGCTATTTATGAAAGAGCGCATTACGATGTAAAATTTCTTGTTGAAGGCCCTTGTCCCTATTACAAGCCCGCGCCTTATGCTGTCTTCTAGCGCAGCAGATATTGCTGACGCTTCAGCTTCGGTAGGCACCACTATATATCCAGCATCCTGCAGTGTGTCCATATATTTCTCTATGGCGTTTATAGGTGTAGTGCTTGTCTTTGCAACTTCTTTAGCCTTGACCTTGCTGAGGTTAAGCTTGTACTCCTGCTTTGGCTGTTCTACGGGCTTCTTGCGCATAAGGTAGTTGTCGTAAAACATCTTCTGTATGCTGTAATGCGTCTTCTGTTCCTTATCCTTGAACGGAACTATTATGTGCTTCTTCTCGAGCTGTTTGAATGTTATCCTTTCCTCCTTATCGAGTATTTTAGCCACTTCCGGAGTTGTGCGCATACTGTATCTCAAAGTATCAAGCTTCTTTAGTACATTGACCTCGGCTTCAGACAGTTTTGGTACTTCAGCAGCAGGTTTAGCTTGCTGCTGGGCTAGTGGTTGTGAAGCTGAGCCAGTTATGAGCTTTGCTATGTCGCTCCTTTTGGCTATTATGTAGTATAAGTCCTTGTACTGTATGAAATCTATGTCGTCTCCTTCCTTTATTCCGAGAGTTTTCACTATCTCTCTCGGAATGCTTATTGCGAGACCGTCCTTGACCCTATAAACTTTTGCTATCTAAACACCACATTTTTATTTATGAATTACGAAATTAATAAGATGCAAAAGCTAAAAGAGTTTGTTCCTTACACGAAAAAGTACCTCGGTATAAATGATGCTTACGCCATAATGGCAAATGCCAAGGCACTTGGTATAAACGAGAGGTCAATGGTTGAAACCTCTGGTGCTGCGATAGCTGAAAACCTTAGCAGAAAGCACAGGAACGATAGAATAACTTTCGTGTGCGGACCTGGAGGCAAGGGCGCAATAGGCATGGCTGCCGCAAGGCACCTTATGGACATTGCAGACGTTCAGCTGGCATTCGTAGGAAATCCGGATAATATACATAATGACAGCCTTAAATTCAATTACAAGATAATGGAAAGCATAGTTGATATAGAAGTGATAGATTCGGAGGGCATGGACAGGCTAAAGGCAATGCTGAAAAAATCCGACGATGTAGTGGATGCGATAATAGGCATAGGCATGCATGGGCGCCTAGACGAAACTCTATCGCGAGCCATCAAAGCCATAAACGATTCTAAAAAATATATCATATCTATAGATGTGCCTTCTGGGGTAAATGGCGACACAGGCTCAAAAAACATAAGCACCGTAAATCCCGACCTGCTTTTAGTCATACACAAGATGAAAAGCTTCCTAAAGAACGACCATGGCAATTACTCCGTGAACGTATTGAGCACAGGGATACCTGCTTCTGTAGAACTGATTACAGGCCCTGGAGATGTTATGTTAGCAACAAAGCCCAGATTCATAAATGCTAACAAATATGAACACGGAACCGTTGCCGTGCTTGGAGGAAGCGAGGATTATAGGGGAGCCCCTATGCTTTCAGGCATGGCAGCCGAACACGCGCTCGCAGCGTTAAAGACAGGCTCGGGCTATGTTACTGTAATATCCCCTGAAGATTCGCTGGTAAACGAGCAGAGACCAATGCCAGAACTCATACTTAAGACAATATCTAAAAAGAGGTTTGCCAGCGATGATGTAAATAGGATAAAATCAGTAAAACATGAAGCGATAGTCATAGGGCCAGGGATAAAGGAGGATTATTTTGATTACAAAGGATTTTCCGAACTTATTGCATATGAGAAAAGCGCATCCAAATGGATAGTGGCAGATGCCGCTGCGCTAAAGATGCTTTCGAGGTACAAGAACCTTATAGGAAATAATATGGTGCTGACTCCGCACATTGGAGAGTTTAAGCATCTGTGTGGCATAGACCTTTCAAAACATGACCTCAACTCCAAGATTTATACAGCCATAGATTTTGCTAAAACATACGGCTGCACGCTGGTGCTGAAGGGCAACGACACCATAATAACAGATGGCACCATGCTCAAGATAAACAAGGCCGCGAGCCCCACACTTTCAACAATGGGAACTGGAGACGTGCTTGCCGGCATCATAGCCAGCTACATATCTATAAACAATGGGTCGCTGTTCGAGTCTGCAGCTGCAGGTGTTTACGTTCATACTAAAATAGGCGAGATGCTGCACGAGGAAATTGGGCTTCATGCCACCGCTTATGATGTGGCGGTTTCCATACCTAAAGTTATCAAAGAATTTGACAGGGTTAGCTATTGATTAGATTTTGCGGAATGATAATATGCATGAATACGGACCGTACGGAGAATTGATCGAAGGGATAAAGTCTTCGATAAATAATGCTCTGGATAAGGCAGGATATGGAGAATTTGACGAGGATATAGCGAAGAGCATAGATACATCCAAAATGTTTGGAGATATTTCTTCGAGCGTGGTTTTGAGGATAGCCAAAGCAAAGTCGCTTAACGCGGTAGAGCTCGCCGAAGGCATTGTAAAGCTCATCACAAAGCCAAAATACGTGGAAGAGGTATTTCAGAAGAACGGTTTTCTAAATTTCACGATAGAACGCAACGCTTATTCTATTGATGTAGTGAAATTTGCAATAAACGAGGAAAAAATATTTTCTTCAAAAGCGTGGAGCGGCAAGAAAGCGATAATAGAATACCCGAGCATTAATCCAGCACACCCTATGCATATGGGCCAGGTAAGGAATGTGCTTCTTGGAGACGGGATAGCCAACCTTTATGAAAGGGCAGGGTATAAGGTGGAACGCGAAGATTACATAGACGATTTGGGGCTGCAGGTTGCAGAGGTAATTTGGGGCCTATCGCATATGGAAAAGATAGGAATAACATTCGACAGCAATAAAAAATTCGACAGAATGATAGGAGAAGTATACGTGGCAGTAAACAAACAACTCGAAGACAAAAACGTAAAGGACGAGATTTCACAGATTCTCGTAAATATGGAACAGGATGGGACTTATGAATCCAAGACCGCCAGAGAAATGGCTGAAAGCTTCGTAAAAGCTGAGTATGAGACGCTTGCGGAGATGGAAATATACCACGATGTTCTGGTGTGGGAAAGCGACATAGTCAGGAAGAGGCTTCTTGACGAGGCGTTGGAGAAGATGAATGGAGCTGGGATTATAACAAAACCGACAGATGGAGAATACGCAAACTGCGTGGTAATAGAGCATTCAAAGCTTGGGAACCTTGCCAGCGATTTTGGAGGTTTGAAGGAAGGCGTAAAGGTCCTGATAAGAAGCAACGGAGCGCCTAATTACGTAGCCAAGGACATTGCCTTCCACATGTGGAAGCTCGGGCTTCTGCCAAACAGCTTCCTGTACCATGAGTTCATGGAGCAGGGCAGCGAGAAGAGGCTGCTTTACTCCACTGGATCTGATGGCTCACAGATGGAGTTCGGTGCAGCTGACGTCGCAATAAACACCATAGATGCCAGGCAAAGCTACGAGCAGGCAGTCGTGAGGCTCGTGATAGCGCTGCTTGGCGGTAATGAGTATTCGGAAAAAATCAAGCACATAGCTTACGGAGTAGTTGAGCTTGAAGGAACATCGCTCTCCGGAAGGAAGGGCACCTGGGTCGGATACACGTGCGACGACCTTATAAGGGAGGCAAAAGAAAAAGCTTCAAAGTTGATAACCGACAGGTTCGAGCTTAACGAGGGAGAAAAGGCTGAAGTCGCAAGGCAGATTGCAATGTCTGCCATAAAATATGAATTCCTAAAACTCTCCAACGAGAAGAACCTTGTTTTCTCTTGGAGCAGGGCCCTGAACTTCGAGGGCAATTCCGGACCCTATTGCGAATATACACACGCCAGGGCCGAAAGGATACTTGAAAGCCCTGAAGCCGAGGGCAAAAAGGCAATTTTGGAGAATTACAAAATATCACAGCAGGAATTTGACCTAATAAAAAGGATATCCTATGCGCGCACCATTCTTGAAAAGTCTGTCAAGGAGTGCAAGCCAAATATAGTTATAGAATATATGACCATGCTGGCAAGCGAATTCAGCAAATTTTATGAGACCATTCCGATACTGAAGGCACAGGATGAAGTGGATAGAAGCGCTAGGCTGGCAATAACCAAGGCATTCGAGAAGCTAATGTCGGAATTGCTGCTGTCATTGGGCATGACGCCAGTAAAGCGCATGTGAAAGGTGCAAAAAAGACAAAGGTATAAATCAGTTCATTATAAATTTTTCCTGCTAAGATAAATGTAATATGTGCGGGCCCGTAGCTCAGCTTGGATAGAGCGGCACCCTCCTAAGGTGAAGGTCGCGGGTTCAAATTCGGTCTTACCCGGTGAAAATCCCGCCGGGCCCGCTTATTGAGTGGTTTTATGGCAAGAATGGATGGAAAGAAGGCAAAGGAAAAGGGTGGCAAGGAACCGGTTTTCCTTGTAAAGAGCGCCTCAAAGCACGGAGGTCTTGACTATCTGCACATAGGTCTGATAGCATTGGTCATAGTGCTTATAGCATTGTCGTTCTCCTTGGCCAACTTCAAATCTGTCATAGTGTGCCAGTATGGTATTTCGAGCAACAGCACCTGCATAACCCCGAAGTATAACCAGTCCCAAGTACTCAAGGCAGCAGGCAAGGAACTCGCCAACTACCAATACGTAAACTCTAGCCTTTCGATACTTACATATTATTCATATCTTAACAGGTCAAAGGTATCTTACCAGCCTTCAACCAACACATGGTCTGTAATAGTGCCTTACAGGGACCCGTTCACAAATTCTACGCTTAACATATCGATGGTATTTTATGGCTCAAACCTGAGCCTTGAAACACCTTTCATACAGATGGTAAGGCCAAAGAGCATCACTGACGATTCTGTTGTGGCACAAGGTGTAGTTAGCATAAGTGGAAAAACGACATGCGTGTCAAACACCCCAGAACCGGTTTACCTGATAACAGATCCGTATGCTCCCGGATCTATGAGCAGCATATTGCAAGCGATAAACATAAGCAAGGCATACTCCAAGGAAATAAACATGAGCTACAAGTTCGTGTTCTCCGGATATTCGATAGAAAAGTACAAGAATTACGGTGAGGGGCAGACCCAGCTGCTCGGAGCATATCTAGCATGCGGCTCGGCTCAGAGCGAGTTCCCGCAGTTCATGGACACGCTAAACACCGTATACGACGGCAACCCACTTTCCAACGATACGCTATATTCGATGGCACAGGCATCTGGGTTCAACATGAGTTCGTTCGGCAACTGCATGGCAAGCGCGCCAGCTACTCTCCTTAGGCAGGAACAACTTGCAAGCTTCTACAACGTGACATTCACCCCGGTGTTCATAGCGAACTGCAAGTATGAAGCGATACCAGCTACGGCACTGAATGCGATAAACTATTCGCTTGAACAGTTAAAGTAAAATGATTAGGGCAAATTGTTTGGCTCACATAATTGTAGGCGTGGATACGGGCAAGACCGTCGCAGTTTCATGCCTAGGGCTCGACGGCAGGCTCATATATTCCGCGCACATGAAAAGCGGCGGTGAATCATGGATAATAAGCAGCATAAGGAAAATAGGCGTGCCTAGCGTGATAGCCAGCGACAAGAAGACAAGGGGCGAAATGATAAGAAGGATAAACTCAGTGTTCAACGCAGTGCTGTTCATGCCAAAAGACAACATAATGCTTGAAGAGAAAAGGCAGGCAGCACATGAGAGGTCAATAAAAGACGCGCACGAAAGGGACGCATATGTGGCAGCGATAAAGGCTTATAATTATTATGCTAATAAGCTTAAACAGGCGAAGCACAAAGCAGAGGAGAAAAAAGCCGAAGATATAGATGAAGTGCTTGCAAAAGTAATCAAAAAATATTCGATAAACGAAGCGATAGAAAATAAGAACCCGGGAAGGCTTTCCAATAGGAACGTCTGGGGCTAAGGCGATTGATTGGTCACGACCAGGAGGATTTACAGACCTAGGAATATGCAGCTGAAAAGGAACGCAATGCATTCGACTTCCACTGTGGTGAGGCTCACAAACATGTCAAACCTCAACTCTGTAAAGTCAATATTAATGGCGATGCAAGTATCGTTGAAATATGCAGATAGCGTATTTGCTACCAATTCAGGCAATTCTACAAGGCTAAAAAGGATAAGGCAGTACATCTCCAGACTTAACAGAGTTTCAGATCTGCTGCATACTGACATGCATATGGAACCTGACGTACTTTATAGGGAACTTAGGCTCGCAGCCATCGCATACGTAAATCTTTTTTATGGAGCAAGCAAAGAGGATAGGGAAGCTTTCATGTCATCGTGCATGAGCGACAGCTATGGGAGGGCTATAGAACCTCTGAATAACCTTATATTGCTACCTTCCATGTTAGCAGAGAATGGAGTGCCGATAGGGAAGGCCTCTTTCAGCATATTGACAGGATTGCACCGAAAATCATTCTTAGCAATAAAACACGCAATGAAATCTGCAGTGAGTGTTGAACTTTTTAGGAATTCTTCAGCAATTGGCAACAACACCGAAAACTTGGAAAGGTTAAACAAGAGCATAGATGAGATAGACGGAATAATGAGCAATATGCATGGGCTAATGAAAGATTATGAAACTGTTGAGGCAAAAAAGCTCGAGCTGATAGAAGAGATGTGCGACATAGGGGACAAAAGCGGTTTCCCAGTAGACAGCATAATAGAATCCGTATCGGCACCGTATATGCCCAAGCACTCGAACATAATGAGAAAGTAGCGAAACAACAAATATTAATAAGCTAAAGTGCAGAAACCATTATGCGCTCCCGTCGTCTAGTCCGGTCAAGGACGCAGGCCTCTCAAGTCTGAAACTCGGGTTCAAATCCCGGCGGGAGCATTCACTTGATGCAGTAGCAAGTAGGATTCAAACAGAGAGTAACCAGCAAAGCCTACAAGCTTACCAGAGCTATGTACGCAAGGTCTTCAGGCTATATGAATATGTTATATATGCGTCACTTACTGCAGTTCCGATGAGAGCGTTT
>JAVYSI010000003.1:0-24833 GCA_038729265.1 Methanothrix sp. | reverse complement strand
GGGTACAGTACACCGTGAGTATCATAATGCATAATATTTTTATATTTTATGCATTATATATTATATAGTGCTTAAATGGCAGCCAGTATGGAGGAGTTGATAGAAAGGCAGAAAGCTGAAGCTTATGCCCTTATTGGCACTGGCTTTGTAGAAAGAGATGTTTCAATCTCTGATAATATAGGCATAAAGATAATTAAAGTAATAACCGGACCGAGACGCTCCGGCAAGAGCGTTTTTGCCTTGCAAAGCATAAAAGGCATGAAATTTGCATATGCAAACATGGATGATGAGGGCATTAAAATGCTTGAATCTGACGGGATGGATTATAATTTGATTCTTAGGGCATTGGTTGCAGTATATGGTAAATTCGATATAATTTTACTGGATGAGATACAAAATCTCAAAAATTGGCAGCTTTTTGTTAACAGGCTCCAAAGAGAAGGATACAACTTAATAATTACAGGCTCTAATTCGAATCTTATGAGCAGCGAACTGGCAACACACCTTACTGGAAGGTATATAGAAAAATTGGTGTTGCCATTTTCATTTAAGGAATTCAGAAGATGGAAAGGTGAAAAAGGATCCATATATAAGGAAGAGAATGAGGGTGAAATCCTCTCTATTTTAAAGGATTATTTACACACAGGAGGATATCCAGAACTTGTAACAAAGGGCTTAGAAAGAACCAACTATCTGAGGCTACTTATCGACAATACCATCTACATAGACATAGTTAAAAGGTATGGTATAAGGAAACCTGACGATATTCGAAGACTGTTTAATTACTTGATTGATATATATTCAAAAGAATTTACATATAACTCAGCTGCTGATGCTACGGAGATACATAGTGTAAACACCGTCAAGAAGTACTTTGGTTATTTAAAAGAGGCTTATTTGATTTTAGAAGTAAAAAGGTTGGAAGTTAAAGCACGGCGCAGGCAGAAGTCACCAAGAAAAATTTATGCCATAGACACCGGGCTAGCAGATATGTTTGCCATGAGATTTGGAGATGACTATGGAAGGCTTATGGAAAATGCAGTAGCAATAGAGCTCGCAAGGCGAGAGGTTGAATACAGATATTGGAAAGATGCGAGCGGAAAAGAGGTAGACTTTGCAATAATCGTAGGCACTAGCGTAAGTCAATTAGTACAAGTATGTTACTACATAAATGAAAGGAAGGTCAGAAATAGGGAGATAAGCGCTTTAATAAACGCTGCAAAAGAATTACATTGCAATAACCTTATAATAATAACTTGGGACTATGAAGGCATAATAGAGGAATCGGGAAAAAAAATAATGTGCATCCCACTCTGGAAATGGCTCCTGCAATAGAAGAAGGTTTTATGTGAAGGCACTCTTTAGGCTTGGTTACAGATTCGATTGATGATCATGTAGCAACGTAATTCTAAGAAATATGCAAACACCACATAGGAGAGCCGCAATGCCAAACAGAAAAGAAGCGCCAAAAGCACTTTAAAAGCAATTATAAGGAAAACTGGCTTTACGGTTGAAGGATTCATCAAGCTTCTAGATTTGGATTAGCATTCTTATTGTATTCTTTTGCCTGATATATCGTGCCTATTTAGTTTATTCGCCTTTTTCATCTTCCGGTAGTTTGGGTTCTTCGGATTTTTCTCCGCCGATATTTTCATGCCTTGCGTATTCTTCTTTTATGTATACCTTCTGCAGGCTTTTCATGTATGCTAGTATCGATGCCACGAGGCTTGCCCTGTTTACGAAATAGTCGGCGTTCTTTTTGACCTCGTCAGAATAGAATATTTCTATTTCATCCTTCCTTATGTCTATCTTCGAGGGCTCCACATCATAAGTCTTTGAAAGCGCCTTTACCTTTTCTTCGTCGGAATCGACCTTTTTAACTACCTTTACATCGTACTTTATCCTCTTCCCTGCATCTGGATGGTTTGCATCTACGACCACCCTGCCAGAGCCTACGCTGACCACTGTAACAGCCACGTTGTCCATGTTCAGCCTCATGCCAGGATAAGGGTTGATGTTTTGGGCCTTGAACTGTGAAAGCGGCATCACTTTTACAAGGTCGGCGTTCCTTTCCCCGAAAGCGTCAGCAGGTTCCAGGGTGAAAGATTTCTCCTTGTTGAGCTCCATGCCCTTGAGCTCGCGTTCCAGGCCCTTCACCACAGCGTTTGAACCGAGTATTACCAGCGCTGGGCCGTATTTTATCTCCTTGTTGTATATGTCGTTTTCCTTGGCTACCTTCTCGTCAGTCGTAGCTAGCACGCTGTTGTCAGAATCATTGCGTGCAGTGTATTCTATCTCTAGGAAATCACCATCGTTGAATGTCATATTTACACCTAGCAGAATAATTTATGCCGAATAACTATAAAAAGCTTTCAAGGATAATACTTAATATTATAACAATGCAAGTTTACCTAAGGGCTTGTACAAAAGGTCTATTTCATGGGAGAGCAGAAGAAAAAACTGGAGGCCAAGAACACTATACTTTTTCTGGGTTCGCTGGTAGTGGCAATAATGTTCATAACTTCATATGCAGCATCGAGCAACAACAGCAACAGTAGCACCACCACGACCGTAGTGTACAACTACAGCGGAGCAGTGCCCATGGCAGGGACCGCTAACGCCATAGTGTCAAACTATACGAATTCGCCTACCATAAGCATATCTGGCTCTTCGTACAATTCCAGCGATCTTGCAGTCACAAACTATCTGAACAGCCTTGAGAACAAGGGAGCCATAATTACATATTCTCCTAGCGGAAACCAGTTCTCGGTTCTCCTTAACGGAAGCTTCAACGCTTTCGCGCTCCAGGAGGGCCTGTACAGCAGGTTTGGCAACAATACGACAGTAAGCGGAACCGTTTACGTAAGGCTGCCAAAGACCGTCAAAATGTTCGAGGGTACGCAGGGCTTCACTCTCAATTCCCCTTCTTCGGAATACGCTGTAAAGATAAGCCCGTTGCCAGAACTCGGAAGCAACGTGAGCGTCCATATACTCGCGCTTATAAGCTCTAAGGGCCAGTTCATACCCAACCAGACTGAGGTAACTGTACTTGGTTGAGCCAATGCTCGACGGTGATTTGATTGGCAAGCTATGACTTACATGAGCTCATAAGAAAGCACGCGCTCAAGAACGCCATGGATTATGGTAAAGCAGATCCTTCGATAGTATTGAACAAGGCTATAGTGGCAGCAAAAAAGGAGGGAGTTGCAATACCCCAATTAAGGGAAGAGGTAGAGTCAGTAGTAAAGGAAGTAAACTCGATGAGCAGGGAAGAGCTTGAGAAAAACTACAAAACCTATTCTGCTGAATTCGAAAGCACTGCAAGGGAAAAAAAGGAAAAGAGTGCAAAGCCCAGGATGGTGCTTGATGGAGCTGTTGAGGGTGATTTCGCCACCAGGTTTCCCCCAGAGCCAAACGGGTATATGCACATAGGCCATGCAAAACCGCTATTCCTAGAAGTGGCATTCAGGGATATCTACAAAGGCAGGCTATTTTTATATTTTGATGATACAAACCCAAAAAAGGAAAAGCAGGAATATGTCGATGCGATAAAGAAAGACCTTGAATGGCTCGGCGTAGATTTTGACAAGGAATACTATGCAAGCGACAGCATTCCTAAGACTTACGAACTTTGCAGGAAGCTCATAAACGACGGGAATGCCTATGCATGCTCGTGCAGCGCGGAAGAGATAAAAAAGCTAAGGTTCGAAGGCAGGGCATGCGTGCACAGGGACAGGCCTGTCGCAGAAAGCCTTGAAATATTCGAGAATATATTGTCAAACAGCTACACGAAAGATGATGTTGTAATAAGGTTCAGAGGCGACATGGGTGCCGCAAACACAACGCTCAGGGACCCAAACATATTCAGGATAGTCAGGGAAAAGCACTACAGACAGGGGGACAGGTACATACTATGGCCAACCTATTCCTTAAATACCCCAATAAACGATTCGATAAACGGCGTTACGGACGTGATAAGAAGCAAGGAGTATGAGCTAGGAGACGAACTTTACAGAATGATCCTCAAAGCGCTTGGGTTAAGAGTGCCAAGGCTGCATCTGGAGGCAAGGCTCAACATAGACGGCAATGTGACTTCGAAAAGAAAGCTTGTCGAATGGATAAATAAGGGTTTTATAACGGGCTTCGACGACCCGAGGCTTGTGACCATATCTGCGCTGAGGAGGCGCGGCATACTGCCTGCAGCGATAAAGGAATTCGTGCTTAGGCAGGGAATGAGCAAGGTCGACAGCACCATGAAGTTATCGATGCTCCTAGATGAAAACAAGAAGCTCATAGATGAGAAGGCCAAGAGGCTTTTCTTTGTGACTGAACCTGTAGAGCTGAATTTCAGGGATGGAGGCATAGGCAGCGTAAGCATACCGCTGCACCCAAGCAATGCCGGCCTTGGGAGCAGGAACTATTATATAAAGGGAAGCCACGTGATGATAAACAGCGAGGATGCCGAGAACTATTCTGGGAAAGAAGTCAGGCTCAAGGGCATAGGAGTAGTAAGGCTTGATAGGAAGAATGAAATTTATTATGCCGAGCGCGTTGCAGAAACTAAAGGTTATGTAAACACCATACAGTGGATTCCAGAGGATTCACAGGAAGCCAGCGTGGTAATACCGGGAAACCCTGCATATCCTGACGGCGAATTTGACCCTGAGAGCCTTAAAGAGATAAAGGGCATTATAGAGCCCTACGCGCTAAATCTAGATAAAGGAGAGGTTGTGCAGCTCGAAAGGTTCGGATTTGCTACTGTCGATGGCAAGGACCCTATGCGCCTGATATTCATGACAAAGTAGTCATACTTTTCCGAAGCTCATTATGTCGTCGTGCAACGCCAATGCCGAAGGAGTGCTGATATATTTTATCGCTTCGCTTATGAGCGCCTTCGCATCATTTGTCTTGTGAAGTTTGAAAAGCGCAAGCGAAGCATAGTATAGCGCTCCTACGGAGAAGCTTTTTTTTGTCAGCAAAGACTCCGCATGGGATAGCGACTCTTCATAGAGCCCATTAAGATTGAAGATTAGCATTTTAGCATATTTGGAAGCCAGGTCATCGCCAAGCTCCGATAGTTCGTTGAGGTAGTGCTTTGCCCCAGTTTTATCCTTTAGCTTCACGCTTGAAATGAATTGGAGGAATGTAGTATCAAGTGCCTTGGAATCCGCCGAACCTTTTGCCGCTTCGCTTATCGCCTTGTAGAGCGAAAGCCTTGAATCCGCATAGAGCTTCGATGCAGCCACCCTGTGTGAAGCATTATCTTCCATGAAGCCAGGCTTGTCATAACTTATCAGTGACGTTTCGTTGTTCGAGGCGCTCAGCAGTACTATGCCCTTGAGGTATAGAAACCATGCGCTCTTGGATGACGTGTAAGCATTATCACACGCTGAAACTGCAACATCGTAGTTCTTGGATGAGTAGTTTTGGCTTATTGACGAAACCGCCTGTGACAATGCATTGTTGTTTGTTTCAGACATTTTCCTGTGTATAAGCGCTTCGCACCATGAACAAACGCAGTAGTCCGAGAGCGATATGGTCTTTGCTCCGCAGTATGGGCACTTTATCAGCATGCCTGAAGAGGCCGCATACGATGCCACAGAAGCTGCGTTCTTAACGTTCAATAATACCACCGTGCCCTTAAGTAATTGCCAAAAAGGTTATTTATCTTTTGCGCAATACTGCAAACATATGAAGCTCGTCGTAAGGCTCTATGCCTACCTTTTCAAGCAAATCATAAACTTCTGACACCTTTTTGAGTTCAGATTCGAAGACCTCCGATGGCTTTCGCCCGACGTCTATGCTCTGCGATTTTATTATGAAGTAGGCGAATCCGCCCCTCTTGAGGAATTTGGAATTTTCGAGCAGGATCCCGGACTGGTCCCTCGAAGATACATCCTGATATATAACGTCGCATTCGGATACGTAATCCTTGTATTTTTCCGTATCGCTCGCATCACCAAGTATAGGCAGCATGTTTCTTCTTTTCTCGCAGACCTTTATGAGCTGGCGCATGTTTCTATCGGACAGCTCTATGCAGTATACAGAACCCTGCACTCCAACTATGTCGCTTACGTGGCTTGCCGTAGTGCCGGTAGCCGCACCGAGATACAGCACCTTTGATCCCGGTTCTATATGCATCTCTTTCATGCCGTTCATTATAGCTGCGGATAACTTGCTCCTGTATGGGTTCCAAAGCCTGTATTCTTTTGTTCCTATCGCTACAAGCTCTTCGCTATAGGCTTTTGAACCTTTTACCATGTTTTCCGTTGCCAGCTTTCCGCCTATTGAAAATACTCCCTTGAAAATTTCCTTAAATTCCAATGAATCACCTGACCAACAAAACGCCTCAGAGTGTTTCAACTAGCAAGAATAATAGCATTTGCCGAACCCAGTCACGTGCCCATGCTTCTCCACGCCCTCTCTATCAGCTGTGTTATGTATTCATCCCTTATCTCTTGCACTTCTCCTTCCGAAAGATCGGACTTTTTTATGCCGCGCCTTATCCCTTTCTTTCGCAGTAGCGAGAGCAAAAGCCTCTGCGCCTTCGCGTAGAAAACCCCGGCCTCGTAGGGTCTCTTTTCCCTGAAAGAGCGCCTGGCCCTTTCCAGATACTTAGAAGCCCTCTCAAGCCTTGAAAGCTCTCCTCCCTTTTCCGACCGCGTGGAACAGGCATGCACGCCATCCAAACCGCGCAAGCCATGCACCGTTACACAATCTCAAAACAGAATTAAATAACTTCCCAATTCAATTATTAAACGGCGATTTTGTAACATGTCTGAGAACATTGTGCTTGAAAAGTTCATGTACGACCTGCTGCCGCTTGCGATGTCGCAGTACAGCGAAAAGGATACGATAGAAGGTTTCGCAAGAAGCGTAAGGGAGGTCTTCGGCGTCGACGCGGCCAGCCTTAAGAGAGCCGATTCGTTCGGAGAAGAGAACGGCGGAATATACGGCTACGTAGCCAACACCAAGAAGGTTTACATAGACAACCAGCTAAGCGATTATTCGGAATTCCCGCAGTTGATAAACTACAGAAATTTAGGTTATTCTAGCTGCGCGATACTGCCGCTCATGATAGGCGGAAGGGTCATTGGAGTGCTTGAGCTGCTTTCCAAGATGGAGAACAGATTTAGCAATGAGGTTCTCAACAGCCTTTCAATAGGCGCTGCGTTTATAGGCCTGGCTGTTAGCTATTCCAGTGAAGCTTCTAGAAGCAGGAACCTCGCAGCTTATTTTGACTCGGCTTTCAGCGGCGGCTCTGCCAACATGCTGGTTTCACAGACAGGCAAAGTCATAAAGGCGAATAAGAGGGCCATGGCCCTATTTAGGATAAGCCAATCCGAAAATGTTGATATAAAGAGAATATTAGGGATGGATTTTAAGGAGTTGCGAGCTATGCAGCCCGACATACCTGTGAGGAGGCTCATTCTCGTGAACGGAGAGAAGCATGTTTTCGAGTTAAACGCTTCGAGCATAAACCAGGGCACGGCTTACGTGTCGCTTGTTGATGTTAGTGACAGCGAGCTTGTGAACGGCATAAGTGATAGCATAGCAGTAACAGGGAAGGCCGTAGCTCTGAGCCTCGACGAAGGCTTAGAAGTAATAGGTGGTTTCGGAAGGCTGGGAAAGTGGGACAGCATAGACAGCATGAACATAAAAAGCTTAAAGCTAGGAGATATGATCCCTTCATCGGACTACTTGACGCTTATGGATTTGCTGAAATCAAAGGGTAGGGCAATGGTAAAAACCGATGTGTCCATAGGCGGTTACAAGGAGAAAGTATATCTTTCGGTATCCAAGACTGCATTCGGATACATGTGCATAATGCTGAGCGCGGAGCTTGAGGAATCGGTAAGGATACTTTCGAACAACCTCAAGGATTTCATAGATGTAACTTCTGACATAACCTTAGTTGTGGACCAGAATGGCATGATAACCGATGCAAATCTGCCAATAGAGCATTTCTTAGGTTATAAAAAGGAACAGCTTTTGGGCAGGGATATAAGGTCCCTTTACTCGGAAGAGGATACTCTTGACAGGGACCTTTCATACGTTAAGAATGGTGGAAAGGTAGATGGCAGCTATGTAAACTTAAAGAAAAGCAATTCCGAGCTGCTTCCTGCTACGCATTCCGTGAGATTGTTCTTCGACGGCGATTCTTATTTCTACGCCATAATGGTCAAAGAATTAGAAACCAAACGAATTATGAACGACCTTGAACAGGCGAACAGGAAACTGGAGGGGCAGTCGAAGAGCCTGAAGATGGCCAGCGACCTCAAGTCGCAATTCATATACAACATATCGCACGAGTTGAAGACCCCGCTGACGAACATAAAAGGCTTCTCGAAACTGCTGAGGGAAGGCGAATTCGGAGCGCTGAACCCTGACCAGAAGGAATACATGGACACAATACTCGAGGAGGCAGACAGGCTCATGCTGATAATAACGCAGGTATTAGACGCGGCAAAGCTCGAAGCAAATAAGGTTAAGCTTGACCTGAAGGAGGTCAACCTGGCCGAGTTGGCGAGCAATCCGAGCATAAAGGCCATGGAGGAATCCGCCAAAAACAAGGGGCTTGCCTTCTCGTGGGCCGTTGACTACGACGTGCCTGCCATAACTGCAGACCCTAACAGGCTCATACAGGTGTTTGTAAACTTGATAGGAAATTCTATAAAGTTCACGGAAACAGGAAAGATAACAGTGCACGTTTCAAAGTACAGCAAGCGCAGCGTCATGTGCGAAGTGATAGATACTGGCATAGGCATAAGCGACGAAGACAAGAGGAAGATATTCAAGAAATTTTACCAAGCATCGAAGAAAGGTTTGATTAAGCCTGACGGCACTGGAACAGGGCTTGGCCTGTCGATAACCAAAGAGATAATCGACCTGCACAGGGGGCGCATCAAATTCGATTCAACGCAGGGAAAGGGAAGCAGGTTCTATTTTACCATACCGATAAGCCAGAACTCATATGGAAAGCACAGGAGGAAGGAATAGCTGCAAATGTTTTATTCACTGGAGGTATATTCCGCATGCGCCTCCGACCCTCACAGCACTTAAGTAGCCCTGATACAATGCGCTCTCATTAGTACCTGCAAATATCCCGGAATAAGTTATGTTGCTAATGACCCCATCGGAAGAGTTTATAACCATTGATAGAGCAGTGCCTGTAGTTATCGTGCTCTTGCTTATCGTTGTATATATTGCTTCGTATATCGGGCCAGATACGTCATTAAGCGCATAGCTCATGTTGAACGGAACGAAAGCGCTAACGTTTGCATATGTCTGCGGGCCTGATGGAGGAACGCCGTAATTATTGGCTTCGTATGTCTTGTTGTATAGCGAAGGCGTGCATTGTGACGTATTATGGTAGAGTTCCGAATAATTTTCCATTAGGGAATAATATTTGCTTGCTTGCAGTGCTGACAGAGCTTTGGAATAGCCATTTGGCTGCGATGTAGTTGTCGTAACAGTAGTCGATACTGTTGTGGATGTGGTTGATCCCAAAACCGTGGAATTGGAACTCTTTGAAGGAAGTATTGTACTAGTCGTCTTTGAGCTTATGTTGGTAGGAACTATCCTTATCTGTGACGAGTCTGGCGGCACAGCATCAGACTGGCTTATGGTTATGAAATGCACAAGAGCCGAAGTACCATTAGCCGACAGCAGCTCTATGCCAATGTCTGCGTACTTTGACATGTAATTCGCATGCACTGTGGTATCCTTGCTCAATGAAACTTCCATTAGCGGGTTTATGAAAGCCGGCTGTTTTGATATGTATAGCGTATCGCCTGAACCCATATACGTTGCATATTCTACGCCACCCAGCATAAATACTGTGCCGTTGGAACTTACAGTCACGTTGCCCCCGGAACCTAAATCCTGCACGCCCTTGTAGGTCAATGCGTATAGCGCTATTGCTATTATTAGTATAACGATTACTGCATATATTGCAATACTATTTGCATTAATCTTGCGTCTGGTGTGATGCTTTGGATTTCTGGAAGCCATGTTTAAGAATTGCAAGGCAAATCTTTTAACCCTTGCTTTGGAGTGTTTTTCACCGTTGTTGTAGTAACTATGACGGCAATTGGCAAGATATAATATACTTTTTGTTGATTTATTATCAGGTGGCCTTTATGGATGAATTTCATGACTTTTCTGAAGAGATTTTGGCTATGATAAACGACAAGCAGCAGATATCTTACAGCGAATTAAAGGATAGCGCATTCAGCAGGGGCATTTCGTTGGAGCAGTTAGATAGCTCACTCAAGGAACTGGAAAACACGAAGGCAATTGCTTCCAGGAGCAATGGCGGTATAATGACTTATTATGTCCTTCAAGAGGACAAACAGCTCAGGAAGGTCCTTATTGTTGAGGATGACAAGAATATAAACAAGCTTATGGCGCTTTCTCTGGGCAAGGGATTTGAGATAATGCAGGTTTACGATGGCGGCGAAGCTATAGGGGTTGTTAATAGTAAAAGGCCAGATATGGTTATACTCGATCTTATGCTGCCACACATGAATGGCCAGGATATATGCAATGCTATAAAGAGCAACAAGGATACCAAAGATACAACAGTGATATTGGTGAGTGCCATGGATCCTACCAACAACAGGTTCACGGCCTTAAAGAACGGCGCAGACTATTACATAAAGAAGCCTTTCGACCCAATAGAACTTAGGAGCTTGGTGACACTTTTCCTGAAGAAAAAGGGCAAAAGGTTCGACCCACTTATAGACCTTCCTGACGAGGACAGAATATCGCGCGAGATAGAGCATTCGCTTAAGGAAGGCGAGCAATATGTAATAGGAACAATAAAGATAGGTAATTTCGGGGAATATGCAAAGCGTTTCGGAGAAAAATCAGGCATAGTAATACTCAGGCTAATATCGCAGCTGCTGCAGGATATAATAAAGAACTCAGGCAACGGCGTTTTTGTGGGCTTCCTAAACAGCGATCAGTTCGTGATTGCCGGAATGCAACAAAACGTCAATGATGTCATTACAAGCATACAAGCAGAATTTGCTGCAGTGCTGCCGTTCATACTGCAGGATGAAGGTTATAGGCAAATGGACCTAGACATAGAAAGCCTTTTCGAGTCTAAAGAGGTGCCGAAGCTTTCCTTGGTCTACAATGAGATGGGAAAAAGCGATCTTAAGAAGAGGCGCAGTGAGATCTTAGAGAGCAAGACCGAGGGACATGGAGACGTAGGCACGTATACATATGAAGAACTCCAAAAATTATTTGGCAGCTCCGACTTTGATATCATCATAACAAGGGATTCGAACGGCGTTAAGCTCCAGGTGGGAAAAAATGCGTCTGAAGAAAGCAGATAGATTAGGAAGAGAGCAAAGGGCACAGATGTCGCTTGACTTCATTATATCTTATGGTGTCGCTTTCATAATAATATCTGCAGCCATTTACATAATAATGACTAGCGGCATCTTCAACCCAACAATAATACCAGAGAACTGTGTACCTGCACCCTCTTTTGTATGCGATTCTTATGGTATAAATACTACTGGAGCAATGGTAATAAAGCTGTCGCAGGCTACCGGAGGAACCATAAACGTTACGGGAGTAGCATGCGCAGTGAATTCGAATTCGACCGATGAAAACTTGCCTGAAACCGGCAACATCAATATATTGGGATATTCTGGTGACAGTGGAAGCTATCCTGCAGGGACATTCACTTCCAACGGTGTTACTATATACAGCGACGGTTACGGAGTCCTAAACGCGTATTGCTACGCCGCAAATGGTGCCATAGATGCACAACCTCTTGGCGACAGCTTTACCGGTTACATATTTATAAATTATACGACAAGTGGATTGCCATCCCAGCACACCTTAATAAAGGTTGCATCAGTAACAATGAAATATACTTGACAATGTTGGCGTTCGCATGTTGAAGAGCATTATTTTCATAGGGTTTTTCACGCTGCTTGTGCTAGGGACGGTCAGTTTCTCTGCAGGGACATATGTAAACATAACTGAACCATACAATGCCACAGTAACAAACAACGGTAGCATTTACCTTGGCAAAGCAGGCCCTGGACAGACCTTTTCTATAACAGTGTCTGCCCTTACAACCAATGGGACAGGATCAGTATTCAGTAGGGGATGGAACAAACTCGTTGTTACTGGATATCCTAATGGTTGGATAGTAAAGAATTCTGCTTTGTATCGCTCCACTCTTACAGTAGATATAACACCATCTCCAGAAGCATCCAATGGCACTTATAAGCTTGCGTTGAGCGCGGTCAACATAGGCAACTATTCCAAGATAGGCTCTCTCAATTTCGTGGCATATGTGAACATAACTCCTAATGTATTTAAAATGAGTGTGGCTCCCGAAAAAGTGTATGGTAGCCCGGGAGAGCCAAAGAGCATAGCAGTAACTATAAACAATACTGGAGTATCGGACAGCCCGTTTGTGATAAACGTCTCCGGAATACAGGGAGTACAGTTTGAGCCAGAGACTGTTATAGCACTGCACCACACTAGCGAGACATTCAAATATGCTATTTTTGCTAGGACGCCAGGACAGTATAGCCCTACGGTAAATGTGAGTTCATTGGAAAGCCCGCTCGTAAGGAAATCTGTTGGCATAAAGCTCAACATAAAGCCCAGTTTGCTTGACGATTACTATGCAATTGGCCAGGGTTCTCCGATATTTCCGATAATATACGAGCCGTCCTATGTCCTGATGTATGTAATAGGGCTGCTGTCAAAGCTCTGATGGTGTTTTTTTGGAAAAGAAAGAGAAGAAGAACACGAAGTTTATATATGTTAGTCCACTTCAGCTTGCGGACAAACTTGATATAGGCAGATTGGCTTACACAATGTCGCAGGAAGTCAAAGCCATTTATGTTATGGACGTTAATGGTCGGCATTCAATTTTTCTGCTTGGCGAATTTCTTGGTGATACAAGGATGCTTTACTACGTTCCAGAGGATGTTACAGGCAGCTATGCTATTTACAGCCCGAAGAACGATAACGGATTGGAGAGTTTCGAGATTGCAAATGAACCGGGCTCTTATGCAAATTTGGGAATATCGCGAATACCGCTGATAGAGCTTGACAGCAAGAATTTCAAAAGCAAGGAGCCGAAACCTGAGAGCATACTCTACGTCAAGGCAAAGAGATACGAAGACGTAGTCAATGCTGTAATAAGCGGAAATATAAACGGTGATAGCATAGGCATGGTTTATAAATTCCATTACGAGGGCAAAACGTACATTGGTTCTTTTGAAATAATAACTGATGACAAGAAGGTATTTGTATATGCAGAGACTGAAGACTTCGAAGGCTCTTTCTACGTCTACGACTATTCGAGAGGGAAGATAAGCACCGCGAAGAGCTTTTCGGAGAATTCTTATATTTATGTGCGCATAATTAACCTTGCGGCTCCTATGCCACACTTCAAGGATTAATTTTATGCCCGAGTAGCTCAATGGTAGAGCGACTGGCTGTTAACCAGTAGGTTGCAGGTCCGATTCCTGCCTCGGGCGTTTTCATTATTTAATCTGCTTGCTAGACTGTTTCATAACATTGTACTTCTTGTACAGGTGTAAGGCCTCGCCCAAAAGCATTCCGGCACTGAATGCAAGCAGTATGTCCACTACCGAATACCACATATATACCCCGGAAAAAGCATTTATTGCCCTATTTATTGGAATCGTATTGATTGAAGGAATGGGAAGAACAAATTCTATCAATGCACGTACGACAAACGCGATTAGCCATATAGTAAAAACCTCGTTGGAACGTTTGTACAGCATCTTTCCTTCAGACATGAAAACGCTTGATTTTCTACCAAGCATGTTCCCTATTACATATCCTAGGATTATTGCAAGAACGGCAAAAATCAGAAGAATTAAACTCGGAGTGTATGCAACGAGTATTATTGATAAGAATATGTAAATTGCAGGATACCGGAATATGCGCGAGGGAGTTGCTTTTGAGCCCCTGCTCTGTCTCCTGAACCTTAGCAATATTATGACAGCGAGAAATATTATGATGAATAGATATTCTTCACCTAACAAGTTTTTCACCGAGCACGATTTGTTTGAATTCTAATTATTCTTATGCTTTTTGGCAAAACTCTGAAATTGTTATGCATCAATGTAACATACCCTAGAGAATTTGGAAATGGCATGAATTCGTGATTAAGGGTTCCGCAAAATATGCTTTTAGAATGTATACCTAAATAATGCAAATGGCCCAGAAATAAATAATCCTCCTTTCTTATCCTAAACCATTTTCGCGCGATAAATGCCATCATGTTTGGGGCGATGTTGTAGTCTATACTGTTTGCAGTTTTTACAAAATAGTATCCAAGCCTTTCTATAAATTTGCTTTTTTCAAGATTACCATGAAAAAAATGCATGTTCCCTTTGCTAAAAAATATGAGTTCGCCTGTTTTCAAATTCATTGGGGTGTAAGAGATTATTATATTTGATATCGATTTGTCGCTTGAATATTGGTAATCGTTGTCGCCAAGCAGTATTATAGATTTTTTAATTGGAAAAATACCATCCAACTTCTTATAGAATGTGGCGTAAGCTTCCTTATGGTCGCTAAACCTCTCTAGTTCTATGTTGTCGCCAAGCATAACTAGGTTATCAGGTTTCTCAAAAGATATGACTCTTCGTATTGTTTCCAATTTCCCTATTGGATAGTGTACGTCGGAAAGTATAAGCAATTTCTTTGCCAGAGAATCACATAATGTTTGATTTTTACTTCATTACAATCTTTTTAATCGAGCTCTAATAAAGCTTTGTGCATAGGTTTAAAAATATGATAATGCAAAGATAATTTGACCAGTCGGTGATTTTAATGGGTAGGGAAAAGAATTTTAAAAATGGTGGGCAAAACGCTTCAGATGCCCAAAAGGACGATATAGTGGAACTTGGATTGGAAGAGGCAATCGACTTGATGGGAAAGAAGAACACCAAATTAGTATGGTTGGGCTCAGAGCCGGAAGACGTGATAAGCAGGGCCATAGACATACCAAAAGACATGATAGTGAAGATCACGCCTGAGGAAATAATTTATTATGATGAAAAACAGATGAAGAAGCTTGACAACTACGTGTTTGCAGGGTATCAAGACAGCACCTCGAAGTTTGTAATAAGATTCATGAAAAACAAGTGTGGTTTGAATGCTGCTTCTTTGAAGGGAGGGGTAAACAGCATAATCGGAGACATACTTTAGTATGCATTAATCTTTCTCTTGCTAATTTTCCATTCTTGCTGATTGACAATTAGAATTTAGTGGGTCCGCGGAGAGTCGAACTCCGGTCTCAAGCGTGTAAGGCTCGTATCTTAACCGCTGGACTACGGACCCAGATAATTTACTTTGAATACTTCTTGCAGAAACGATTAAGTTTATCCATCGCATATTCTAATATATCTTTTGGCGGAAGCGCAACAACGCGCACGTGTGATTCCGCGCCAAAACCAGAGCCTCTGCTCAGCATCACATGCTCTTCCCTAAGGAACCTGTCAACGAATTCGTGGTCTTCTTTTATCTTCAGTTTTTTGAAGTCGATCCTTGGAAGGATGTAGAATGCTCCGTTCGGCCTTACTACTTTTATCATATCGTTTTCTTCAAGTACTTTTACCGCGGCGTTTACACGCTCTTCTATAGATGCAACCATAGACTTTATCGCCCTATCGTGCTCCTTGGACTTCGAGAGTGCTTCAGCAAAAGCGTATTGTGCAGGAGTGTTTACGCAAAGCCTCACGCTAGCGAATTCGGCAAATTTTGACTTTAGCTCCTCAGACGCTTTATCGTGCTCTGGGAGAATCATGTATCCTATCCTGAACCCAGTTGCGTCGAAGTCCTTTGAAGCCCCGTTGAGTATCATGTGTGGAATTCCCTTTGCCAATTGGCTAAGGCTTGTGAATTTTGCACCGTTATAATATATTTCATCGTATATCTCGTCGCTTACAAGGAATATGTTGTACTCGTTGGCTAAATCAACGATCTCCTTAAGCGTAGACTTGCTTAAGACAGTACCAGTTGGATTGTTCGGGTTTGTTATTAGCATGTACTTTGTGCGTTTTATCCTTCCGGTGCTTTTTAGGCTTTTGAGCGTCTTTTTAACACTTTCCGGATTTAAGTCCCAACCATTTTTCTCGTCATAATTTTCGTATACTGGAATTCCGCCTGAAATTTTAAGTTGAGTAAGGTACTGGTTATAAAACGGCCTAAAGATTATGGCGTTATCACCAGAATTTATCGTAGCCATGTTAAGGAACATTAGCGCTTCGGATATACCTGCAGTCACTATTATGTCGTCGGTCCCGCATGAAACGTTGTACTTGCCTTTATATCTTTTCTTTATAGCATTTATCAGAGGCATTACTCCAGAGTCTCTAGAATAGCTCGTTTTCCCTTCTCTGAGTGCTTTTATATATGCGTCGATGGTGTATTTTGGCGTAGGGAAATAAACCGCAGGATCACCCCTGTTTATCTCTATTACCTTTCCGCCCTTTTTGATTATTGAATCTGCGACTTTTTCCTCTTCAAGTATGGAATTGTGCGCAAATGTACTCCTTTTTGAAAGCAATGATGCAGCCATTTTACCACAATATTAAATGTTAATATACAGATATACGCTTAATGCTTTTCTGATTTTTACTTTTTTATAAGCCATCCTTGCAGGTATAGGCAATCGAGGCCGCTTATTGAAAAACTCTTTATAGCTTGCTCGGGAGTTTCTACAAGTGGCTCACCTGCATTATTGAAGCTGGTGTTTATGATTAAGCCATCACCCGTGTCGCTCTCGAATCCCTTTATTAAATCATACCATAATTTATTCTGGGCTCTCGAAACCGATTGAGGCCTTGCAGTCATGTCGACATGGTTTATTGCAGGGACATTATCTTTCGCAACTTCGGTAGTATGAAACATCATTACCATGAATTCGTGCTTTACCGGATCTACAAAATATTTTTCCATTGAGCTTTCTAATAAGGATGGGGCAAGAGGGCGCCACCACTCTCTTCCTTTTATTTTGTTGAGCTTTCCCCAATTTTCCTTATTTCTAGGGTCTGCAATTATGCTCCTATTCCCTAAAGCCCTTGGGCCTAATTCTGATCTGCCGTTATAAAATCCAATTGACTTTCCTTTTTCCAACTCAAAAAGGATTGGTGAAAGGTCGTCACCTATATGCTCTGCTTTTATTTTTGATTTCTCCAATACAGATTTTATTTTTTCTTCAGTATAAGAATCGCCAAGGTATACGTTTGATATTCTTCGGTTTTCCATTCCACCAAAAAGAGTATCATATACGTATGCTGCTGCTCCTGCCGGAGCTCCCTCATCATTAGAAGCTGGAAATATAAACAATGAGTTAAAGATTTTGGAATAATGCATTTCCATGTTCGCTTTTGCATTTAGAGCAGAACCTCCTGCCATCACTGCATTTTTCATGCCTGAAGAGTCTTTCATCGCTTTTGCAAATTCAAGAATATTGTTTTCAAAGAACGATTGCAGCGTATGTGCATAATCGCATGCCTTTTTGTTGAGCGTTCCGTTCTTTGAGTATGTGCTTATTCCGGTTTCTGATGCGACGGCTGTTGATGCAATCTTGTTATACATTGATTCTTGGCTGTCTCTAGTTATACCCCTTTTTACCTCGCGGCGGAAACCGTTTTTTGAAATGAGGGAATTAAGCCTGCGTTCCATCGAAGCGTCCAGCTTTCCATATGGAGCCAAACCCATAACCTTGCCTGGGCCATCAAGCCTGTTAAAACCTATGTATTTTGAAACATACTCGTAAAGGTACCCCAGCGAAAGCGACTGCCAACTTTGCGCATATATGTTTTCGAAATTGCCATTTTTCACTGACCATGCAGTTGTCGAGTCATTTTCACCCTGGCCATCGGCAACCAATGCGAGCGAGGAATTATGGCCAGAGAAATAATATGCTGAAGCGGCATGCGAAAGATGGTGGCGCACCGGAACGATTTTAATAGAGTTTTCATTAATTGATAGACCCATATGCATAAGCACGCTTTTGATAAATAGTTTTGCAGATTCGGTAAAATTCAGTCTAGAAGTGATTGAGCGGGTTATCGCATTCATTACATTTGAATATGCATTTGACGCCACTGCATTCCTTAATAAATAATCTTTAAGAAGCGACACTTGCGAAAATGTATGCCAAGCCTTTGATCTGAACCCGTAAAAATTTGGGTCAAAATTTGTTGCGTATGCGTCTACGTCTAATGGGCTTATACCATAATTAGACTTGAGGAAAGCAAAACAGTGCTCAAGTGCATTTGCAGGCAATTCGTATGGCGAATGTTTGTTCCTAGTATAGCGTTCCTCCTCCGAAGCATATACAAGCTTCCCTTCAAGGACAGCAGCTACTGCGTTGTCGTGAAAGTTAGGCCAATTGAAACCAATTACCAACACACTATCACTTGTCTGAAAGCTCTGCACCGTCTATTATATATTCACCAACCGTACCATCCCATGTAATGTGGTACGAGGTTATTTTCACCCTCTTCTTAAACATAGGCGCATTTAGTACGAATGATTCTGCCTCTCCGCCTTCGAAAGCTACGTTTATCTTATATTTATTTTTTAACGCAACGAGCTTTTCTACCAAGTTCCTGTTTATCGTAGCGCCGATGAAGGATTCGTCTAAGCCATACGCTGCAACCTTTGTTATTATTGCTTCGAATTTATCCGCAATCTCTGAAAGCTCTTTTTCCTGATCCATCCCCCACAGTGGTGAAATCATCTCTATGCCCTGCTCCTTGCATATTAATTCTATGCGGTCCTTTTGATACCTGCTTGCTATGGCGCCGGTTATGAGCTTGGTCACGCCATTAGCCTTGAGAGCCTCACGCAGGTCGTTCAGCTCCAGCTCCTTAGCTCCTTCCGTATCCCATATGACGTGTCTTATGTCCATCGCCCTTGCTTGCAGGGACGTGTATTTTATGTTGGGCTTGTGGAACATGTAGCTGTCTTCATTATACGGCTTCATCGTTATAAGAAGCTTAGGTTTTGAGCCTGCTTCGCTGGCTTTGTGTATTGCAAGGGTCGAATCTTTTCCGCCGCTGAAAAGTGCAGCTATCATTTTTTCACCGTGCTTGATGGGCATATCTTATTAAGGACACAAGCCTCGCAATGCTTGGCTCGTGCCGTACAGACATCCCTTCCAAGAGCTATAAGCAGATGTGTAAGATTGCCCCATTCCTTTTTATCGGTTATTTGCATTATCTCCTTTTCTATTTTCTCTGCGTTTTTGCTTTTTGTCATGCCGAGCCTGTTGAGCACCGTTATGCAATGCGTGTCTATGGCTATTCCTAAATTTTTGCCGAACCAATTGTAAATAACCACGTTTGCAGTCTTGCGGCCGATTCCAGGCAGGGATATGAGCCCTTCCATAGTATCCGGAACTTTTCCATTAAAATCTTTTTTTATCTTGCGAGCAGCGAGTATTATATTTTTTGATTTGTTCCTATAAAGCCCTATCGATTTGGTATATTTGTAAAGCTGCAGAGGTTTTAGCATTGCATAATCGCTTATAGTTTTATAATCTTTAAAAAGCCTTTTTGTAACTATGTTTACCTGCTTATCCTGCGCCTGCGCGGAAAGCATTGTTGCAACAAGAAGTTCCCATGCGTTTGAGAACTCAAGCGTGCTTTTCAGCTGCCTCCCGTATTGTTTTTTAAGCAGGTAAATCACATTTTTCATAAAAAGCTTTTTATTCAATCCCAGAAAGACACCGAGTTATTTATTATTAGTTTGTACGTTATAAATAATGTTTGCTTTAATAGTTTTTTACATATTGTGCGGGTAATTTGTTGGATGCAAAAGATTCATCTGGAATGTCCAAAAAGGATAAGATAGACCTAATAATGAAAAGGAAGGAGGAGCACATAAAAATATGCCTTGAGGAGCCAGTCCAGGCTAAAAATGTAAGGACTCTTTTTTCGGATGTTAAGCTCATAAATAACTCCCTTCCGGAGATTGATTTTGACGATATAGATACAAGCACCGTTTTTCTTGGAAAGAAATTTTCGGCTCCGTTCATGGTCGGAGCAATGACTGGAGGGGCAGAGGTTGCCAAAACAATAAACGCAAATATTGCTGAAGCCGTAGAAGAGCTCGGGCTTGGAATGGCTTTGGGAAGCCAGAGGGCAGCGCTTTATGATAAAGTTCTTGAAGACACTTATACAGTAGCAAGAAAAAACGCACCTACTGCATTTTTAGGTGCGAATATAGGTGGCGCGCAAATATCCGGTGGTATGAAAATAAGTGATATAAAGAGGCTTGTAGACATGATTAATGCCGATGCACTTTACGTGCATCTGAATCCAACGCAGGAGATAGTCCAACCCGAGGGCGAACCAAAATACAAGAATGTGCTCGACGGAATAAAATCGATAGCTGAATTTATAAAAAAGCCGGTTGTAGTTAAGGAGGTTGGTTTC
The DNA here is from genome assembly GCA_038729265.1 of Methanothrix sp. GTDB lineage: Archaea > Micrarchaeota > Micrarchaeia > Micrarchaeales > Micrarchaeaceae > Micrarchaeum_A. The sequence continues at coordinate 4,362 of JAVYSI010000003.1, read as the reverse complement.
GGAATATCTCCAGGAGTTGCCAAACAGCTTGAAGGCACAAAAATAAGCGCCATTGAAATAGCAGGAATGGGTGGTACAAGCTATGCGGCGGTAGAATGGTACAGGGCCAAGGCGATGGGCATGGAATCCAAGGTTGACCTAGGGAACCTGCTTTGGGATTGGGGAATACCGACTGCAGCTTCGCTCTACATGATAAGGAAGCGCTCAAAGCTGCCGATAGTTTCTTCTGGCGGCTTGAGAACAGGCATGGACGTGGCAAAATCATTGATTATGGGTGCATCGCTCACGGCCATGGCACTACCTATATTGAGACCTGCAACAAAGTCTCCGAAAGAAGTGGAAAAATTCATAAACAATGTTATATTGGAGCTCAAAAGCGTGATGTTCCTGCTTGGGGCAAAGAACTTGAAGGAGCTTGCGAAGGTGCCATATGTAGTTACAGGGGAACTTGCGATATGGAAGGATTACGCAGACAAAAACCTGTAGCTAATTGTAAGCATTTTGCTTTAAACGTCGAATGGTGCAGATATGGATTATATAAGTCCAAAGAACCAATCAAAAGTCATAGAAGCTCTGGAAACGCATTATAAGGGCGTGCACTATTACTTAAATTTCAGCAATCCGGTGGAGCTCATGGTAGCGGCAATACTTTCTGCCCAAACACGCGACACCACGGTCAACGCCCTAACACCTGCACTTTTCAAAAGATACAAAAGCGCCAAGGATTATGCAAATTCAAGCTTAGATGAGCTGCTCGGATATGTGAAGGGCGTCTTTTATGCAAAGAACAAGGCCTCTAACATAATAAAGGCGTGCAAAGTTATAGAGGAAAAATACAATGGAGAGGTCCCAAGAACCATGGAAGAGCTAATAGAGCTACCTGGCATAGGCAGGAAGACAGCAAACACAATATTGATAAACGCGTATGGAATAGTAGAAGGAATACCGGTTGACACCTGGGTTATTAAGCTAGCATACAGAATGGGATTAAGCGAGAGCAAGAATCCTGACGTCATAGAAAAGGATCTGGAAAAGATTGTGGACAAAAGGTACTGGAAAAACATTTCGTACATTTTGAAGGAGCATGGAAAGCAGGTATGCGGAACCGTACCCAAATGCAGTTCCTGTTTCCTGAAAGATTTGTGCCCGAAAAACGGAGTAACAAAAAGCGAATAAAATGGCAATGAAAAAATGCATTGTTGCTGGATGCATGGTAATAGACAAAGGCAAAATGCTAATGTTAAAGCACAGGAAGCTAGGCATATGGGTTCCTCCTGGTGGCCATGTCGAAGAAAACGAATTTCCATACGAAGCTGCAATAAGGGAAACTAAGGAGGAAACTGGAATAGATGTGGAATTGATAGGAGATGACAACGTAGAGCATGTTGACGAAGCAGCGCATACGCTGCCGGAGCCATTCGCTATATTATATGAGAAAGTGCCTTACACGACCCAGCCCATGCACATACATTTCGATATGGTTTATGTCGGAAAGGCTGTTGGCGGCAGTCTTGGCGCAAACGAGGAAAGCACAGACATTAAGTGGATGGATGAAAAAGAAATAAACGGAATGGAGACATTCCCTAACGTGAGGGATGTCGCACTTAAGGCTTTGAAAAAATATAATGATTTGTAGGCAATGTTTATGAAAATCGTAGCCGATTTGCACGTGCACTCGAGGTTCGCCATGGCGTGCAGCGGAGCCATAAACCCCAAATCTATGGCTGAAACAGCCCTAGAAAAAGGTATAAACGTGCTAGGGACGGGCGACATACTGCACCCAGAATGGATGAAGGAGATAGAAAACTACACTGTAAGCGAAGGCAACGGCTTATACAGGCTCAAAGGCTCGGACAATAAAACGGCATTCATACCGAGCGCGGAGGTTTCGACCATATTTGAGGGCAGGGACAAAAGCATAAAAAAGATACACAACTGCATACTGCTGCCAAGCCTTGAATCTGCAAAAGAGCTTTCAGAAAGGCTAGGAAAATACGGCAGCATGGGCGCCGACGGAAGGCCGCAGCTGCAGATGAGTGCAGCGCACTTCGTTGACATCGTTAAGGAGGTAGACAAAAGGGCGTTCATATTTCCTGCCCATTTGTGGACCCCATATTTTGGGGCCCTGGGGGCAATGTCTGGTTTTGACTCGATAAAAGAGGCTTATGAGGACAGAGAAAAAGACATACGCGCTTATGAGAGCGGGCTCAGCTCCGACCCAAAAATGAACTGGAGAGTATCCGAACTAGACAAATACACGCTTATATCGAACAGCGATATGCACTCGCTTGCGAACATGGGCAGGGAGACGAACGTGCTTGATCTAGATGAATTGTCATACGATTCCATAATAAAAGCCATTGTAGACAGGGATGACAAAAGGTTCAAGCTCACAGTTGAATATTATCCGGAAGAGGGCAAATACCATTACGACGGCCATAGGGAGTGCCATTATTCCGTAAACCCAGAAGAAGACAAATCAACCGTATGCAAGGTCTGCGGGAAGAAGCTTGTCATAGGGGTATTGCACAGGGTTGACGACCTGGCTGACAGGCCCGTAGGCTACGTGCCTAAAATCCATGTGCCTTACATACATTCAGTGCCGCTCATAGAGGTAATATCTTATGCCAAAAGGAAGACAAGATATACGCAAGAGGTCAAAGAGCTGTATTCCAAGCTTATAGAAAGGTTTGATGACGAAATGGATGTACTTACAAACGCGAAGATAAGCGACATAAGCGAAATCGCTGGCGAAGATATAGCCGAATGCATAGACAACGTGCGCAACGACAAGATAACAATAAAGCCAGGCTATTCTGGAGTTTTTGGGGAACTGGACCTCTTGGGCAGAGAGCCTAAGCAAAAGAACGTTGCGAACAAGCAGAAGGGAATGAGGGATTTCTTTTCTGGATGATTTTATGGCAGTTCTTGAAGACGTAAATGTGAGACTTAGACCAGTAAACCTAAAGGAAGACATGGGCTTTTTCCTCGAGTGGTATACCAACCCCGACGTGCTTTTCTATTCTGAAGGCCCAAAGGCACTGCCGTACGGCCCAGACATGATAGAAAGCATGAACAAGTCCCTTTCCGAAATCGGCGAAGCTTACGTTATAGAGATTAACGAGAATGGATCATGGAAACCGATAGGGGATGCAAGCATAACCAAGGGCAAAACACCAATAACCATAGGTGCTGAGGAATATTGGGGCATGGGCATAGGGACAAAGGTTCTGAGCCTTCTAGTAAAACGCGCCAGAGGGCTGGGCCTTGAAAAGCTCAAAGTGGGAGGAATTTACGAATACAACGCAAGGAGCTTGAAGCTTTACTCGAAAGCCGGATTTATTGAGACTGGGCGCATAAAGAAAGATGGCTACGAACTCATACAGATGGAACTGAAGCTTTAGATGGTTTGATGGCATTAAGTCTGATTTCTTGGAACGTCAATGGGATAAGGGCGACAAAGGATGAAGCCCTGAAGCTCGTAAAAGGCGAAAAACCTGACATAATGGCATTCCAGGAGATAAAGGCAGACGACAAAACGTTGCCAAAAGAATTTTACACGTTGGGTTACGAAGTCGAAATTAACCCTGCCGAAAAGAAGGGCTATAGCGGAACCATGAGCCTAGTCAAGAGGAAACCGATATCTAGCACCGATGGCTTTGGCGATAACGAGGGGCGCGTCCAAACCCTCGAATTCTTGGATTTTTATTTCATAAATTCCTACTTTCCGAATTCCAGGAGGGACTTGTCAAGGCTTGACCTCAAGCGCGATTTCAACGCTAAAATGCTGGAATACATAAAGGAGCTCGAGAGGAAGAAGCCTGTAGTTATATGCGGCGACTTCAACGTCGCACATGAGGAGATAGACATAGCCAGACCCAAGGAAAATGCGCATAACGCCGGGTTTACTTCCGAAGAGAGGAGCGACATGGATACGTTCATAGGCTCTGGGCTTGTCGATACCTTTAGGATTTTCAACAAGGAGCCTGGCAATTACACATGGTGGTCTTACATGTTCAAAGCTAGGGAAAAGAACATAGGATGGCGCATAGACTATTTCCTCGTATCCAAGAAGCTAAAAGAAAAAGTTATAAAGGCAGATATATTGAAGGATGTAAAAGGCTCCGACCATGTTCCGATAAAGCTGGTTCTAAATTGCAGGATGTGAGCTCATTTTACAGTTTCCTGTATGTATGATGGGTACACCTTGCGCACCCCATTTATTGACATCATTCTTTCTATTTCCGAATCTATGGAATCGGAATCAGAAGCAATAATGGCTATGGCGGAATGGTCCCCGCTAGATCTGTAGAGCTCCTTGACGAACTGCAACTCTTTTATAGAGTTCATAGCCTTCATGTA
>JAVYSI010000002.1:0-30064 GCA_038729265.1 Methanothrix sp. | reverse complement strand
CTACGCCGATGGGCAGCATTTGCGCTACTATTTTCGTTATTCCTGCGCCTGCCACGCTTGCAACTACATCGTCTACGTTTTTGTAGGCGAGCTCTGATTCCTCGCTTACTAATTTCCTGTCCCTTACTCTAAGCTCTATATGCTTGTCGTGCATGCTTCCCAGCGTTTTAGCCGCAGGTATCTCCCGTATTGCCTGGTGCCTGGACATGAGCCTTCCAGATCCGTGGCATGAAGATCCGAAGCTCTGCTTCATAGCCCCTTCAAGCCCGGCAAGGATGTAGCTTGAGGTTCCCATGCTTCCCGGTATTAGGACAGGCTGCCCATATTCCCTATATATTTTTGGTATCTCCGATCTTCCCGGTGCAAATGCTCTCGTGGCTCCCTTCCTGTGGACTATTAGCTTCATCCTTTTTCCGTCGACATCGTGCTCTTCTTCCTTGGCTATGTTGTGGGCCACGTCATATACAAGACGCATTCCGAGCTCGTCCCAACTTTTCGAGAATACCTTCTCGAAGCTCTTGCGTATCGAGTCCATCATTACCTGCCTGTTGGCGAACGCGAAGTTTACCGCACACTTCATCGCTTTGAGGTAATCTTCTGCTTCCTTCGATTCTGTGTGGGCGTAGCTAAGCTCCGGGTCTACCAATGTTATATTGTTCTTCGCGTTGTAATCGTTAAGCACCTTGAGGTAGTCGCTGCACACCTGGTGCCCATAACCTCTGGAACCACTGTGCACCATAACTACTACCTGATCTTCGTACAGACCGAAGCCTTTTGCAGTTTTCTCGTCAAGTATCTTTCCTACGCGCTGTACTTCAAGGAAATGGTTTCCAGCTCCCAATGTGCCTAGCTGCGGCGTGCCTCGCTTCTTCGCCAGATTGCTTACTCTGTCCGGGTCAGCGCCCTCCATGCAGCCGTTTTCCTCCATCCTTTCCAAATCTTCATCTGCGCCGAATCCATGCCTTATGACCTGCGCTGCCCCTTCCATTGCAACCTTTTCGATATCGCTTCGCGTAAATCCCTTGCTGACCTTGCTGCCGACACCGCTCGGCACCATGTTGAAGAGCGTGTCCATCAGTAAGTCAAGCTTAGGTTTGACCTCGCTAAAGCTTAGGTTGGTCCTTATGAGCCTGACTCCGCAGTTTATATCGAAACCTATAGCTCCGGGAGACACTATGCCGTTGCTGGCCGGAAATGCTGCGACTCCGCCTACTGGGAACCCATAGCCTTCGTGCCCATCAGGCATTACAAGCATGTTCTTTACCATTGTCGGAAGCCCGGCTGCGTTTATAGCCTGCTTGAGCGTCCTATCGCGCTGTATATTGCCAATTATATAATCGTTGGCAAATATCCTAACCGGCACATTCATCGATTTTTCCTGCGAAGCGTCAATCTTCCATTCGAAATCGTTTACTTTATCTATCCTAATCTCTTTTCCTTCCATTATAACCACTTTCAAAAGCATTTGTACCTGCAACGCATAAAGTGCATCCATTATGGAGCCTTTATAAATCTATTCGTTGCAAAATTAATCGTTTGTATTCATCAGCACGAGATTAGTTATCTATGCTTGTTAATTTATTTATATTGCTACGTTAAAGCTTAATGATTTGGTGAAAAACATGGTAGTAGCGGTAAGTCCGTTATACGCTGTTGCTGCTTCTATAGCAATAGCTGGAGGATTGATAGGAACTGGAATGGCGCAGCAGGGAATAGGGGCTGCAGGAATGGGGATAATAGCCGAAAAGCCGGAAAAATTCGGCCAGGTGCTGTTCTTCTTCGTGATACCCGAAACGCTTTGGATAATAGGATTCGTGCTTGGACTAATACTGCTGCTGCAGATACTCTGAAGTTAGCCAGTGGTGCAAATGGGTCTCGAAGAGATCGTGGCAGGCATAGAAAAGCGCAAGGAGCTGGAAACATCAAAGCTCCTTAGCGAAGCCAAAGCTGAAGCGAACAGGATAATGAACGAAGCCAAGGCAAAAGCCGCTTTGGAATCCAATAAAATCATTTCCAAGGCTGAGTTCGAAGCTTCGCAGATAAAAGCCAGGGAGCAATCCAAGGCAAACCTCGAAGCTAAAAGGATATTCTATAGCGCTATAGCCGACAAGCTTTCGGCAGCAGAAGCAGAGCTTAAAGCTTCTATTGCAGAATACAAGGCAACGGACGATTACAGGGCGCTGATACTGAAGCTTTACTCGAATGCGCTTGATGCTCTTGGAAAGGATTGTGAAGTCTATGTTTCGAAGGATGACATACCAACAATAAAAAAGAAATTCCCGAAAGCCAAGCTTATGGAGGCTCGGGAAAACTTTACATTCGGGCTGTACGCAAATTCATCTGACGGCAAACTGGTAATAGATTATGGCCTAAACAACATACTCTCTAAGGTTAGGGATGGATTCTACTCAAGGCTTATCAAGGCTATAAATGGTAAAAATGACTGATTCGACATATACTGGGAAGTACGGCAGCCTGAGGGCGATGGCGACCTCGCTTCTCCCAGATAGCTTTTATGGTCAGGCTTTCGGGAAATCTCCCGAAGAGATACTCAAAATGCTGTCCGAAACTAGGTACAGAAAGCAGATAGATGAACTCTCACAGCTTTATCAGATGCCTGACCTTTTCGAGGCCGTGATAAATGCCACCATGGCGAAATCGCTTCAGGAAGCGTACACGGCAATGCCGCCATTGGCGCAACCTTTCATAAAAGCCTACATAAGCAAGTGGGACATAGAAAACATAAAAGTCGTTTTGTCTTCGAAAGCCATGGGCTATGAGCTCACAGATACATCGCATTTCATGCTTGCAGTCAAGAACCCCGTAGGCATACTCGCCGGAAGCATAAGCAAATCCGACTACACAAACCTGTTGGCCCAGAAGGACGTGGTTTCGGTAGTCAACTACCTTGCAAAATTCGGCTATGGCACCGTGCTCATGTCTCACATAGACGACTATGCTAAGAACGGCTCCCTAGCTCCAATGCTGACCGAGCTTGGCTTTTACTATTACACGCGCCTGACAGAGTCGCTCCATTTCTACAAGGGCGACGAAGGGCCTGTGTACGAATACATAATAGCTATGATAGATGCTGAGAATGTTCTTAATGCCGCCAAGGCTGCGTATTCAGGCATGAAGGAGCTCCAGCAGTACGTTATAAAAGGAGGGAGCATAAGCGTTTCCCAGATAACCGAAGCCATCAACGGCAAGGCTCCCGAGGTCTTGTCCAGGCTGCTTGGCGACAGCTCCCAAGATTCGGTTTCTAAATATATTGCAGCTGGAGGGCTTTCGGAGCTCGAAGCAGTGCTGAAAAGATCGCTATATAATAGATTCATGCCGATATTCTCCGCATCATCACAATCATTATCTTACATAATGAGTTATATACTAAGGCTGGAATCGGAGAGGGATGCCCTAAGGGCGTTGCTCTTGCAGGGATATTACAAGATAAAAGCAGATTTTGCGCTCTATGCGCACAATGAAGCGGCGAAGCATAATGGAAGCTAAATTCGGTAAAATAGCAGTAATAGGCGAACGCGAGATAGCCATAGGGTTCAAGCTCTCAGGTATAAAAGATGTTTTCATCAGCGAAGGCAAGGATGCTTCCTCAATGCTCCTAAAGCTGATGGGTTCTAAAGAATACGATTTGATCATAGCATCATATTCTATAAAATTATCGCTCAGCCCCAATGCGCGCAGAGCCACTGAAACAGCAACTAAGCCTTTGGTAATATTCATACCTTCGGAGAAGGAGCTTTCGGAACAATCCGAATCTGTCGAGGCCTTGGCTAAGAGGGTCTTGGGAGTCGACATATACAAAAATTGATATGGCACTTGATTAAACTTTGAATTGTAAGTTGATTTGAATGAGTGGATTCATATATAGAATTTCGGGTCCTGTCGTAATAGCTGGCGGGCTGGAAAACCCAAACATGTACGATGTGGTGAGAGTGGGTAAAGAAGAGCTCATAGGAGAAATAATAAAGCTCGAAAAAGGCATGGCTACGGTGCAGGTGTATGAAGACACGAGCGGGCTCAGGCCCGGAGACATAGTAAAAAGCACAGGCATGCAGCTTTCGGTGATGCTCGCGCCGGGGCTTGTCGGTTCAATATTTGACGGGATACAGAGGCCGCTTGATAAGATAAGGGCAGAGAGCGGCGATTTCATAGCCAGGGGCGTAAACGTAGAGCCTTTGGATATGAAAAAGAAATGGAAGCTCAAGGCTGTGCAGAAGAAAGGCGTGCACGTGAGCCAAGGAGATGTAATAGCGGAGGTAGAAGAAACGAGCCTAATAAAACACAGGGTTATGGTTCCTCATGGGATATCCGGAACCATAAGTTCCATAAGCGAAGGCGAGTTCACAATAGGTGAGACGTTTGCCACTATAAAAACCGAATCAGGAAGCGCTGTTGAAGTTTCAATGCTCCAGAGATGGCCAGTGCGAATGCCAAGGCCCGTAAAGGACAAGCTGCCCATGGAGGTGCCGCTTATAACAGGGCAGCGCGTAGTCGATACGATGTTTCCTGTGGCTAAGGGTGGCACAGCTGCGGTCCCTGGCCCTTTCGGAAGCGGAAAGACAGTCATACAACACCAGCTGGCAAAATGGTCCGACGCTGACCTTATAGTGTATGTAGGCTGCGGTGAGCGAGGCAACGAGATGACTGAAATACTCACTACATTCCCTGAGCTGAACGACCCCAAGACAGGGAAACCGCTCATGGATAGGACAATATTGATAGCAAACACCTCCAACATGCCAGTGGCGGCGAGAGAAGCCAGCATATACACTGCCATAACGCTTGCGGAATACTACAGAGACATGGGATACGACGTGGCTCTAATGGCTGACTCTACGAGCAGGTGGGCCGAGGCGCTGAGGGAGATATCCGGAAGGCTTGAAGAGATGCCAGGCGAGGAAGGCTATCCTGCATATCTAGGTAGAAAGGTGGCGGAATTCTACGAGAGGGCAGGCAGGGTGCATGTGCTCAATGGCAGCATAGGCTCAATAACTGCCATAGGCGCGGTATCGCCTCCAGGCGGAGACATATCGGAGCCGGTGTCGCAGAACACACTCAGGGTAACCAGGGTCTTCTGGGCTCTTGACGCCGCGCTGGCTAATGCAAGGCATTTTCCCTCAATAAATTGGCTCAACAGCTATTCGCTCTACGCCGACGACCTTGCCAAATGGTATGCTGTCAATGTAAGCCCAGAATGGTCCGAACTGTACAAGAAAGCTATGGCGATACTGCAAAAAGAATCAGAGATAAACGAAATAGTCCAGCTCGTAGGCTACGATGCGCTCCCAGAGCAGGACAAGGTGACCCTAGACACGGCGAAAAGCCTGAGGGAGGACTTTCTGCAGCAAAACGCCTTCGACGAGGTTGACACGTATTCGTCGATGCGCAAGCAGTATCTGATGTTAAAGTCGATACTGCAGGTGGGGGACGAGGAATCGCTTGCCGTAGACCATGGCGTGCCAGCAGAAAGAATGTCAAAACTTGAGGTTAAGCAGAAGATCGCAAAGATGAAGTTCATTCCAGAAAATCAGATAGAAGATTACTTCAACGACGTTTCGAAGCTCGCAGCAGAGATGCGCAACATAAAGGCTTCGGAAGAATAATATATAGGTGTAAAAATGGGAGATATTTATTACAAAACAATAAGCCAGATAACAAACGTGCTTCTTTTTGTTAACGGCATAAAGGATGCAGCATACAACGAGCTTGTAGAGATAAAGCTTGAAGACGGCAGGACCGTCACCGGGCAGGTTCTCGATACTAGGGATGGAACAGCAATAGTGCAATCATTCGGAGAAACTAGGGGAATGAACACCGGCAACACCTCAGTCAGGTTGACGGGCACGACAGCAAAGCTCAAGGTTAGCACTGACATGCTCGGCAGGATATTCAACGGCATGGGCAAGCCCAGGGATGGAGGCCCTGAAATAGTCCAAGGGGAAGAGATAGATATAAACGGTAGCGCAATAAACCCATATTCAAGGGAGGAGCCTTCGGAATTCATAGAAACGGGAATATCGACGATAGATGGCATGAACACGCTGGTCAGGGGGCAGAAGCTTCCCATATTCTCTGCTTCAGGGCTGCCGCATAACAAGCTCGCCGCACAGATAGCAAGGCAAGCGAAGATACTAAACAAATCTGAAGGCTTTAGCGTTGTTTTTGGAGGGATAGGCATAAACAGCGAGGAAGCCAACTTCTTCAAGACTGAATTCGAGGAAACCGGGGCAATAGACAGGGCAGTGATGTTCATGAACCTTTCTTCCGATCCCTCCATGGAAAGGATAATACTTCCCAGGCTCGCGCTAACGACTGCTGAGTACTTGGCATACAAGGAGGACATGCACGTCTTGGTAATACTTACAGATATGACAAACTACTGCGAAGCGCTGAGGGAGATATCCGCGGCCAGGCAGGAAGTCCCAGGGAGAAGGGGTTTTCCAGGGTACATGTATACCGACCTGTCGACGATATACGAAAGGGCCGGCAAGATAAGGAACAGGAAGGGCTCAATAACACAGGTGCCCATATTGACCATGCCCGGGGATGACATAACGCATCCGATACCTGACCTAACTGGCTATATAACAGAGGGCCAGATAGTGCTAAGCAGGGAGCTTTACAGGAAGGGCATATATCCGAATGTAGACGTCCTGCTGTCGCTTTCAAGGCTCATGAACCAAGGTATAGGCAAAAACAGCACAAGGGAAGATCACAGGGGCGTAGTAGACCAGCTGTATGCCGCGTACGCCAAGGGCAAGGACCTAAGAAGCCTTACCGAGATAGTCGGAGAGGAGGCGCTTAGCATGGGAGACAAGGCATACCTAAAATTCGCCGACATGTTTGAAAGCAAATTCGTGAACCAGGACTACTACGAAGACAGAAGCATAGAGAAAACGCTGGACCTGAGCTGGGAGCTGCTGTCAAACATAGACAAGAACGACGTCAAGAGAGTCAAAGAAGAGTACATAAAGAAATATGGAAAGTGGGAAGAGAAGGATGGCGCAAAGTAACATAAGGACGACGAGGCTCGAGCTCATAAAAACAAGGGCCCGCATAAAGGTGGCGGCCAAGGGGCTAAACCTGCTTAAGATGAAGAGGTCAAGCCTAGTGCTAGCGTTCTTCGACATGGCGAGGCAAATAAAACTAATGCGGGGCAACATGCTCGAGAGCGTAAGGCTTGCTACAGAATCCGTAAAGATTGCGGATATAATGTCTGGCAGGATAACAATAGAGCGCATTGCTGCAGAAAGCGCAGAGGCTTCGGCCAGGGCCTCATCGAAGAACATAATGGGCGTCAAGATACCAGATCTCGAGATAAAACCCAACGGAGCCGAAGATTTCGGCTATTCTATAATATCTATGCCAGCCTCTGTGTTCGATGCAAAAAGGAGCTATGAAAACCTCTTCAAGATGCTTATAGAGGTAGCAGAGAAGGAGAATGCGCTTCGACTACTGCTTTACGAAATAGAGAAGCTCAACAGAAGGAGCAACGCAATCGAGAACGTTGCAATACCAAAGCTTAAGGAAAAGGCGTCTTATATAAAGCAGAGGCTTGACGACATGGAAAGGGATCAGATAGTCTCGATAAAGTACATAAAAGGAAAACTAGAAGCCGAGGGTGAGGCCTGATGCGAAGCAATTACACTACGGACAAGATAATGCATAGGCAGCAGAAGATCATATTGACAGAAGAAGGCAGCAAGGCAATAATGAAGTTTCAGAGGATAATGTATGCGGTGATGGCGATAAACATAGCGGTTGCGGTATTCGCCGTGCTCACGCTTATGCTGGCGTCAGGGGTAATAAAATGAGTGATATTTCTACACTGGAAAAGATAAAGGAAAGCGAGGATTCATATTCGAAGGCTATAGACAAGGCCAAATCGGAAGCGGAGTCAATAATAAAGAATGCACAGACCCAGGCGGAGATCATGCTTCATGATGCGAAGGAGCGTTCAACAGAGCAGGCAGATTCGATAAAGGTCGCCGCGCTGAAGGAAGCAAGGAAAAACGCCGAAGAGCTTATAAAGTTGCAACAAGCAAAAGTTTCCACGCTTAAAGACGTGCCAAAAGACAAGGTGCTGGAGATATTCTCAGAAGCGGTCTTGGAATATTTCGGAGTTTAAATATGCAATTGGTGCAATAATGTTTTTGAAACCTGCAAAAATGTCTAGGGAGCGCATAATCATATCCAAAGAGCACCGCCAGGCGGTTATTACCGCACTCCACGACCTCGGCGTAATGCAGATAGAACAGCTTCCTGAAAATGTAGCGGAGCTGTTGAATAAAAACGATGATCTTGATTATAAGCAGATAAGCGACTACGATCAGAAATTCAGGAGCCTCGAATCCATGCTGTACAGGTATGAGCCAAAGGAGAAGTATTCGCTGGAAGATACTGCAGAACTTATAAAGAAAGCAGATTCGATAACCATAACTGAAAGGGTAGCACAGATTACTAGGGAAATGGCTTTGACAGAAGCGAAGCTTAAGGAGCTGAGGGACACATTAAGCCTTTTGAAGCGCATGCCACATACAAGGCATGATCTGGCAATATTCGGCACAGCAGATATAACGTCATTTCTTGTTGAGGGAAGGGATCTAAAGAGATTCAATTCGGAAGCGCACAAATCAATAAAGGAGTGCGTTATGCTCAAGGGAGAGTACTCAACAATAGTAAGCATAAGCAGGGATGCCGAAAAGGAGTTCGGCGGCTATGTAAGGGGCATGAAGCTTTCGGTTGAGGCCATACCAAAAATGTCTGGACCAATATCGGCAAACGAAAAACTCATAGAATCTATGATATCTGAATCGGAATCAAAGTACGAAGCGCTCAAATCAGAGCTGACAAATATATCAGAAATACATTACCCACTGGTAAGCGCGATACGCGAACAACTGGACCTAGAAATGGAAAAGCTGGATGTTGTGTCAAAATTCGGATTCGGAATCAACGTCATAGCAATTGAGGGCTGGGTCCCTGAAGACGACCTCCATAAATTAAAGTCGACGCTCAAGCACATAACGGAAGACAGCTTCATAATGGAAAGAGTACATACTAAGGAGCTTCCACCAACAAAACTCTCAAATCCTGTTACGGTAAAGCTGTTCGAGTTTTTCATAAGGTTCTATTCTCTGCCAAAAAGCGATGAGTTCGACCCGACGCTGATATTTGCGGTAGTATTTCCGATATTTTTCGGCTTTATGATAGGCGACGTGGGTTACGGCGCCGTGATGCTCCTAGGTTCGATATGGTTGCTTCATAGGCTCAGGCATCCACCAAAGAAAAGCCACATACCGAAGGCAATAAGCAAATTCGTCAATACAATAATAAGCAACAACGGCCTCACTATACTTGCAAAATCTATAATGCCTGGCGCAGTAATAGCGATATTTTTAGGTGTCATATTTAACGAATATTTCGGGTTTCAGCTCCCTTATACTGCAATATTCAACGTAGAGACTGGACTCCCGACGCTATTGCTTATATCTGGCTGGATAGGCGTTGCCATGGTGTCGTTCGGGTTCATACTCGGGTTCCTTAACAATCTTGCAACCGGCCGCAAAAAACACGCTGTGGGCAGGATAGGCTGGCTTATGGCTGCATGGGGAATAGTAATATTTGGCCTTGCAGTGCTTCACAAGCAACCATTGTGGTTCCCGAACTATTCGGTCGTGCTGGCTTATTTCCTGCTGATAGGTGGAATAATAATGTTCCTGCTTACCGAAGGGTTTGAATCACTCATGGAACTGCCCTCGCTGATAAGCCACATATTATCATATACAAGGCTCATAGGCATATTGCTCGCTTCGGTCATACTGGCGCAGGTCATAGACTTCATATTCATGCACTCCTTGACCCATTCAATACCCCTTGCGATACTTGGTGTGGTAATACTCATAGTGGGCCAGCTCTTCAACATAGCAATAGCGCTATTCGAACCCGGCATACAAGGTGCAAGGCTTATATACGTGGAGTTCTTTTCGAAATTTTTCTCGGGAAACGGCAGGGAATTCAGGCCATTTGCTAGCAGGAGGCAGCGCACCATAAGCACTGTGAAAGAGGAACAGCTCATACAGCGCTGAAGGCTCTCGTTTCCAATGTTGCTACGTTACAATTGCCTTTGATAAGGCGTACTGTTCAGGTCACTTTCTCGAGTATCGTTCCAGATATGGTATGGGGGAAGCCTGTCTGTATGTCTGTGTAGTTTATAAGCACGTATCCTTTGAAAAGCGCCCCGGGCTTTCCCGTAAATACTGTATTGTTAGCCCAGCACTGCAGCGGTTCGGTAGTGTTGGAGTCTATAGTAACGTTAGAACCTATCTGCACATCGATGCCGTTAGGGAAATATATCATGTGGCTCAGAGAGGCGTTCGAATTGCAGCCTATCGCAGTTATATTTATCGGAGAGCTTGTAGATTGTTGCATGTTTATTGTAAGCATGCCGTTGCTGCTAAGCGTACTGAATATGCAGCTGAAATCCGCAGGAAATATGCAGCTCGTGCTGACAAAAGAGCTTGGGTTGAACAAACCAAGCTCGAAAAGCACCCCAAGGGCAATCGCGATTATTAGTATGGCCCACCCGTAAGTTATGAGGTATTCCATTGCACTCTGGCCTTTGGTATCTTTGCCATCCTCAATAACGTTTACATGTCCCATAAACACACGCACAAACTTGTCAGGAAAAAACTAAATTACTTAGGAAGCTATGCGATAAGCGGTTGCCATGCATAAGCTCCAATCCTTGCGTGCTTTCAATACATAATTTCGGAAAGCTCTATCTCACATCCAACTACAGGTTCTTCAATTCCGAAACTTTCCAGTATTTTGGGGTGCAGTTCTCCGATTATGCCTATCTCTTTGCTTTTCAGTGTTATCTTAGCGCATCTTCCAGGTATAAATTCCGGGCTAGAGCCCTCCTCAAATCCTGCTTCAATTCCTAAAGAGGCCATTGCGGATATTATAATGGATTTTGCCTCTGCAAAATCCGCCTTGGCGTGCTCTGAGACAAAAGCGAACGCTTTACTCTCTCTAGCCTTGCCGTCCTTGACGCTGAAAGTATCGCCTATCTCAAATATTTTATATGGCATCTGCTCGGAAGCCGAATCTTTTAAGTTATTGACGAGCGACGGCAGTATGCTTCTTCGCATTATACTTATGTTCTCGGTTTTGGAATATTTTATGTTTACCGTACTTTTCATTTCAGGCTCCCTGCCCATCATTTCGAATTCCGTTTTTTCGTTTGTAAGGTAATTATTATACGCTTCCATATATCCAAGCCCTAGCATAATCTCTGTAAGCTTGTCGGAAAAGAGTGAAAATGGGGTTTCGCTTCCAGCGTTCACGCTCGGAACCGGCCTAGATCTTATTGAATCGTATCCGTATGCAAAAACAAGGTCTTCGTATACGTCCTGATCGTTGAGAACATCATAGCGATATGGAGGCACTGCCACATACACAGAATTTTTCGCATCTTCAGAAACCATATATCCGCTTCTAATCGCGAGCTTTTTTATGTCTACGCCATCTATCTTGTAACCCAGTACTTCGTTGAATCCGGAAGCCCTTATCTTTATGCTGCGCTTTTCCAGTTTAGGATAATCCGTATGGGTGCCGTTCTCGAAAACTACCTTAACCGAATATACCTTCGCCCCAGAATCAACAAATCTGCATGCGAACATGTCCGCAACTTTGGATATGGTATCGGAATCGGTTCCGGTGAAGTCTATGAAAAGCGATTTTGTCTTTGCAGTTACCCGCGTTTTTTCCGAATTTGTTATCGGTATTAGTGAGATAGTTTTAAGCGAGTCCCTGAGAAACGGATAAAGCTGCCTGCTCCCCATTTTCGCCGCTATGGTATTCGCGTAAACTATTCCCTTCTGGTTTCTTTTCATCACTTCTTCGAATCCCATATCAGTGCTTTCACCCAGCGGCGTTATGCTGCCTTCGTAAGATGCGTCATAAACCAGATTACCCTCTATCGCGGAAAGGTCGTGTATACCCATGGCAAGCTTTTTTCTGTTTCGGCCAAGCGTGCTTCCAATCTTTTCCGAGAAGCCTATTAAATATTTCAGGGATGCCTCGGTAAAAGAAACGTCTTTTACGACTATGCCTGCAATGTTTGGCCTTATCTTATTAACGAGTTTTCCCACCTTTATGGAAATTCCGCTATCGCCACTTATCTCATAGCTCCTGGGTTTTCGCACCCCTTCATGAAGCGCCAGCTGCCTTGCAAGACCGACTATATCAAGCAGGTCAGACCTGTTTGGTGTTATATCGACTGTTATCTCGCCGTCTGCGTCACGCTCTACCTCCATGCCTATCTTCGGTATCGTGACTTCCGGTTTCTCGATTCCGGATTCTTTTACAAGGTCATTTTTTGCGAACGTTATGGTTGCCATTTCAATCACAGCTTGAGCGGCCTGCGCCTTCTAAGCCAGCCTATGTCGTTCTTGTACAACTCGCTGAGCGAGCTTATGCCAAGGTATTTGAACATGAGCCTGTCAAGCCCTGCACCCCACGCTATCACGCGCATGTCTGTTCCGAGGGCTTTCGTTATCTCTTTTCTTATGATGCCACCACCACAAAGTTCTATCCAATCTCCGTGTTCCTCATCATAATAACTTGCCTCCAAGCCAGGCTCGACGAAAGGGAAGTATGATGGTTTGAACTTGATCTTAAAACCAAGCCTATTGTAAAACTGTTCCAGTGTTCCCTTAAGGTCAGCAACTCCGAGACCTTTGCCTATTATTATGCCGTCCAGCTGATGCAGCTCGGCCAAGTGCTTGTAATCTATACTCTCGTTTCTGAAAACTTTGCCTATAGAAAAAAGTTTTATCGGATATTCGAGCGAGCTAGAATTGCCATATTCACTTATATTATGGGCGGAAACACTCGTAGTATGCGTCCTCAACACTGGCTGAAAAGAGATGTCTTCGTTCCAGCTTTTCCATCCCTTCCTGTGCATCCTAGCAACCCTTTTAAGGAGTTCCTTTTCCGCAATTCCAACTATCTCCGGATTTGATAAGAAGAAAGTGTCCTGCATCTCGCGTGTCGGATGGTCTTGGGGTGAGAAAAGTGCGTCGAAATTCCAGAAAGAAGATTCTATCATCGGCCCTGCAGTTTCTATAAATCCTTGGCTGACCCACATGCGCCTGACGAGCTCCATGAACTCTTTCATAGGGTGCCTTCTTGCCGGATAAGATTCGGCTACCGGTGCCTCCACATCATACGGCCTGAATCCGGAATCAGACCATATCCTTGATTTTATTGCATCCCTTGTGAGCTGTCCGATGCCCTTTCCAGCGTTCGCACCAGAAAGCATACCAATTCCTATGTCGGTTATGGATATGGACGTTATCTTTGATTTCGGTTTAATCTGAAGCAGCTTCCTGTGCTCCAATTCTTTGATTGTTTTTTCTATCTTTGCCATTTCCTCGTTGCTAATATAAGCAATGTTACTGCCGTTTCCCCCAGTTTTCGAAAGCAACAACTTCAGCACTTTCTCCTGATCATATTCCATGCCAAAAGCTTTCCTGCCCTTATCAGTTATCTGCAGTTTGCCTTGCCTGATTTCGGCCCATCCATTCCTTTTTGCCCACGCTAGCGCTATGCTGTTTATATCTACACTAATGTCTTTTGGGCCGTTTCTAAGTTCTGAAAGCAGCGCCTGTTCCGGGAATCCCTCTGCATATCCAAGCGCCTCAGGGCTAATCTCTATATCTACGCCTGAATCTACCTTGATTTCTATAGCGCTCTTTGACTTTAAGCTTTCTGACGCCCAAAGAACTGCGTCTCGGCCCAAGCCAGTGCCATTGCATATGCTTTCTACGTCAGAGCTTTTTCTGTCCTTGAGAAACGACAGCAGCTTATATTCGTACTCATGCAATGCAAGCACCATATCATCTGGATTTTATATAGGCGTATGCTATGAGTCCAGCTATTATTGCAGCTATTATAACGTACGACAAAACTCCAAGCGCGTTGTAAGTGCTAGTGAAAAAGTTAGTAACTTCAGTAGTTAGGCTTTCATGCATTACGAAAACGAGCGTAAACTTTGACAGAGGTTCACCATCAAACCAGGAGAATTGCGTGGTGTTGGAATAACCGCTTGTGAAATTTGCCACAGGGGCATCGGGTATTGGGTAAATCTCCGATACTTGCGCTCCTGAAGGCAGTACTATTGTCAGCGTTGTGTTTGCCGGAAGCACCTCCCCGCTGGTGGCGTGCTCGAAATTGAAAACGTTCTTGTTGAATGAGTATACAAACTCTCTCGGTGCAGTCTGCTTGACGCTCGTGACGTTGTTTACATTATAGCTCATTATAAGCTTGGCAATCCCTCCATCATATTGCGGAACCAGCGGCCCTGGCAAATACTTAAAGTTGTAGACTCCGCTTTTAGGGTTTATTATATGCTGGACTAGCAAAGGGCCTATGAAGCCCTGCCATGTACTAAGTGTCAGGTTCAGTGCAATCCTGTTCGTTTCGTACTGGTTCACCGAGCTGTTGCTGACGAAGACCGTAAGCACCTCTGTAACCTGCGCGCTGGTGTTCTTATTGAGCGTAACGGTGGTGTTGAGGTGAGTCACAGTATACGAGCCATAGCTCAAGCCGGCCATTGCAAAAAGCACCAGCATGGCGCATGCGACCGCAATAATCATTTTCATATGACCACAACAGCATTATCATTATATTATAGAGTGCTTAAATAACTTAGCCCATATGGCTTAATGGCATATGCGGTCGAATCTTAAATCAAGAAATAGCAACATGCAAACTCCCCATAGACTTAATTTTGGGTTTATGCTATTCGCCTATAAAATACAAAGCTTTAAATATGAGCGTAGTCGCAATATCACTATATATGTAGTAAGGCAAAGAAATGAACCAAGCCTACATATGAGCAAAGATACAGATGGAAGAAGACGAAAGTTTCGGACAGGAAAGAAATGAAGAAGGAATGGAAGGAGAAGAGCAAAGAAGGCCAAGACGCGAAGGAAGGGACAGGGGCGTATCAATAAAACCCTCATACTTCTTGCAGAAGCCTGTAAAGCCTGGAGATGAGATTGACGTAACCATAGAAGCGGTTGCCTCAAAGGGCGACGGCATAGCTAAGGTCAACGGCTTTGTTATCTTCGTGAAGGGCGCTAAGCAGGGAGAAAGCATGAAGGTCAGAATAACCGACGTCAAGGCAAGGTTTGCATTGGCCGAAAGAATCTGATTGCGATTAGCTTTCACAAAGAGATAAAGGATTAGTTTTATTTTTTACTATTTCTGTTTTATTTTTTGGCTCTTAGCGGAGCCGATTTCCCACTACGATTTTTTTCAATATTCCTGTATTAATTGAAAAATTAATAAAAAATAAAAATAAAAAATGCCGCACCGAGCGGCAAAATCCATTCAGGCCATTGCCTTTGCATATATCGCTCCTGCAGACGATATCACGAATCCTATTATCGCGACTACTACCATGAGAGGGTTGCCCGCGGTCATTGCAACGAAGGCGAATCCTCCAGCACATGCAGGTGCCATAGCAGCCTTGGTTATCGGATTGTTCTTTATCAGGTTCGTGAAGCTTAGTATGAAGAGCGATACGGCGCTGAGCACTCCTACTGCATACAAAAGTGGTAGCCAAACTGATGTTATTGCTGTGGCGAAGCTTCCAGCTGCAGCCGTCCCTGAAGAAGTAACGTATACCAAAGCCAGGTATATCAAGCTGCCTATGAATTCAAGGGCGAATGCCCCGGGGTTTGTTTTGCCAGATGATACTCTAGACATTTTATCACCATTTAACTGCACAATAACCGTTTTTATATAAATCAGCTTACAATTTATACAAGACTACACTTTTTGCAACCCTGGATATCTGTTGTAGCCAAGTAAATGTTTATTGATATAATAATTTTATTGATCATTAGCCAAATAAAATTGTGGTTGTTATGAAAGCGCTTATTTTCACCAAGCAAGGAACGGAAAACGTTAGGGTCGCGGATGTGGAAAAACCAGAACCTAAGACTGGCGAGGTTTTAATAAAACTTGAAATGGCTGGAATCAATCCAATAGACAACATGGTGATAAACGCGATTCCAGGAATAAAGCCAATGCCGCACATAGCAGGAGCAGAGTTCGCAGGTACGGTAGAATCGGTAGGCACATCAGTAAAATCCGTAAAGCCTGGTGACAGGGTCACTGTGTTCAACAGGTATTTCGATGGCACCTGTGACATGTGCAGCAAAGGCATGGAAATGCTGTGCAGGAATGGATATATAATCGGAGTCATGAGCAACGGAGGTTTCGCAGAATATATAACGGTAAACGAAAAGAACGCCGTAGTAATTCCTGATGGCACGAGCTGGGAAATGGCCGCTTCGCTGCCGGTTGCGGCGCTTACCTCTTACCATGCGGTTAACCGCGCAGGCCTAAAAAACGGAGAGATTGCAGTCATACTCGGCGCTTCAGGCAATACAGGCATGTTCGCGCTGCAGTTCGCCAAGGAACATGGCGCTAAGGTAATAGCAGTGTCCAGAAAGCAATCTATGACGGATTTTGGCGCTGACGAAACAGTATCTTCGGAAAACGCAGTGGAAAAAATACGGGAAATGACTAATGGCAAGATGGCTGATTTCGTCCTTAATTCGTTGGGCGAGAAATTCTGGAATGAGGGTTTCTCGATGATGGGCAGCAACTCAAGACTCGCCACATTCGGCACGCTTACAGGGCCGCAGGTAAGCCTGGATCTCTCAGGCATATATTCAAAGCACGCAACAATAATGGGCTCTACTGGTGGACCGATGCATGAATTTAAGGAGCTCGTTTCAAAATCTGCTAGCTACAAACTTAAGGTATGGAAGAAGTTCAAGCTTGAAGAAGGGCAGGCTGCAATAAGAGCTCTTTCCTCGAGCGAAAGAGACGGAAGGATAATGCTGCAGATAAGCTGATTTCAAGCAAGAAGGATTTCAAAGCCTCGAGAGGGATTTGAACCCTCGACCCCCTGTTTTCACAGCTTGTTTACGAAGCATACGAGACAGGTGCTCTACCAGACTGAGCTACCGAGGCACCAACTGCTTTTATAATTCGAACAACAAACTATAAATTCATTTATAGACAAATTTAAAAATGGCGAGTAAGCTACCGGTAGAGTAAGTGTCAATACTTCAGAACAATCAAGGACCAGAAGAACCCGTAAATCCAGGTATACCTGGCGGTTGGAATGAGGTTAAAGGAACCGAATCCAAAGGGTACAAGGTCGATGTTACACCAAGCAACCCATTCGAACAGCAGAAGCCTTTGGCTTCTGTTCCGCTAGCAAAAAAACCCAACAAGAAGAAATTCCCGCTAAAATACCTTCTAATTGCAATAGTAATAATATTTATAGCCCTTATAGCCGTGATTTCACTGCACAAGTCTCCACCTACTACTACAGTATATACAACTTCGATAAGGCCTGACGTGTATACAATCTCTGCGTGCGGCGTGTTGAATAAGCCAGGATCGTATTACTTAAATTCAGACATAAGCGGCAATATAACCTCTGGCGCATGCCTCTACGCCAATTCCAGCAACGTAGCGATAATTTGCAATGGAAAATCTATAACAGGTTCGGGGCCATATAGCAACAAGACCCCATATACCTATGCAGTATACGCCTCTGGGAAAAATAACGTCACCGTAAGCGGATGCACGCTGTCTGACTTTTCATACGGTGTAGCTGCGGTGAACTCTACAAAAGTCAATGTGATTGGGAACAAGGTATACAACGATACCATGTCAGGGATTTATTTCTCAAATACCTCTTCATCTACTGTGTCTGGAAATAAGGTTTCTGGCACGGCAAGCGCACAGGGTGCCATTTATCTGGGCTATGGCTCCACGGGAAACAAGGTATCAAACAATACTGTACTTTCAAACGGCAACGTCGGCATTAACATATATTCAAGCAGTGAGGATGTCTATGATAATCTAGTAAACTCGACCCCTAATTCGTTTGTGTGCCATGGCCTTTCCGGCCTGATAAACGCCAGTTCTGCCACTGGAAACAAATGTACAGTGAATATGGGCTGTGACTTCTTGTCATGCACCGAAACCAACTATCCAATAAACATATCCCAGATATCCCTAGGAAGCGTTATAAACTCATGCGGCACGATAAATGCTCCAGGGAATTACCATGTTGCCCAGAACATAAATGCAAATGCATACTCAAAGGCTGTGGGCTTCATAAACGCTTCTGCTGAGGTTCCATGCATAACTATAAACGCACCTGACGTGCACCTTGACTGCGAAAGCAACAACATAACGAATGTAACTTCGGGATACGCAATCTATGCGAGCTCCGAGCCGGGGTTGGTAATCGACTATTGCAGTATTGGCTCGTCAAAAGGCGGCATCATGCTAAGGAACATGTCGGGCATTACAGTTTCAAACATCAGGATTTCGAACACCAGCACAGGGCTGATGCTAATTTATCTGAATTCAAGCAAGTTATCCAACATAACGGCTAACGGCGGCAGCATAGGCTTGTACCTAAAATCTTCGACGCTTGATACGTTCAGCTCATTCAGGTTTACAGGTAACAGCTACGGCATTTATGTTAACGACTCCATAGGCAATGTCTATAACAACGGCGTGCTTACAAACAATTCCAGAATTGACCTGTACGCAACCAACAATTCCATAAAATCCGGATACTCCCTAATGTCAAATACGCAATGCGGCCTTACTGATGCAGAATGGACAACATGTACCAACGTCCAGAAACCTCAGCTTAAATTCTATCCGATAAACTCATGCGGCACTATAAGCTACGAAGGCAACTACTCGCTGAGCCAGAGCATACTTTCCTCATCAACTAACTGCATAACAATAAAGTCCAGCAACGTAAAACTGTCATGTGGCCAGTACAAGATTTCAAGCCAGACTCGCGGTTCTGGCACGGGCATATACGCAGCCAGTGTAAAAAATGTAACCATAATCGGCTGCGGCGCAACGGGTTTCAAGTATGGATATTACTTAAATAACGTTACAAACTCATCCATAACAAAAGGCTATTCTTCTGGTGATACTTTCGGAGTTTACATGAAAGCATCGAAAGGGATAAAAATAAACAACATAAGCGAAAGCAGCGTTGCCAATTCAGGCCTTTTCATGAACTCCTCCAAATTTGACACGATAAATGGTTCATCTTTCAATTCCGGCGCATATGGCATTTACCTTTACAATTCGACCAGTAGCGTGATCACGGGCAATAATGGCACGGAAGACGGGACTGGCATATATATAAACACGAATTCGACCAACAATACTATAGCATATAACAAATTCTCCGGCTCTTCGAACTACGATTATGCTTGCTCCGGCAATGCCTCTGGAATAGCTTCAGAGCAGGGAGGCATAAACTACGGCCAGAAGATATCTAACTGCATGTGGTTATCTGGGATAAGCCAAAACTCCGCACCAATAGCTTGCAACTCCTTCTTCAGCCCATCCTCATATAACATTGGCACCGATGGCTATTATGGCATTGGTGCATTGTGCAACGGGGTGTATTCGAATTCGACAACCATAAACTGCAATTACAATACTATAACCGCGACTCACGGCGGAACGTTTGCGGAGTTCGATAACGTTAAGGGCGGTGTCATAGAAAACTGCATGTTGCGCGGCTTTACCACTCCTATAATAATAAAGAACTCTAGCGTAAAAGTGCTAAACGACAAGATATACATAAACTCCACAAATGCAAACAATCCTGTAAAATATTTCGGTATAGGTGTGTACTCGTCGCACGGCTTTACTATTTCAAACGTCACAGTCATAAGCAACGCTACGGGCGTACTGATTGAAAATTCGGCATTAGGTACGGTTTCAAGCATAAACTCCACCGCGCGCCAGATAGGGTACTATGTTGTTAATACCACTGGCACGCTCTTCAACCATGACGTTTCCAGCTCGCCAGGTATAGGCCTTTCTATATCAAATTCGACTTCCAACATTTTTTCAGGAGATTCGTTCAATGGATCCGTGGCAGGTGCATTGTGCGTTGGTACTTCGGAATCAAATTCTTCGAACGTGGATTCTGGTGCTAACTACTGCTCGATCAATTCCGGGTGCTCATGGTTAAAGGGTTCAAACTGCTGAAGTGATGAATGGTGAAGTTTGAGAAGCTGGCAGAGTATTACAATATATTGGAAGGGGTTTCCTCAAGGCTCAAAATGATAGAGATAATGTCAGAAATGTTCAAGGAAGCAG
Organism: Methanothrix sp.; assembly: GCA_038729265.1. Lineage (GTDB taxonomy): Archaea > Micrarchaeota > Micrarchaeia > Micrarchaeales > Micrarchaeaceae > Micrarchaeum_A. The sequence goes on along the minus strand of JAVYSI010000002.1, from coordinate 9,796 downwards.
AATCGTCAGAGATAGAGCAGATTGTATACATGACTCAAGGCGTATTGGCACCCCCGTTTGAGGGTAAGGAATTCGGAGTCGCAGAAAAGATGGTTGCTGAGGCTATAGCCATGGCAACCGGGTACACAAAGGAGAACGTTGAAGCAGATTTCAAGAAAACCGGGGATTTGGGAAGCACAGCAGAAAACATGGTCTCTAAATCAAAGTTAAAGCGTATGTCATCATCAAAGCCAAGCGTCTCTGAGGTTTATTCTTCAATGGTAAAAATATCCGAATCCTCAGGCAAGGGCAGCAAGGACCAGAAGATAAAGATGCTTGCAAATATGGTTGCCAGCTCCAGCCCGGTAGAAGCAAGGTACATAATAAGGTATCCTCTGGGCCAGCTCAGGCTGGGCCTCGGAGACGCCACAATGCTCGAAGCGTTGTCTGTAATGTACAACGGCGATCGCACCCTAAAGGAACACTTGGAAAGGGCCTACAACATATGCAGCGACCTCGGGCTTGTGGCAAAGGAGCTCAAAGCTAACGGGATTAAGGCCATAAAAGATTTTTCAGTATCTATATTCAAGCCAATAAGGCCAGCGCTTGCAGAACGCCTTCCAACAGCCGAGGAAATATTGAAAAAGATGGGCGGCGAATGTGCTGTAGAGCAGAAGTACGACGGCTTCAGGTGCCAGATACATAAGATGGGCAAGAGGGTGGAGATATACTCCAGAAGGCTGGAAAGGACAACTGACATGTTTCCTGATATAGCTGCGGCCGCCATAAAGGAGGTTTCATCCAAAGAAGCCATATTCGAGGGAGAGGCCCTGGCTTACAACGATGTGACCGGGGAGTTCATGCCCTTTCAGGAAACTATACAAAGGAAAAGGAAGCACGGCATATCGGAAAAGGCTGTATCGCTTCCGCTAAGGCTTATGGCATTCGACCTGATGTTCGCCGATGGCAAAAGCTACATGAATGAACCTTACGAAAAGAGAAGGGAGAAGCTTGAGCAAGTGCTCGAAGGCAGCGAAACAATAAAGCCTTCAAAGCGAATAATCACAAGCTCAGCGAAGGAACTGGAAGATTTCTTCAATTCTTCAGTATCTGACGGGCTTGAGGGCATAGTCGCAAAAGACCTAAAATCTCCATATGTGGCTGGAGCAAGAAAATTCTCGTGGATAAAGCTAAAGCGCAGCTATCAGGGAGAACTCTCAGATACGCTAGATCTTGTAATAGTTGGATATTACCGAGGCAAAGGCTCCAGGACGGAATTTGGCTTCGGAGGCCTGCTATGTGCAGTATACAACGAAAAGCGCGATCTCTTCGAGACGGTTTCAAAGCTTGGCACCGGCTTCACTGAAGCACAGATGCAAGAGCTTAATAGGCTGCTCTCCAAAATCGAGCAGAAATCCAAGCCAGCAAGGGTTGACGCTATAATAGAGCCAGATTTCTGGGTATATCCGAAATACGTTGTAACAGTCAAGGCCGATGAGATAACCAAATCACCAATGCATACATGCGGCATGTCGGTTCAGGATGATGGCACCAAATCCGGATATTCGCTAAGGTTTCCTAGGCTCGTGGGAGAGACTACCATAAGGGAGGATAAGAGCCCAGAAGAGGCTACGACTACCAAGGAGATAATCGAGCTCTTCACGCAACAAAAAAAGGTCAGGGTTTCAGACAGATGAACTAACCCCAATTTTCACATGCAGCTTTCAACTACCTTGGAGGCTTTCTGCAAGCTTTTTACCATGTCCTTTACCTTTGGGTTCAGCTTGTATCCCAATCCGTACCCGTTCGTTGTCCTTATATGGGTCGGTTGTATAACGTTGAGGTCAAGCGAAAGCTCTCTCAGCGATATTATGAGCGTCTTTCTTGTAAACTTTTTCTCAAGCACGGAATATATCTCTTTAGTGGTCCTTGGGGATTTCTCAAATAGCAATTCCATGACTGCATAGTTGGGCCTGCTTATGGCTTTCCTCAATGCCCAGATTTCATCCTGCTGCTTTTCTTTTTTTACCATAATAATGCTTTTTGTAAAAGATTTATATACATTTGCACCCTTTTCGCAATTTCCCATTATGTGGTACTCTGAAAATAACTAATTATACAAAGGTATATAAATATATATTTTAATATAATATTATGGAGTTTAGTAAAATAATCAAGCCAAAAGTGGTTTTGTCCGCCGCTAAAAAATTAATGATAAATAAGCAAACGGCAATCCAAAGTACTCAGCGCCACGATGTATCGTTTGATTTTTTGGACAATTATCCCAAAGAAGTGCTGCTTGAGACATCCAATGCTGTTGTGGGAAGGTCAGGCTCTGCGCTGCTATACTCTATTAAAGCGCATCCGGAATGGCTAACTGGAAAAGAGCTTGCAAACACGATGAAATCATACATGGTTAACATTATTCTTGAGTCAGGGAATGCTCAATATAACATAGGCGACAAAAATACCTTTGATTCCGTAACTGGGCTTCTCTCCGAGCGTTTCGGAGTCCCAAAAAATTCGATAGCGCTAAGGGCCGCAGTCATGGACTTGTTTGGATACGGGCCGTTGAGCTTTCTTTTGGACGATTCAGCCAACATAGAGGAGATAGTCATAAATGGCCCGTCATATCCTATATCCTTATATCACTCTAAGTATGGTTTCTGCACTACTAACATTAAGTTTGCCTCAGAGCGTGATTCAATACATTGCATAAACAAGCTCCTAGAGTCGGCAGACAAGGAATTGGCCTCCGATACGCCGATAGTAGATGCCAGCACTCTTTCCGGGCTAAGAATACATGCACAACAAGCCCCATATTCGCCTACTGGGATGGTTGCATCGATAAGGCTTTCGAAACCTGAGCGCAGCGGTCCAATATTCCTGCTCTCAAATGGCACCCTCAACCCAGAGCTTCTGGCATTCCTGTGGATGGCGGTCGATGCAAGGCTAAATCTCTTGATAACGGGTCCACCTGCCTCCGGTAAAACAACGCTTCTCAAGGCTCTGGTAGATATAATGCCACGGTATGAGCGCGTCGTTGCAATAGAAGAAGAAACCGATGAGCTCATAATGCATTCCAACTTCACGAATGCTGTTTACCTTATAGGAAAAAAATCAACCAATAAATTGGACAGGTCGATATCTGACCAAGTCATAAACGCGCTAAGGCTCAGGCCGGATAGGCTTATAATAGGCGAGATCAGGGGTGCAGAGGCAAAGGATGTGTTTTTTGGGTCGAATACTGGGGTGCCGTTTATGGCTACAATGCATGTATCTGGTAGCGGCGTAAACGTCATATCACGGCTTGAATCGAGGCCGATGCTTGTTGACCACTCCCTAGTATCGAACCTAGATCTCGCAGTCAATATGTCCTTGGACGGCTCAATGCATAGAAGAATAACTGAAATATCCGAATACAAATGGTTTTCGCGTGCAGAAACGAACCCGAAGAATGCTGAGGAATTCGAGATAAACAATGTGTTCTCTTCAGGCATGCCAAAGAAGGACGAACTCAGGCATTCTAAGGTAATAGCTTATTTTGCAATGCGAAAGCGGATTTCCCCAAGCGAAGCGATAAAGGAATTTCAATCCAGATCCAATGCAATCGCTTCTTTCATATTAAGCGGTTCTACTGATTTCCAGGAATGCATTCTAGAATACAAGGGATTGAAATGAATACAGCAAAAAATAAAGGGCCTGCAGGATTAAGCTTTTATCTGATGTGCATTGTATATGCAGCCATAGCTCCGGCAGCTGCTATCCTGCTTTTCGGTAGCTATGGCTACTTTGTAGCCTTGCTTTCTTCGGCAATGTTCCTTGCATATTATATTGCAAAACTAAAAATTTATCGACTTACGTCAAGGATAAAGGATGATCTTTCCTTTTTTGGGCTGGCTTCTTCAATTATGCTCAAGCGCATGAACGGAGCAACCACCGCAAAGGCATTTTCCGACTCTATCGGGATCTTTTCTTATCCGCAGAATGATGTCGCAATTATCCTGAAAGATTTACCGCTGGCGATGCGCTTTATAGGTTTCAACGACGCTATAAATTCCATCGCTAAAAAGCCTTCAAGCAGCAATAACAATAAGCACATATCAATAATAAAATCAATCGCGGAAAAATCCAGCTCCGGCTTCGACGCTGTAAGCACTGTATCAACAACGCTGGATTCGATAGTTTCAAATCTTGAAAGCGCTTTTTCCTCATATAACAATAAGAATAACAGGAACACAACCTTATTGATGCTCTTTTCGACAGTGCTTCCTTCTTTCGCTCTTTTTGGGATAGCAGGGTATTCAATTCTCTCAGGGAGCGCGTCATTCCTGCCCGCGGCGTTTGCTATATTTGTGGTGGCCGCGCCAATTTCCTACCTTATAATATCGAAAGTAACTTCGGCGGTGAGCAATGCAATCGTATAAAAACTATATAAATGGCTTAGTCAGCTTTAGGGGCGTACCATTTCGCCATACAAACATCGCATTGGCTGCAATCTATATAGCCTCTATAATAATTTCGATATTTTCTCTATGGATCTCAATTCCCCTTCTCATCCTTGCAATGGTTTTGCATGGTTTATCAAAAGCCAGTACTGCCTCTAATTGGAAGTCATCACCAATGGATGCTATTTCAATCTTGCAATCGATTGCTAAAAGCCCTCAAAATACTGGCTACTCAAAGGTATTGCATTCTATTCCGCCAGGGTTTCGCCATCGCAACAAGGTAAATTCAGCAATGAAAAAATTTAGAGCTACGGGAAATGCAGAGTTTGCATTTGGTAAAATGGTTTCAGAAAGGGATCCAAGCCTAAGCATTCTAGGTATAACACTATACTCTGGATTTTCTTGCTGTGGTAGCATTGCAGGGGCTTCAGAGTGGATGTCAAGCAAATGCTCGGCCCTGATGGGGCATATCGCCAAAATGGCCCAGATGTCGGAAAGCAGCGACACAATGCTAGCTAGCGGAATAAACTTTTTCTTCCCGGTATTTGCAGGAATAACCATTAACATAATTAGGTTTTCCAGCCCAACAGGCTACCAAAGTTATTCAATTGCACTCGTTGCCATGTTCCTTTACTACATAATAGCAGTAAATTATTCGACCGCATCCAATTCGCTCCACCCTCGCGACGGTATATTCATACGCACTCTTCAAATGAGCGCAATAGCGTCATTTATAATGCAGGTGGCTCTTCGCCTGTCAGCTTTCATGCTTTAAGGTGTAAAAATGGAAACACAATATTCCGCACTGGTTCATGCCATGGTGGCCATGGCAAGGTCAAGAAAAGGGCAAAGTTCGATAGAATACCTGATGATGCTATCGGCTGTCAGCATAGTAATCATAATAGCGCTGGCTATGATAACCCAGCTCAAGGGAGCGGCTGTGCACTCGTTCTTCAACGGCACAAACAGCAGCGTTATATCAACGCTCAAAAGCGAGCTAAGCAACATAACAAAACAAAACTAGTGGTATCATGCCAAAAAAAGCACAGATAACTACTGAATTCCTGATATACATGGCAATAAGCATATCTGCATTATCGGTATCGTTGTACGCAAGCTCTTCATTGCGCAACTCATATAATTCGTCGGTTTCAAAGGCCGAGCTCGAGTCATTTGTGAACCGCATAACGCAAATGCAGCAATATGGTTCTTCCGCATTCGAGGTTTTTGTACCAAAAAGCATCTGTACCTGCAAACCCGAATCGTCATGGATTTATTGCAACGGCACGCGTTTCAATACGGAAGAAAGCATAAGGCTTTCAAGTTTCGTATGTGTTAATTCCGGTTCGTTGGAAAATCTTTCAGAGTATTACCTTGGGAATGGTACATATTATGTCGGCGGTTAACCATGAACGCACAAGCGACTCTGATATTCATAATATCGCTATTGACTACTGTCATGCTTGCAACAACAATCATCTCTTTTATTGTTTATATTTTGCATACATTCTCGATAAAAAACGTTGCAGTCTCACAAATGGAGACAGCAGAAAGAGTAATTTTGAGCAATAATCTCTTCGATAAAAATATCCAAGTAATATGGTGATGCCTATGAAACTAAAAGGTTTATTCACCGGAATGGAACAGGTTGTGGCTTTTTCATTGATCGCAATCGCACTTCTTGCGTATTCCTCAATAATAACTATATATTCAAGTTCGAGTTACGCAAACGCTGCAATTTCAATAAACACCACGCTTTCATATTATCGCCTACAACAGATATCTTACGGACTTTTTAGAGACAATAACTCATATCTAAATTTTTCCGGTACCGAAGTAAAACTTTACAATATGGTTGGGAACTATTCAAAACTTTCCGAATGTGATTTTGGTGCAAATCCTAAAACCTCATGCGGTGTAGTGCCACATAATGGCAAAGTATACATACTCGTGGTTGATTCCTATGCAAGCAAATAAAAGCAAAAAGCTTCAGAGTTCGATAGAATTTATTGTCATATTAGCTGCAGTTTCAGGCATGGCAGTAATAGGCATTTCTTATTACTCAAACATACGTTCAGTATTTACGAATGCCATAGCATCGGCAAATCAATCCAGTATACATTTGGGAAGTGCCAACAGCCCAAATACGGGAAACGATATCATAAGCGCATATATATTTGCCCCAACATTGGAGCTAGGTAAGATTTCACAGGCAACGCTATTCGTATCGACATCCATGGCTTCAAATATAATAATAAATACATCAGGGTCAGGAGTACGGATAAACCCTGCCGGCCTTGCAAACAAGACGGGTTCCTTTGGCTCTGCGTACTTGTTTTATCTGACTCCTTTTTCTACAGGAATGGACAATATTACCATGCGAATAACTGCCGAAAACGACAGCAAAATATATTACAAGAAAATAAGCTTTGAATTGCCGGCATACGAACCTTACACTTACGATAAAAAATCAAATTCCTCTTCAACAATATCATCAATCTATCTAAAGCCAAAAAGCGAGTATATACTCTACTATCCTGGAAATCCGGAGAATTTATACAATATAACCGAAAGCTCGCATTGCAGCTATCTGAACTTTATGGGTGACCAAATGCCAATTCAATCGCAATGTGGCAATGCTTCTTGGTATTTTTGGTCGTTTTCGGCAAACTGTTATTATGGCAGTGCTCAAGTGCTTACTAAGACCTATTGCATCTATAAACACTATTCCGGATACAATGCATCTTCGATAAGCACGAATGCGTCATATTTATATAACATTTCTTTAGGGCTCGGATATGATGGCCTCAACCTTAGTGCAAATACAAACCAAAGTGTGATACAAGCAAAACTCTTTTCAGGAAATTCTACGTATGGCAATGTAACAATAGGAAATTCTATATACGCGGAATCTCCAATAAATGGTTTATACCTGATACGTTCAAAATCCGGAAATTATATTGCTTCTGATTCGAACTATACTGCATTGGAATATGCTTATTCTAACATTGAGAATGATCTTGCGTATTATAACAATTCCGATAATGGCAATGTCGGTACTATAAACAGGGAAATATATTCTTTCAACAACGTACTTTCTCAGACACTAAAATCATTGGAAAATGCGAACAGCAATCAGTGTTCCGTTACCAAAACCGCAAATTTAGTTGAATATAAATGCAGCCCGGAGGCGCCATTCGACTTTAACAACATATCAATTAAAATAAAAAATTATTCCGGATTAAGCTATGAAACAGATTATGAAGGGTCGCAAATAAGTGTGAGCAAATGAAGGCACAGCTTGCAATGCTGGAATCAATAATATGCATTTCTATATTAGCTATGGCATCATACACTGTTTTCGATTTATACCTATACAATTCCATACCAATGCCAAGCAGGATCAATTCTGCAATATTCAGTTTATCTTCCGTATACATGGGAAATTCGTCTATTTCAAAATGCATAGATGCAAATTCCTATACTCGATTCTGTAATGAAACAATACGTGCAATAATGCATGCTTACTCATTAACCGGCATTTCATTAAGTTATAATGGTCATACAAAAATATTTGGCTATGCTAATTGCCCATATAGTAAAAATTATTGCATTATATCAGGCAATGAATCTTCCTATCTATGTCAAAAACTGTGCAGTGATTGAATGTCATTTTTTGGGATTATGGTTTTCGTCTCTTTAATGTTTGTAGCCATAATAGCCACACACATAGCTATGCTTTCAAGCATGAACAGCTCCATACTGTCAAATACTGCTGCATACGAAAATATAGCGAACATGGAGACATTCACAAGCTCTTTTTCTGGATTTATATCTCAAGCGAGCAACTGCTCCGAAGCCTTTGTGCAAATATTGCAAGCTGGCAAATTAGACGGGATAAACGCTACGCTTTCCGGAGATAGCATAGTGCTGCGCACGTATTCCAAGCCCTTTGCAGTAGCGATTGTAGCTTGCGGCAATTCTACTTCCTGAGCAAATTCCTGACCATTCTTGAATAGTCTTCAGGTATTATCGTGCTTCCGTAGTAGCCCGCCATCTGCATCGGTCCTATTTCATCCGGCCTCGGTATTATTTCAAGGTACGAATGGAAATCGTTTCCATCCCTAAAGCTGTAACCCATTATATTATAAGAAATTGAGCCAAAGATGTGATTGTTTGCCTTTATTATCCTTTGGCACTGCCAAAGCAATTCAACCAATTCATTTATGTCAAGGTCCCCTAATGCTTTCACGTGCCTCTTCGGTACAATAACCGATTCACCTGTATAAATTGGCGCGAACGGTGCATACGAAACTGTATTCTTGCTTTTCTTAATGCGCCTAACTCTCTCGAACTCTATCGCATCTTCGATCAAGCATCTCCCAGTCTTTTTCATGTATTCAGCTGAAGCCTCGGCGCGTTTCGAAACCATCATCGGCAGCTCCATAAATCCCAAAACCTGCAGGTGGGAATGGAACAAGGAGCCGCTGCTTTTGCTCCCATAATTCTTGTTGAGATAAACAAATTTGATCTTTTCATCTTCAAATATGCCCTTCTCAGTCTTCTTTATAGCTTCTGCAATATCCTTTAGCTCAATTTCAGAGGCATCCTCGAACTTCCTAGTGTGTTCTGGAGTATCTATTATAACGAAACTGTAGCCAAAGTTTGAACTTTTTATAAAAAACCCATTATTGCTATTTTTGATTTCAGAATTATAATCAAGCAACGGATACTTGTTGTATATTGTCCTTACCCTCCATGGGCTCCCTATTTCGAAATAGGTTTTATTTAGGTCATACTTTTCCGGTTCAAACGGGCATTTTTGTTTGCCACTATCTTTTACTTCGTCATTTCTATTGACATCTTTAGGCCTGTTGTTCCTGCCCATTATGAGCATGGATTTTAATCCAGTCCTATAATCAGTTCTTATTTCTCCACATATATGCTCTCCAGGGTTTTTATTCGAAGAATTTTTTTCAAAAGAATCAGTTCCGGTTTTTTGCTTTTTTTCGGCATCCATAAACATCAATAATATAACAAACTAAAGAATAAATTCTTTTCGCTACTGCATTATACGCCGCTAAAGAATCGCTTAAGCTTCATAGCTTCTTTTGATGTTGCTTCGCCTTCTATAACCGGCTTCAAATCCGGCTTTTTAGAACTGGTAAAACTTCTGTATATGCTGTTCTCTTCAAATTGGAAAACATCCTCCCCATTCCTGGGTATTATATGCATGTGCATATGTTTTATGCTCATTCCGGAATATCTGCCCTTTTGTATTATGAGGTTGTAAGAATCTTCTTTATAAGAGTAATATTCCAAAAGCTTCGGTATAACCTTTTTGAGCACATCCACGAAATCTAAAGCCT
>JAVYSI010000001.1:0-36220 GCA_038729265.1 Methanothrix sp. | reverse complement strand
GGCTTCAAGAAGGGAGTAATCGACGATGACATATTGCATTTTATAGCCGCATCTGCGGCAAAAGAGGGCGGAGACGCAAGGCTATCGCTCAAGATACTTTCAAAATCAGGGGAGCTGGCCGAGGAGCGTGGTAAGGACAAGATATCGATGGCAGAGGCTGAAGAAGCGATAAAGATGGCAGAGAGCGAAATAGTCTATGAACTTATATCGTCGCTTCCAGAGCACCAGAAACTGGTGCTCTACTCCATAGTCCTGCTCGCGCAGAGCGGCGGCTCATACAAAAAGCTTACCGACGGCATAGATACTTATCTTTTCAGCGGCGAAGTCTACAACAGGTACAAATCCATAGCAGAGGGGCTTAGGAGGGTGCCTAAAAGCGAGAGATGGTACAGGAACTATATATCGGAGCTTGAGATGCAGGGGTTGATAGCCTCATTCGATTCCAGCAAAGGAATAAGGGGCCATACGAAACTGATAAAGCTGCTCTATCCGACGCAAAAGACGCGCGCAGTACTTGAAAAGAATATATTTGGGCTCGACGGCACTCCTGAAAAGAAGGAAGATGATTAGGTGTTTGCTTGGCGTATTATGATGTGGTACGGAGCGGAATGGCAAACACGCTCGATATTTTCAAGCGCCTGGGCTTCAAAGGAGTTGCAGTAGAAGGGAGAGATTTCGATTTTTCAAAGGATCCTGGATCAGCAAACAGAAAAGCAGTAGTTTACTCCTCGAAGAGCGAAAATCTAGTGCCTTATTTTAAGAACGGCGCGAGCGCTATAATACCTCAAAACCCGGAGGTGCTGGGGGAGATGAGGAAATACGTGAATGAGATGCAGGATTACGGCACCTCATTCATTATAGACGCATCGGCAATAGAGAATGCTTACGGAACATACAGGGCGTTGCTCATTGGCAAGTTTCGCGATTGTACCGGGATTATGCTTGGAAGGGGCATAAGAGTCGGAATCGCTTCGCTTGCGAGGAACAATATGGAAGTACTTGCTCCGGTGCAGCTTATAGCGATATGTAAAGCGCTTGGTATTGAAACAAACGACGCAAAGAAGGCGCTCTCGGAAAACAGGAGCATCATTTCAAAACTGTGAAAGGGACTTGCAATGATAAGAGATAAGAAACGTTACATCATGCTTGAATCCGCTTCGGAATTAAATATGGAGAAGGATGAATTAGATAGGGCGCTCAAGCAGGCAATCCTCTCGCTTGTGGGGCAATTGGGTTATTATTATATATCGCCCAAACTCGTTTTACTAATAGATGGCAAGCATTTTGTTATAAGGTGCAGATTGCAAGGCTACGAAAGCATGCTCCTCGCTTCTGCGCTGATAAAAAGGCTTGGAACTACCGAAACCGGCTTATATACCCTTAAAAGTTCTGGCACGATCAAAGCGCTCATGAAGGAGGTGCATTCAAAAGACCTCACCAACGATTGAGGTTATGCCGCCCCTAAGATTGAACGTCTCTATTCCGTGCTTGTCTTTTATCATTTCGGATACGAAAGCAGACGTATTGCCATGATAGCACACGAGCACCGAACCCTCATATTTCAGCAATTCCTCTTTAGGTGCGTTGAGCATTTCCATCGGATCCGCGGCTTCTATGAGCCCTTCTTCCAAATCGAGAAGGCTGCTTATATAGTCGACTGGTTCTGAGCCAAGCCATACCAGCTTCTTTCCCTTCTGCTTGGCTATACTCAAGGCTTCCTCATATTCGATGTTTTGCATATTTAGCTTTTAAGCGTTATAATTTTTAAAAACGGCGCTGAAATTGCTGTAAATAAGGTAAAAACCACCACAAGAATTATTTATATACATTAAAGATAGATATTTGTAAAGTATAATCTGTAAGCTGTTTGTATGTCAACAATAAGCAAGAGCAGTGATTTGAAGCCTGTCAGCCTTAGCGTAAACAATATTACATATGTCAAAATGATGCGCAAAGATGAGGCACAAGCTTTTGAAGAGAGGCAGAAGCTTATAGGAGTTATAGTCCCTGAAGTGAAAAGCAGTTTTGACAGCTTGATAGAAAAGCTTGATTCTGCTTACATAAATTTGAATGTACCTAAAACTCTAGTGACAAGGTTTATCAGCAATGAGAAAATGCTTTATGAAGATTTCATAAAGCCTGGCATCGAGGCAAGAATCGGATCCATTTGCAAGGAGCATATAAATAGGGACAGCATAGACATTGAAAAGGTTGAGAATGCGGCTTTTTATTTGAAAGATAGACTCAAGACCAAAATAAAGGATATTGAAAACGGAATCGGAAACAGTGAAATCGGATTCCGTGATGTAGCATTTCTATCATATGAAACACTAAGGAAATCCCTTGCTGAAATACTTGAAATAAAAACCTTTTGACATGCCAGCAAAGCGTTAAAAGGTTATATTTTACAATGTTAATTGACAGCCTAAAATTTTACAGTCTCATATATACAGAGGCAAATAAAATTTTTTAAAGGACATGTTTAAAAAGCATTGATTTTAAATAAGTAAGAACGATTTGACTGGTGAATAGATGTACCCAAACATACAGGCTTACGACAGAGGAGTGATGTTCAGCCCAGATGGAAGGCTGTTTCAAGTGGAATATGCAAAGGAGGCAGTAAGGAAGGGAGCTACTTCCATAGGCATGGTTGCTGACGAAGGAGTTGTCCTAATAGCTCATAAGAACATAGTCGAGCCTCTCATAATACCAAGCACTGTGCAGAAGATATTTAAGGTAGACTCATTCGTTGGAACCACATACAGCGGGCTCGTTTCTGATGGCCTGCACGTTGTAGGGATGATGCGATCCAAGACACAAACACACAGAATGGTATACGATGAGACCGAATCTGTTGAAACCATAGCCAGAGAGATATCTGAAGAGATGCAAATGGCCACCCAGTACGGAGGGCTAAGGCCTTATGCCATATCCCTGCTCATAGGGGGCTATGATACCGATTACAGGCTTTTCGAAGTTGAACCAGGAGCCTCGTTCTCTGGATACAAAGCTGACGCGATTGGCATCGGCAAAAAGGTTGCTGAGGACATATTGGTGAAGGAATACAAAGACGGCATGAAACTCAACGACGCGATAAACTTGGGTGTTAGCATACTTAAGAAGATAAACGAGAAGAAGCTGTCGCCTGAGAATGTCGACATATCGACAATAACGAAGGCTAAAGGTTACAAACCCTTCGACATAAAGGACATAAGCGCATACCTCTGAGTGGTTTCATGGGCAAGACCGTAACGGCAAAATATTCCGATGGGAAAGATAGCTTCGAGATATTGGTAGATGCCGACATGGCCTATGAATATGTTACAGGTAAGAGAAAGGAGCCGCTTTCAGTCCTTGAAGCAGAACAGGTGTTCAAGGACGCCAGAAAAGGGGAACGCCAGAGCGATGAGAAGATAAAGAAGGTGTTCGGCACTACTGATTTAGCCTCTGTCGTGGACCAGATACTGAAGAAGGGAGACCTGCCCATTACCACTGAGCAGAGAGCAAAAATGCTCGAGGAGAAGAGGAAGCAAATAATAGATATAATAGCAAGGAATTCCATAGACCCTAGGACAAACGCACCTGCTACTGCTTTGAGGGTCGAAAATGCTATGAAAGAAGCCAAGGTCCCTATAGACCCTTTCAAGAATGCAAACGAGCAGGTTGAAGCCGTAGTCAAAAAGATAAGCGTGCTTCTTCCAATAAAGTTCACGAACATAAAGATAGAGGTTATCATACCTGCTGATTCGGTAAACAGGTGTTATAATACGCTAAAGCAGTTCGGGCTCAAGTCAGAGGAATGGATGGGCAACGGCTCCCTGAAGGCCGTGGTCGAATTTCCGGCGGGAATGCAAAACGAGCTTTACGACAAGCTAAACAAGGCTACGCAAGGAAGGGTAGAAACAAAGATACTTGGATGATTTTGAATGAGGCAGTTTGTCACACCTGGAGAAGAGCTACCGAAAGATACGAGGCGCAATGAATACGTGATGCTCCAGAATGGAAAAGCATATTCAAACATACTCGGCTTTTACGACAGCGATAAGAAGGACGTTATACCGCTTGAGGGAATGTGGAAGCCCAGAATAGGGGACAACGTAATAGGGATTGTGGAAAAGCCGGCAAAGCCAGGCATTTATAACGTAGTGCTTACCGAATTCGTGCAGGGGCTCATAATAACTAGCAAGTTCGACTCCGGGCCTATTTTCGAGGCTAACGACATAATAGAAGCCACGGTTGCGGATGTTGAAAGGAAGAGGTTGGCCATACTCGAAAGGCCTAGGAAACTGGCGCTCGGGCAGACCATATATGTTAAGCCCGTACGGATACCGCGCATAATAGGCAAGAGCGAGACCATGGCAAACCAGATAGCCAGGCTCACTGGCAGCAGGATAATAATAGGCAGGAACGGCATAATATGGATAAACGGGGGCAACACCGAGCTAGCTATAAAGGCCATAAGGACCGTTGAAAGGGAGGCCCATACCAGTGGGCTTACAGAAAGGATCAAGGCGATGCTGGAAGCTGAAGCGCCAGCGGAAAACCGCTAAAAAGCTTATTATATTATTACGTTAAAAGAAATATGCAGATTTTCGCAATTTTTGATTTTGAAGTGATTTCATGGCTTCTTCGTTAAACAAACCAGAGCTTATAGTAAATGGCAAAAGGCTCGATGGCAGGGATTTCGACGAGCTAAGGCCCTTGAAGATAGAGGCTAATGTGCTCAAGAACGCACAGGGTTCGGCATATCTCGAATGGGGCAACAACAGGGTGCTTGCTGCTGTATACGGGCCGAAAGAGGCTATGCCAAGACACACGGCAGACTCTACGAAAGCTGTCGTCAAATGCAGGTACTCCATGGCTCCTTTCTCAGGATTGGGAGAGCACGGAAGAACCGGCCCCAATAGGAGAGCCACGGAAATATCCAAAGTCACGAAAGAAGTATTCGAGAACGTAATATTTCTTAACGAATTCCCTGGAAGCGAGATAGACATCTTCATAGAGATTCTGCAAAGCGACGGAGGCACTAGAGCGGCAGGGATAACAGCTGCCGCAGTGGCACTGGCAAATGCAGGCATAAAGATGAGGGATTTAGTCTATGCAGTCAGCGCTGGAAGAATAGGTGAGCACGTAGTCCTTGACGTCAATATGATAGAGGACAATTACTCTGACGCAGACATGCCGATGGCGATATCTCCAAAAAGCAACGAGGTGTTGCTGCTCCAGATGGATGGAGGGCTGGATAAGGACCAGCTTAAGAAGGCCATGAGTATGGTGATAGAAGCTGGCAAGACAATATCAAAAGCCCAGAGGGATGCATTAAAAGCCATATATGAAAACAGGTGATTTTACGGGCGCAATAGAGATTATAAAGAGCGATTATATAAGGGAAATGATAGCCAAGGGAGAGCGCGAGGACAAGCGCGGGGCCATGGATTATAGGAGCATAGATATAAAGACAGGTATAATAGACCACGCCGAAGGTTCTGCACAAGTCGATATAGGCAACACAAGAGTGTTAGCTGGCGCAAAGATAGTGGTGGACGATGTACATTCGGATACGCCAGATCAGGGGAATATAGTAGTTTCTGCTGAGCTTCTGCCTTTGGCAGCGGCAGAGTACGAGTCTGGGCCGCCGAGCCCGGAAGCGATAGAGCTCGCAAGGGTAGTTGACAGAGGAATAAGGGCGGGAAACTGCATAAAGCTGGAAGACCTGTTTTTGGAAGAGGGAAAGGCATGGACTGTTTACGTTGACGTATATGTTCTCAATTACGATGGAAACCTGTTCGATGCCAGCACGCTAGCCGCGATGGCCGCGATAGCGAACTCCAGGCTGCCATCTTATAAGGATGGTGTGGCGGATTACAAGGAAAGGAACACGCCAATAAACGTCAACAACATAGTGGCATCGTGCACCTTCGCCAAGATAGGCGGAGCGATAATTATAGATCCAGATGGCGCAGAAGAGTCTGCGATGGATGCAAGGCTCACGATTGCTACTGACGGCACTGTCGTAAGGGCGATGCAGAAGGGATTGAAAGGAAGTTTCACACTAAAAGAGATTGAAGAACTGGTAGATGTGGCCATAGACAAGCACAAGGAGCTCGCAAAGCACATCGAAAAGGCAAAAAGATGATATTATGGCAAGCCCTAATATAAGGTATGGAGCTAGTATAAGGAAAAGACAGAAGGCAGTCAAGGCACAGAAAGTCGGCCTGTATAAGTGCGAAGAATGCGGCCATGTAGCCGTAAAGAGGATAAGCACGAGCATATGGAGGTGCAGGCACTGCGGAGCCACGTATGCCGGAGGTGCATATACAATGACCACTGCTGCTGGAGAAGTCGCAAGAAGGCAAGTAGATTTGATAAGCAAGAATAACAAGAGATAATTTCGATGGTAAAGATAAGCTTTTCGCCTGTTAACGAGCTCGTGGTGCACGAAGTTGTAAAGGTAGGCATGGACGACCTCATGAGGGAAAGGATAACACCAGCAGGGACTATGCCGCTATACTGGTGCAACGGGCTGGTGTTCAGCTTTTCATCAGTCCCAATGAACAAGCGCGTGCTCGATGATTATCTTAACGGCAGAATACACTGGATGGAAGTGCATTACGCCGAGATGAAGGATTATGAGGAGGTGCTGGTGCTCAACGACGAGCATTACAATGGCAGCATGAAAATAAGGGTCATAGACACCAGCAAGTCGGCGCTACACAGCGATTTCGTAAAATGGCTCAAGGCCAACAGCAAACAGGGCAAGGAAAGCAATAAATAATAAAAATATCTTAATGTTTATATTCGAAGGTGTCAAAAAATGAGTTACGTTTGCATGAGCTGCAATAGGGAAATCGAGCAGATAGAGGGTTTTGTAAGATGCCCCTACTGCGGAGGAAGAAGGCTTATAAAGAAAAGGCCGAGCATACCCAGGGAAGTCTCAACGGATTGAGACTTCGCTTTTTATCAAGCTCAGCGCTTTGCTTCAGAAGCTCCGACTATGACGGTTTCAGATACGTTCTTTACCCTGTCGTAGCTTACGCTGTTTTTCTTGAGCAGCTGTGCCGTGTGTTCGCTTCTTATAAGGCTGTCTATCTTGACTGTGAGCATGCTAGCTATTTTTCCCTCCTCAAAATTTATTATAAGATCCTCGACCGTCCCGATCCTCTTGCCTTCGTTGCTTATTATCTGCTTTCCATACATGTCTGAGAGTAATACCATTTCAAAACCTATTTTATGTTTAGTACGTGCTTGGATGCGAATATCCTTATTATATAGGCTTTAAGCTCATTTATAAACTTTTGCTCATCAGTCTCGAATTCCTTGATGTCCACACCTTCGAAGAGCTCCTTGTTTGAGACTACCAGTTTCTTCAGATACCAGTCCGTAAGATAGTAGGCCTTTGACCCGCAGTTTGTGCATTCATACATGGGCATTATTGGGATTTTTGATGGTTTTTTTTCTATATAAGAACGCCTTACCAGCGTCCTGCGATGGCACGAGGGGCATTCTTTGTGGAGCGCTACAGGCTCATAAACGCTCTCCTTTGGCTCTATATCATTGGAATCCATGAAGGCTTCCACTACTTCCTTCTGGTCGTGGCCTTGCAGGTTTATGAGCTTCTGGTCAAGGATACCGCCATCTTTGTCAAATATAGTCTGAAGGGTATAGCCGCCATCCTTAGGCTCCCACAGTGCTTGGAGAAGCTTGCCACCAAGCTCATATTCGAGCTTTATCGAGTGTTCCGGGCTTTCGGATATATTCCCAGAAGTCATCTAATTACCGGAATTGAGTTTGTATGCCTCAATATCTTCTGCGGTTACCCTGCCGCTATTGCTCGACTTGGCGTGCTCTACAGCGTACTTAGCTATTTCTGAGGCTTTTTCATCCAACATTTTAGCCATTGATGCAGCAGCTTCGTCGTCTATCTTTATCCCGTATTTGCCCATTACCAGTTTTTTTACAGCAGCAATCGGTATTCCCATTCAACCACACAATCAGCACTCAAGATCCACATCACAGCAATTGCTCAGTGCGCTTAGCTCATCACTGTTAGACTTATTGCAGTTTAACATATAAAAACATGACGCAGTCGTGGATAGTGGAAGTGCTACACAGAGCAGGGATTGGTGATGTTTGTTTATTTTGATAACAAGCATATTGCGATAGGCTTAAATAACATATAAAAAAGAATATATATGAAAATGGTGATAGAGTGAGTGTTAAGGAAGTAAATGAGAAAAACTTTGGAGATGAAGTGCTTAAATCAAAAATACCTGTGCTCGTTGATATATGGGCAACTTGGTGCGGTCCCTGCAGGATGTATTCCCCTATAGTGGAAGAGGTTTCCAACGAATATGATGGAAAGATAAAGTTTGTAAAGGTCGACGCTGACGAAAACGAGAGCATAGCGGCAAACTACGGAGTAATGAGTATACCTACAACGCTGCTGATAGTAAATGGACAAGTAAAGGCTCAGAGCGTCGGCGCAGTGCCTAAAGAGGTACTAAAGAAGTGGATAGAGAAGAACCTGTGATTGCAGGGTCTCTTTTTATTCTTTTTCTTCTGAATATCAGTATCGGCCGTGCGGCTGCATTCATCAGTGTATTTTATGGGAGAAATACCGTTTCCAAGGGGAGTAAGGGACCTCATGCCGAACGAGGCCATAGCCAGAAATGAAGTTATGGAGAAAGTTGAGCGCATATACAGGAGCTTCGGCTTCCTTCCAATATACACGCCTTATATGGAGAGCCTGGACGTGCTCAAGGCCAAGGAAGTCATAGGCGAAGAGAACAAGCTGATATTTGAGCTCAAGGACCAGAACAACGGGCTCAGATACGACCACACCGTAGGATTGGCAAGGTACATAAGCATGCACAACAGCATGCCCCTGCCGTTCAAGAGATATGCGATAGGCACGGTCTGGCGCATGGACGAGCCGCAAAGGATGAGGCTCAGGGAGTTTGCCCAGGCTGACGTTGATATACTCGGAGGCGACCCAATAAAGGCGAACGCTGAAGCGATAGCCGCTGTCTGCAAGGCTATGGATGCGCTAGGGTTGGATTATACGATAAAGCTCAACAGCAGGCAGGTCGTGGACATCTTTATGGAAAGGATAGGGTTGAAGGAACAGGCACAGAAGGTAATGAGGGTAATGGACAAGGCCGACAAGATTGGCGATGATGGAGTTGCAAAAGAGCTTTCCTCTATGGGAATCAAGGACGATGCAATAGACCAGATAGGCGCATTCGTCAGGATTTCTGGAACTAACGATGAAAGAATAGAGTCGATAAACGCGATGGCTGGAAGGCAGGATGCTTGCGATGAAATATCTGGCACGCTTGAGCTTTTGCAAAGATATGGGATAAAGGGCAGGTATGTGATAGACCCATCTATAGTTAGGGGCATTGATTATTATACAGGAATAGTTATGGAAACCTTTGACAACACTGGCGTTGGTGGCAGCACTTCAATATGTTCAGGTGGCCGCTATGACAATCTCGTCTCTAAATTCAGCGATATAAAGCTTCCGGGTGTGGGCTTTAGCATAGGGATTGACAGGGTGCTTGATGTAATAAGGTTCAGTGAAAGCAAAAAGCGCACATATTCTAAAGTGTTCATCGCCTATATAAAGGAGCAGAATTACAATTACGCACTTGATGTTACAATGAAATTGAGGAGCGCAGGCATAGATGTAGACCTCAATCAGGCTAGCAGGAATATATCGAATCAGTTATCGTATGCCTCTTCTCTAGGCATACCATATTCTATAGTTGTAGGGCCGAAGGAGCAGGAGAGCGGCAAGGTAAAACTTAGGGATATGGACACCGGAGAGGAATTGGAAATATCAATAGATGAGGCAATAACAAAAATTTCCAAGTAATTTATAAATTTTTAGGATAGAGTATATTATTCGAAGGTAATTGGCATGGGAAAATCAGAAGTTGAAAAGCTTACCGACGAGAAGATAGCGAAAGGCGGCGTTCTCGTGAAATTTTATTTTGACATGCAGCACAAGGATAAGGATAAGCTGCAGCCGCTGATGGCAGATTTGATAAACGAAAGGCTGATGAAGGAAAAGGGCGTAGTCTACTGCTATGGCAGCATAGAAGAACCACTCAAAAGGGATGATGTATATACCACCAGCGCCATGGTCACGGTCCTGTTCGAGAGCTTCTTTCCGCTGATAGGCGTTGCCTTCAACTACGCGCCTGCAGGCGTTGAAGTATTGAGACCTGAAAAGGAGATGAGGTTCAGCACGGCAGAACTGCAGAGCCTGATCCTTGAGCTTTCTCAGATATCGGTAACGTACTCGAAGTACATACTTGAGCACGTGATGAAGCCCGATGAGATAGATTCGCTGAGCAAGAGCATGGAGACACGTGCCGAAGTCGGCAAAAAGTTCCTAGGCAAAAAGGACGACGAACAAGCCGCATGACGCGTCATTTCAGATCTGCAAGGCGATACTGCCTAGCCAGATCTGCTGAAAGCCTGGACAGAGATCCAGCGGATTCGCTGCTATTCATTTCTGAGGCTTTTACGACTTCTTTCATCTTAACTATAACGTCATCGTATTCCTTAAGGTTTATGGGATATGGTATCCCGTCCTTTCCTCCAACGTTGTAGGAATACATCACCGGGTCCCTGTATGATATCTCTTTATCATATATCAGGGAAGAGATAAGTGCAAGCGATTTCAGGGTTTTTCTTCCCATCCCTTTTATTGACAGAAGCTCCTCGTAATTCTCCGGCTGCATTTCGTTGGCATATTTTAGAGTATCGCGTGCGCGCTTTGAAAGGTCTATATTTTCAAGTATTTCGTGGCGCGACGGAAGCTTGTATACTTTTCTTTCAAAACCGAGTATGCTGTTTATATCCTCGCTGATGGCTGAAACGCTGTCCTTTTTTATATCAGTGTTATCCTTGAATGTCAGATCCAGCGTTTGGGAACTGATTGAAGAACCTACTGCACTGTTTGTCTCTTTAGTGATGTCAGAACGGTCTATTTTCCTTGAATCTATCTGGAATCTTATGGCTTTGCTTGTGGAGTTTTGCATAGCCTGCTGGACTACGCACCAGTCGCCCTTGTCCGAAAATACAAAAGTGTGTTGGTATATCCCTATATCATCATATACCAGTGCGGAATCTATCTTCGCGGCTATCCTGCTCAGGTGTATGTATTCATCGGCCTTGGAATCCATTGAAAAGTATCTGAGACCCTTAACTATCTGCTCTGGTGTGGTCGTTCCCTGCTTGCCCTTGCCCCCAGCTATAAAAATTCCTGAATTGTTGTTTAACGCTTCTTTTAGCGCTCCCATTGTCACGGTAGTAGTACCGCTGCTGTGCCAGTCGTACCCTATCGCGCAGGAAAGCGCCTGGAACCAGTAAGGGTTCGATAGCCTAGATACAAATTCGGATTCTCCGTACTCGCGTATTATGACGTCGCTTATCAGCTTCGATAGCTTGACCATTCTCGGAAACAGCCATTTTGGGGCCCGTCCGCCATGCAGGGGAAGCACGCTTATGCTTTGCATGATTATGATTACGCTTGCAGTTATTTATTGTTTCGCGCAGAAAATTAGGTTGACGTCAGGTTTATTAGTATGCCAGGAGTCTGTGACGGAAGTGGTGACATTTGGAAACCTGTAACCGCGACGTAGTTGTGGTGTTTGAGGCTTCTGGCCACAACCCTTATTTGCACAACATCGCCAGATAACGATATTAGAGGTATGCTTGCATTTCTGAATGTGTACGGTGCGGTTGCGCCGAATTTTGATATGTTGTATGTATTATAATGCGCTATCTCAGCAGGAGAGCCGTTGCGCAGTATTTCGACATATATGTTGGCGTCTTCCGGGCTTATTATCTTGAAATTTAGGAATGGTTCCGATACGATGAATTGGCTAGATGTCAGATTGCCTGGGGCATTGCTCAGCCCGCAGTTGAACGTTGTCGCAAAATAGCTGCCGTTGTAACCTGCCCATGGAGCAGTTAGGTAGCAGCCTTCGCTGTCGGCTTTAGCCACGCTCAAAGGTGCAGTGCCGAATCCAGTGCCATTCAAGGACCAGCCGTTGTATGCTCCTGTACTAAAATTGCCGTTGTATACTTCAGGGTAGATTACGTTTGATGGTGCAGTTGTAGTGGTGTTGAGCTTTATAAATGCGTACTTGTTGCTGCACGTGCCGCCAGGCTGGCCTGTCTTCAGCGTCACATTGTATATCTGTGCCGGCAGTGTTATGTTCTGCAGGAACGTAACGCACGAATATGATGATGAGCCTTTAAGGTAAGTTATGTTGTTTATCCCTTTTATTGAGTAGTTTATGCTTTTTGTGCTTCCGGAAGCGACCCATATGCCTATTGTGCCCCCATGCCATGAGCAGTAATTGGTTGTTACTGTGTTGCTTGTTGAATTGAATATACCTAAATCGGCGCAGTTGCTCAGATAATATATCGTGGTCGATGCCGTAGTAGTCTTATTCGGAGTTACATTGGATGAGGTGTTTGGTGTTATTGTGCTTGAAAGCGTGGAAGTGCTTGTTATCCTTGTCGGTAGTTTGAAGCCGACGGTGAAATACCAAAGAGCTATTATAACGAGTATTATTGCTATGTATGCGATTATGCCTTTGTGCGTTGCAACACCGTACCGATTATTGAGACAGTATATATGAATACAGAACTTATTTAAAGGATGATGGATAAATACTATACGCCGATGCAGCTTAGTAGCGGCAATGTTCAAAGGTGTTATTTTGGGAAGCATCCCTAGAAAATGGAAGAAGAAAGGGCGAATGCGCTGGAAATGGAAGAAGAAAAGGCGCAAGCGCTTGAAAAGAGCACAGAAACGCAGAGTAGGAGAGCTTTGAGCTCTCCATTCTTGCGGAAAACCTTTTTCTTTATGCCGGATAAAATCCGGCAAACTTTATTTTACACTTATTATGCAATCTATTTCGTTAGCTTGTCCAGCATCGGATACGTCTCGAAAAGGCTCTCCTGTTCGAGCTGTTGGTACAGCATGTATATTATGCCAACGGTAAGCAGTATCCCTATGCCTGTTCCTATGGCTCCGGTTAGGTTCGCTACCGCTGCGAGCAGCCCTACGAATATGCTGCCGAGTACGGTTATAGTAGGTATGTATTTGTTGAGCACGTTCTCGACTATCCTTGGGTCACGCCTGAACCCAGGTATCTGCCAGCCCATGTCTCCGAGCTGCTGAGCCATGTTCTTCGGGGATTGGCCTGTCATCTCGACCCAGAACTTTCCAAATATCACGCAAAGCACTACGAAAACAAGCACATATATTATCATGTGTATCCATTCAGGGACTAGCACGAAACCGCCCCATGGCATGAACAGCTGGGTCGTATGCGTTGCCAGATATGTGAAATAGGTGGCATAGTTACCTATGCCGTACGGTGCTGCATAAGGAAGCGGGAAATCAGGGGAAATGAGATACAAGAGCCCTCCATTTAGCGTCACAGTGCCTCCAATGTTCTGGTACAACCCTATGAATTTGGCTATATTGCCGAGCGAACCGCCCACGTTGTAGAGCAATGGCTTGAACCAGACGCTTAAACTCTCTTCTAGAGCAGTAGCTAGTATGACAGGAAGCACGCTAACATATAGGAACGGTATAGGTAGCCTTCCACCTACACCCCTAAGCTGTTCGAAGCTGAGTGGCAGCTCTATCTTCATTCCGTATGCATATATGCTTATCAGGAATATTATTATGGCGAAGAACAGCGGGCCAAAAGCCATTATTGCATTAGAAAGCGCGGCTGCGCCACCAGCCTGTATTGCGGCTATAGCTTCTGGTATAAGTATTTTTATCGTTCCTGCCACTATGGCGAATGATACTCCTCCAGCTATGAACATATTTATACCAGAGGTTATCCCATACTTGGTCATTATCTCGTCAAGGAATATGATTATTATGGCACCTATTGCAAGCTGCAGTATGACTATGCCTATCTGTGCGGAGCTGATCACCGGGACGTACCCGCTTATCACGAAAACCGCTGATTCTATTATTGCTATTGACATTGCAGCAAGTTTCTGCATGGCCTGGAACCTTGACTTCTGGGTCGTGTCATTCATGTCCATTTTCAGCAATCCGGAACCATTAAGCAATTGCAATATTATGCTGGAAAGCACTATCGGACCTATTCCGACAGTTATCAGGCTGCCTATCTTTGCGGCAAATATTATGCTTATGAGCTGCAACACAGGCTGAGAAACTGCCGTTGGGCTGACGCCTATGGCGTATGCGTTGTAAAGTATGAAGTAGATAGCCATTATGCCAGCCGTCCAATACATCTTTTCCCTTAGCGACAGTGGCTTTTTAGGACTCCTTATCGTTGGTATGTACGGGGCTATCTTGTCCATGAATTCTAGTGCCATTATTACCTCCGTTATTGAGTTTCGCGATTGCCGTGATTTAAATCTGGTGCGATGCTTTAGTTATACCTTAGGTTTAGCCGGTTTCTAAATAAGCACCAGCATTTTAGGTTATTTATTCTTCAGTTTTAAAAGCTTTGCGTCAAAGCTTATCCCCAGAGCATAAGAAAGCCCGGTATCTGAAAGGTTTACTGATATTTTAGCCGCACCGTTAGTCAGCCCTGATGCGAACTGGCTTAACGAATCCATGTAGCGTGAATCCGAATTCAGTGAATCAAAGGTTAATTTTATCTCATGGCCTTTGGATTCGAATGAGCTGGACGCAGAGACCGAGCGCATTATTTCTGAAATCATGCGCATTGAATTTCCCAGATTATATTTATCTAAGCCGAATTCCTTGCTTGAGTATTCGCCGAGCTTGTGCATTTCGGGCATTGTACCTCTTACATGCTTTACGGTAGAAAGAAGCATCGCGTTGTAGAGCAGCGAAAAGTCCCGGTGCTCCCCATTTTTGGTGTGCGAAGTTGCAAGATGCCTTGCAAAATTTCTAATAAGGGAGTTTTTGTCCGTGCTTGTTCCCTCTTTTCGGCCAAGCTCGAATATACATTCGTCTGCACCGTCGCATGCGCATTCGCTTTCGTACATGGCCATGTAGGCATTCTTCGCGCCGCTCAGGAAACCGGACATTATGCCTGCCTCGAAAGAATGCATTTTGAGGCCAAGATTCGCGTTCGCTGAGGATTTTAAAATTATTGATGGATTTCTCGATCCTGATATCTGGTATTTTGCCATATAGCCTAGCTTCTGAAAAAGCTTTGTGAGCTCTGGAATCAAATCTTCATACCATTTGGGCCTTGAGATAACTGCTTGGTTGTAATATAGCTTTCCCAGCCTGAACCCTGATTTATATTGTTCGTTAGGTGGCATGCTAAGATGCATTATAATCTTGGAAAAAATTATAGCTTCTGCAGAAACTGGGTTGGTTTCATTTGCGACATGCTGGGACAGCAGGTCCCTTATAATAGCGTGGTTGTACGAGTCAGGCGGTTCGGGCTGGTAGTTTACTGCTAGTGTTTTGGCTTCTCTTTTTTTAACAGGCAACTTCCTTTTTTTTGTTTTTTGTGATTTTTTTACCGACAAACGTATTCGTTTGTCGCGTGTGCTTTTGTTGATATTGGTTTTTCTTTGTTTTTTAATTACATTTATATCTGATGAAGATTTTTCCACATGGGCCTGTTGCTTCTTTCGTTTTTCGCTATTGATTCGGCTTTTAGCTGCCATTTCATATTACTCTCTTTTTATTCTTTCTTGATTTCTTATGCTGCTTTATGTTGCACATGGGTTTTGAAAGCTTGTTTGCATAGTATCCTAACAATGCAAGGTTTAGTATGAGTGCGGCAAGCATTATAGGCGTCTCATAGTTTGCTATTGTTGTGTCTAGGCTTATTATAGAGCTTGCACTCAAACCTATTACCGCAAGATATGAAAGCGCAGAGAAGCTGCAACCACAGCTTACTGCAAAACTGCCCGCAAGTGCTATAACACTCCCGGAAACCGGAGCCGAAAGCTTTGCGTTGTTATTACGCGTATTGAAAATAGAGTATATGGCCAAAGTCACAAGAACAGAAGAAGTAATAGCTATTAAATAAAATAGATATTCTGAAATGATATTGTTAAAAAGAATAATCTTGTTGTCAAAAAGAACTATCCCATTCATTACAAAATAGTATGCGAGGAAAGCTGCTAAGTTCAACGCAATATATTTCGGCTTCTTTATGTATAGGGATCTAAACATTCCATAAACACTCATTCAAACACCCATTTTTGCCTCGAGATCCTTTATTCCCTGCAACTGGCAAACTGACGGAGTGTTATTTAGTGAAGGGCATAGATAAGCTATATAGACATCAGCGGCAGCGTACTCTCCCCAGGCGAACTGGTCATTGAAATTCTTGAGTTGGGACAATACCTGGGCGTGTGTTTCATTGGTTAGGGGAAGCGTTGCTGTATCTGGGGTAGTGTTCCCAAAAACTATTCCTGTTGCTCCTGGAACGAGAATTTTGCCCCAAAGAGTAAATGGGGTGCCTTGAAAATCGTTAGTAGAATTCATTAACGACATTGCCTGCTTGTACGTATCATTCGGGGCTTGGCTCACAAAATAGGATATTTGCTGAACCTCAAAACCGTCGATTATGGGAGATTCGTAATCGGCTGATATGAAGTTTATGTAATTGCTGTTGTAATAATTTCCAAAGCCAACGCCTTCAGGCGTTGTATAATTGTCAATATTCCAGTAGATTGTAGGAACATCATGATCGCCAAAGCTGCTATAGCCCTCGTAAAGCTTTGAAAAGTTGCCGAAACGCGATAGAGCCAATGCCATTGCCCACCTGTTCTCGCCGCAGAATACACATGATATTGCACCTATATATATCACGCTAGGCTTTCCGTTTACAACAAAGGTATTGTTTAATTTAGTTGTAGGAGGCGTGTCTATTATCTCATCACTTAGCGAGCCGTTGAGTAGCTTTAAAGCAGCGGTATTGAAGTAGGAGTTTGGAGCATTGTTTATTATTGACAGGTATTGCGAACTGAACGGCATGTCTATATTCGTAAGCCTTGTGCCAAAATGCTCATTCGCAGGTTTTAGAGGATTTACCATTGCAAACGCAAGTATAATTACCACAACCAAAAGTACTATTGTGCTCCACTTATAGTAATTTTTCTGCCTTGAAAGTTCTGCGATTGACTGATTTGAGTAGGCTGCCCTCGCTTTTGGCTTTCTGGCATATGTTTTTGACTTCATTACAAAAACCATATTAATATATTTTAAAATAAGAAATATATAATCTTTTATAATATGTTTTTACTTGAAGGTATCTCTATGGCATTGGCCCAGCTCAGCGCTAAAAAGGAAGATTTTAAGCACAAGCAGAAACTGGAATTCATAGATGCACATTGCCATCCTGATTTTCTTAGCGATGAGGAATTAGATATTGCAAATGGGCGCGGTGTTACGGCTCTTGTGGTCAATGGCGTTGACACTAAGTCCAATATGTCAGTAATAGGTGAGCATTGGCGCTCTGGAGTGTTTGCGGCTGCTGGAGTTCACCCTGAAAACGCTTTGAAGATGACGAACGAAGAGATCGATTACAACATAAACCTGATAAAGGCCAATGCAAAGAATATATCTGCCATCGGCGAAATAGGTCTTGATTACAAATTTGCGAGCAGTGAAAAGGATAAGGATAGGCAGAAAGAGGTGTTCAAAAAATTCATAAACCTTGCCATAGCGCTAGATAAGCCGGCGAGCGTCCATTCCAGGGACGCTCTAGATGATGTATTAGATATCCTTGGCTCATCTGGAATAAAAAGGGCCCATATACACTTTTTCGAGGGAGATAGCGTACAGGCCGAAAGGGTGGCGAAGATGGGCTTTATGATCTCAGTACCGCCAATGCATTCTACAAAGAGGACTAACGCGATAGAATCAATACCAATATCCAATATAATGGCAGAGACCGATTCACCGACAGCCGGAATGCATGTCTATGACATCGACAAATCCATAATGCTGATAGCCAAAGCTAAGGGTATGGATTTCGAGAGTTGTGCCGTTGCGGTCGCGGACAATACAAAAAGGTTCTTTAATATTGGCGTGCACAATCTAATTCGACGGATTTAAGGGCCCGTAGCTCAGCTTGGACAGAGCAGCAGCCTTCTAAGCTGATGGTCGCGGGTTCAAAATGGGATTTAGTATCTTGCTAATGTTATGAAATTCCCGCCGGGCCCGAATCCGCGCTTTCTTTTGGGCTTCTACCTCCTCTCTTTCCTTGTTTGGCCCGTTTTGCGTTTACGAATTCTAACGAAAGGTCCTCCTCTGATTGCGTTTCCATCCACGCTTTTATGTACGAAGCTATGTTCCTGAGCGGCTTCGAATACCTGTCGGTCAGCTCGTATACCGAATTTTCATGCTTCAACAACCCCAACCTAACTGCATAATCAAGATACCTTTTTGCCGTGGCAATTGGTATCACATCAGGCACATCCTTGAGCCTTAGCCCGCCCTTCTTTGCCATACTCAAGAGCATGGCGAATCTGTATGCCTCAGTTTCGTTTTCAAAAAATATCCTTGCTATGTCCGCGACCTTGGGACTTTTGACCTTCTCCTTGAAGGGCGCATCCTCGAATTCCCAATATTTTATCGCCATTTTTACCTCCGCAGATATATCGAGTTATAAGCATATATTTTTATCCGTGGGAATGAAATATGTTTTACCTTTCTTTTATGAACGTGACTGTATCCTTGTCCTTAAGAACATGTTTTATGCCAACGCGCTGGTTCCTGAATTTAACGCTAGGCCCATCTACAAACGCGCATTTGAGCTCATCGACTATTGATGTGTGTATTTTGCTTGCAAGCTCTCCAACCGTAGCGTTCTTACTTATTATCACAGGTTCCGAATTCCCTCCAATTTTAGGCTTAAGGAATATTCTCATTATGCCGAGGTTTTCATATATCCCAGCCCTCAGCTCGTTTATGCCTTGACCCGTGGTCGCACTGATAGGGAAAACAGGCATCGGATACCGCTTCGAAATATCTAATATGATGTTTTTGTTTTGGCCCAGAAGGTCCACCTTGTTTAGGGCTATTATACCCTTCATATAATATGCCTTTTCCGAGATTATTGCTATCAAATCGTCTTCATTTACTTTATTCCAGATCTTAACTACTGCTTTGAATATGCCGAAGGCGTTTAGTATAGCCTTTATGTCTTCCTCCAGCAACCCGGATTTGTTTACTTCCAGCATTATACCATTGGCATCATTCTTCTTTATTATTGAAACGCGTGGCTTTTCCTCGTTTATGTGAATGTTTAGATTCTTGAGCTCAGACATTAGGGCATCGAGTTGCCATGCATTTGTAGCGTCTATTACGAAAACGACCAGATCGGAAACGCGCATTTGGGCTATTACTGCCTTTCCGCCTCCCTTGCCGAGGTGCGCATCTTCTATTATGCCAGGCATGTCAAGCACCTGTATGTGCGCCCCGTTGTATATCATCGTTCCAGGTATTATAGTAGTCGTCGTGAAAGCATACGCAGCTGTTTTAGACTTGGAATTTGTAAGCATGTTAAGAAGCGATGATTTGCCAGCGCTTGGAAATCCGAGAAGTGATATCGTAGAATCTCCAGTCTTTTTTATGAAAAAACCCTTGCCATGCTGGCGTTTTCCCGCTTCTATGAGGTCGCGACGCGCTTCGGCCACTTTCGAACGCAGCTTTGCTAGATGTTTGTTTGTAGCCTTGTTGTCCTTTGTCTTCGAAAGTTCCTCTTCCAGCTCTTCGAGCCTTTGACTTAAGATCTCCTTCTTGTCCATTATTACACTTGTAAAATTAATTTACTTTGATAAATCAATATATATTTGGATAAAATTTAATTCATTTTATAGTTTATTTTATTTGGTATATTTTTTATAGATTACTTTTGTAGTATGCATAAGTTAAAAGTGAGAAAAATGGCAAAGGCAGCAAAAAAGAAGACTTCAAAGAAAAGCACAAAGAAGTCTAAGTCGAAGTCAAAGTCTTCAAAGAAAAAGAGATAAGGTTGTTACCAATTGCTCTTTTTCTTTTTTTCTTTTTTTATGTTTTTATCAGCCTGAAAACCTCGACATAAATCTCTTCATGTTTCTGTCGTTTTTCAGCATGTTAAACGATTTCTTCATTTTTGCAAAGTCGGAAAGTAATTCCCTCACATCTTTCTCGGAAGTCCCGCTTCCCAAGGCTATTCTTCTTATTCGACCGTCTTGGTGCAGTATATGCTCATCAAGGCGTTCTTCCTTAGTCATAGAGGATATTATCACCTTATATTTGCCTAGCTTCTCCTCGCCCTTTTCTATCACGTCCTTGGGCATTTCCGAAGCGCCAAGCATGCCGAAAACGCTTTTAAGCGGCCCCATCCTGTTCAAGGCTTTGAGCTGCGCGTAGAAGCTCTCAAAATTGAGCTTTTGCATTTCCACATCCTCAGTGCTTATGTTCTCAGCTTTTATTGCGTTCTGCACCTTTTCGAGCAGGTTAGCTATGTCTGGCATCCCAAGCAGCGAGCCTATGAACCTTTCCGAGTTGTACGGCTCTATTTCGGATAATTTCTCACCGGTACCTATGAACATGACTTTGGCGTTAGCAGCATTGGCTGCGCTGAGTGCGCCGCCTCCCTTTCCTGAACCGTCCATTTTTGTTATTATTAAGCCAGTTATGCCGACTGCAGAACCGAATTCGCTTGCAAGGTGTCCTGCAATCTGGCCTATGTCTGCGCTGAGCACCAACAACGAATCATCTGGCTTAAATTCATCGTTTATCTCCTTGAGCTCCTTTATTAATTCTTCATTTATTGCGTTCCTGCCACTGGTGTCGCAGATTATTACCTGCTTGCCCTTAAGCGCTTCGAGGCCATGCTTGACTATTTTCCGAGCGTTGCTCTCTCCTTTAATCCCGAAGAAAGACACGTTTGCTTGGGAAGAAAGGGTCTCGAGCTGCTCATAGGCAGATGGCCTTGTCACGTCGCAGCATATCAGGCCGGCACTCAGGCCCCTGTCCTGGTAATATTTTGCCAGTTTGGCCGCTGTAGTTGTCTTTCCGGAGCCGTAAAGGCCCATCAGCAATATCCTGCGCGGCTTCATTTCCGGCTCATATGTCTTGCCCATGAACGAGACAAGCTCGTTGTATACTATGTCAGTTATGTAATCATGCGGGCTTACTCCAGGAGGCGGATTGGACTTTAGCGCTTTCTGCTCTATGCTATTCGTGAGCTTCAATACTAGCGAGACATCCACGTCGCTGCTTATCAGGGTTTTTTGCAGCTCCTTGTTGAACTCTTTTATTGTCTTCGCATCTATTATGGTAGCTCGCGACAGCTTCGCCATTGCCTTCCTGATACCTTCTCCCAGATCCATAAAAACAGCCTTAGAGATTCCTTATTCTTTATTTTTTACATTTATTAATTTATCCCTATTGCTCCGCACGTTATTTAATTGATAACTAAAATTTATTATATAGTGATCGGATTGAAGGTGCTCATAGCTCAAGCAAACCTCACGCTAAAAGGAGGTGCGGAGAAGGTAGTGCTAAAAATAGCCCAGCATTACCGTGCTAAGATAATTACTGCGGAATACGATCCGAAAGGAACATTTCCGGAATACGAAAAGCTCGATGTTGAAGTTATAGGAGGAAACGCCACCGGATTCCCGGCTTATGGCAGGGTTTTTCAGGGCTTGAAGTATGGGCTCGGCTTCTATAACATGAGCGTGGATGAGGACTATGATGTGATAAACGCGCACATAGCGCCAAGCCATTGGATAAGGAACAAGAACAAGCGCGTTCTCTGGTATTGCCATACTCCACTGCGTGACGCCTACGACATGTACAGGTTCAGGATGTCGATGAAGAAATTTTACCAGAAACCAATACATTATTTAGGCATAAAGGCAGTAAGGCGCATAGACAGGAAGGTAGTGAAAAACATAGAGCGCATAGTCGCAAATAGCCAGAACACCAAAGGAAGGATAGAAAAATACCTAGGGCGCAACGATGCTGGCGTTCTTGGAGGCGGAATAGATTATCAGCTGTACAAAAATAATGGGGATGGGCATTACTTCGTCTACCCATCGAGAATATCGCCTAACAAGAACCAGGAATTTGCGATAAGGGCTTTCGAAGAATTCAGCAAGAAGGCAAAGGGATACAAGCTCATACTTATGGGGGCAGTTTCAAAGGACGCTTTTTATCAGGACTATTATGAGCACATAGCAGATATGGTAAAAGGCAGGAAGGACATTTCAATAATTACAAACGTGAGTGAGGAGGAGTTTAGGAACGCTTACTCCAAGGCTACTGCGGTGTTGTATCCACCAATGAACGAAGACTACGGCCTTGTGCCTCTCGAAGCTATGGCGAGCTCAAAGCCTGTAATAGCGCTCAACCAGGGAGGCCCCAGAGAGACGGTAATCGATGGAAAAACTGGCTACCTGGTCAACGACGAGCATTCAATGTGCAATGCAATGCTAAAGATATCTAAAAATGAGGATCTTGCCGCAAGCATGGGCAAAAATGGAAGAAAACACGTAGTCAAAAACTATTCATGGGAGCATTTCTTCAAAGAATTTGATAAGGAGTTGAAAGCAGTCTCTAAAATGTGATGCCCGGATTATTTTTCTGGCGGATTCAGAGAAATAACGTATTTCGACATTACCTTGGCAACGTATTCTAGTATGCTTTTGACCTCAGATTCCGTCCTTGCTCCAGTACATATCATTTTGCCGTTCTTGAAGAGTATGACGGTCCTTGATTCCGATATTTTGAATATAGCCCCAGGAAACTGCTCGGGTTCATAATCCACGGCCTTTACCTCCTTCGAAAGGGCGTAGAGATCCACCACAGCATGAAGGTCAGCACTGACGACTATATTGTATATGGATATTTTAGGAGATTCCAGGCTTCCCGTTTGGGTGCCCACAGGCTTCGTATCACTTTTTTTTGTGCTTTTCTTGTTTGGCGTTGAACCACCGCAGTTAATAATAAGTTTAAATAGAAAGCTATAAATACCACAGAGGCGTTTCTGTTGAAAAATGTAGTTATAGTAGGAGCCGGCATAATCGGCCTTGCGATGGCTAAGGAGCTCGCAAGCTACGGACTTGATGTGACTGTTTATGATGGGAAAAAGGACGTTGCCGAAGGATCCAAAAAGGCTTCAGGAATACTTTCTAAGAAGGGTCTCGAGCTCAGTGGCATTGATTATAAGGACAGCATAGTTAACACGCTAAATGGTGCGAGGCTCCATTTCGGCAGGCAGACGCTCAACGTGAATACCAAGACAGTGCAAGCTTATGTGCTTGACAGGGGGAAGCTCGCCGAGCTTAATTATAAGGTAGCAAAGGATGCCGGAGCAGATATAAAGCTCGGCAGAAGGCTGGGCTTGGAGCAAATACGCGATTTTGACGACGGTAATACTATAATAGTAGGTGCTGATGGAGCAGTATCGAGCGTAGCCAGGGCATTTTCATTTCCAAAAATAGAAAATTTCGTTCTTACGTACAAGGCGGAATACAGGAATGTTGAAATAAGCGATAAGGGCATAGTGGATTTATATTTCTCGAAGAGCTACGCCCCGGGGTTCTTCGGTTGGGTTGCCCCATATTCCGATTCCGTAGCGGAGCTTGGCATAGGCATAACTGACAATGTGAAAAAACACAGCATAATGGCATTCGATTCGTTCATAAAAACCGAGGAAGTGAAAAGAACCATACGCGATGCTGAATTGATGGATGGCCATGCTAGCATAATACCGGTTTCGAACAGGCCAAAGACCGCAGAAGGCAATGTTATATTGGTGGGGGATGCTGCAGGCCAGACGAAAGCAACTACAGGAGGCGGTATAATATTTGGTATAGCGTGTGCCAAGGTAGCAGCGAAAAGTGTATACTTGCACTTGAAGGAAGGAAGAAAGCTTTCGCTTTATGACAGAGACTGGAGAAGGTCTTATGGCGCCGACTTGAAGATGCATGCGGCACTGCATAGTTATTATTCCAAGGTAGGCGAAGCACATATGGAAAGGTTCATAGGAGTTGCCAAGGCCTTGGGAGCTGAGAGTTTTTTTGCGAAGTATGGCGATATGGACAGCCCTACCCTGATGCTTAAGCGCCTGTTCCTGCGTAGGCTTGTCAAATAATTGAAAACAGCGAAGACGCGGCCGAATGCGCCAAATATATCAAAGGCATAGGATATATGCCTAACGCGATTATTATTATTACCGTGACCAGTATTGGCAGGTATATTGCCTTCGGTACGTGCATGGTCTTGTGCGATCTAGCAGAATAGATGTTGCTTATCAGCCTTCCGTAATAGTATATCGACAGGAAACTGTTTATTATCCCTATGAATGCAAGGGCAATCAATCCAGAGCTTATGGCGCTTGAGAACAGCAAGAATTTACCTACAAAGCCTATTAGCCCAGGTATGCCTGCCATGGACAGCATCATTATAGTAAGCGAAAATGCAAGGAAGCCACTTCTCCCATATAAGCCTGAGTAGTCGTTTATGCTGTTGAGCCCTTCTGTGGCTAGGAATCCGGCCAGAACAAACGCACCTATTATCATGAATGAATGAGCGAATATCTGAAAAAGCGACGCTTCCAGGCCGAATGTTGAAAATGCGGCTAGTCCTACCATTATGTATCCCGCTTGCGATATGGAGGAATAAGCCAGCATGCGCTTTACGTTTGTTTGGACCATTGCGCCAAGGTTGCCAAAGAACATCGTAAGTATGGCAAGTACTTCGAATATAAGGGATATTTCAGCCTTTTGCCCAGAAAACACCACGAACGTTATTTCTATTAGAGCTACGAACGCCACTTTCTTGTTTATCCCGGCCAGCAACGGGCTCACGCTGTTTGGAGACCCCTGATAGACATCAGGTATCCAGAGGTCAAACGGGAATAGAGCAGCTTCTGTACTTAGAGACGCAACCAGAAGGACCAGTGCCAATATCAGGAAGTATTGCGAACCTATGCTGCTTGACGTGGCCTGGGAGAGCGATAGGCCAGAATCATATGGAAATATTAGCGTTATGGCGAATGCTAATACAGCTATTGATATTGCAGCCATAAGGAAGAGTTTGGTAGCTGGCTCGGCAAACTGTTTACCGTTGAATGCTATCAACAGTATCGTAGGCACCGTCATAAGTTCTATGGAAACTATTATTGTCAACAGCGAGGCTGCCATGCCCACAGAAAGTATGCCTACAGAAAGTATCGGCAACATTATGCCAAACTTTGTATATTTCTGATCTAGATGCAGGGCTGCAGTGTTTACGACTAGAAGGGCAAGGGAGAAAAGCACCAATAGGAAGGATGAAAACGGATAAATATGGTAGAGCGAGACAGAGTTGAACGAGATTGAAAAAGCAGAATAGTATATTCCGAATACTAGAATTAGCAGCAGTATAACGGTGTTAGATATGAATGACAACCTTTTGTTTTTGTGCATTGCCGTAGCAAGGCCAGAGGCTATGAGCGCTACTAGAAGAACCGGAACAGCAAAGTTCATGATTTCAAACATCGATACCACTCATATGCCGAAAAGCGAAGTCACGAGATATGGGAATATCCCGAAAATGAATATTGAGGTCATTGCTATTGCATATGTAAACACCATCTGCTTGGGTAGCTTGGCTATGCTCTGTGATGATTCCTTCGTAGAAAGGAACGATTTGTTTATTGCGTAATACATGTAAAAACCGAGCAGCATTATGCTGAATATTGGTATTGCACCATATAAGCCGTAGGTTTTTATTGCGGCTATGAATATAAGGACGTCTGCAATAAATCCAGCGGTTAAAGGCACTCCGGTAGATGCAAAGGTGCCCACGAGAAAAGAATACGCCGACCCTACCGAATCCTTTACTATGCCCTTAAGGATTGTTATGTTTCTGCTGCCATATGAAATTTCTATGCCACCTATTACGGCGAACATCAACGCCATCACAAGTCCATGTGCAAGCATCAAGTATAATGCACCCGCGATTCCGAAAACATTGAGCGCAGATATACCTACGAGTATTATACCGGATTCGAGCATGCTGGAATAAGCAGCTATCCTCTTTAGGTCCTTTTGCCTCATGACAACGAAAGCGGCATAGAACGCAGATATAGTGCCTATCACGAATGCGTATTTTGCGAACTCTGATGAGAAGGCGAACACGGTGAAAAGCAATAGCATCCCGTATGCGCCGAATTTTGACAGTACTCCGGATATCAGCATTGAACCCTGCGTAGGTGCCTCTGAATATGCGTTTGCAATCCATGAGTGGAATGGAAATATTGGCATCTTGACCATGAATGCGATGAAGAAGAGCGTGAATATTGTGCCCTGTATATCTACGGGTATCTCGAGGCTGTGGGACGTTATATAGCTTATGTCGAACGAATGCACTGGAGTATAGAAATAAATCAGCATTATGCCGAAAAGCAGCACGGCGCTAGCAAATATCGAATATATAAGAAAGGTGTTCGCAGCATGCCTGTTCTCGCCCTTGCCAAAGGAGCTTATGAGGAAGTATGATGCCACAACCCCTACGTCCCAGAATATGTAGAAAAGGAATAGGTTAGCCGCGACGAACAGGCCTATTGCCGAGAACTCGAAAAGCAAAATGAGCGGATACAAATTTTTGGTATCCTCAAATTTCGTTGATACTGCAAACGAAGCCGCAAACGAGACTATTGAAGCGAGCAGGACTAGCACCACCCCGAATTGAGTGGCAGTAAATGATAGATATATACCAAACTGGCCTATGTATGGGATCGATTCGGTGCTCCCTAAAAATCCTGAGACGGAAAGCGCTTCGAAGACCATGTATGCTGCTATCAACAAAGCTATTCCGCTGAAAATGATCGCAATGCGCTTCGAACCTGAATAACTGCCAGACAGCACTGAAGCTAGACCACCTATGCCGAGGACGGCAAGCATTACAAACAGTATCGGGAACACCATTACACCAACAAAAGTAATATTATGAGTATTATTCCGGCAACAAAGGCCAGCAGATAATTGTTCGTATCGCCTGTAACTATCAGTCTTAGCTTATTCGATATGGCCACCATCCCTTCGCCACCTGAAGCGAAAAACCCGTATATGAGCTCCTCGAGAACATTGATGCCCTCGGCGAAATACATTATTGCCTTGGCGATGTATGCATATGCTGAATTTACCAGTACACTATTGAAAAGAGCATAGTATAAGCGCGTTTTTATCTCCCCCGTAGGTTTTGCCAGCACAAAAATCTTATACGATGCAGCTATGCCCAAGGCAACAGCTATGGTTTCGATTATCGAGTCAAACAAGCTTATCGACAACCCAGCACTATATCCGTAATATGAAAGGAATCCGCTTATATAGAAGAAAACAAACGCAGCGAGTATTACAAGCGCCGACGTTATTGCTCCTGCATATATCATGCTGCTTGGTATTTGCTTGTAGTTGACAGCATAGCCCTTCGGCACCTTGCGCGAGTGGATGAACATCCACCTGAATATGTAAGCGCTTGTTGCAAAATCTATTATTACAAGGATTATGTATGTCAAAATGTTCGAAGAAGCAGCAGTATCTATGGCTGCCTTTCCGAAGAACCCACTTAGCGGGAAAACACCAGCTATTGAGACGACGCCTATTAACATGGGTACGTAAAGTGACTTTCTGCTCGAGGAGCCGTATATCTTGTATATGTTCTCTTCCTCGGCGTTTGCCCTCATTATTGAGCCTGCTGACATGAAAAGCACTGCTTTATAGAATGCCTGTACTATGAAGAACAGTACTGCAGCTATTATTGCGTGTAGGCCTATTGCGACGAACATAAGGCCGAGATCTTCTATCGTGGAATACGCGAGTATCTTCTTTACATGGTGGGATGATATTGCGTTAGAGGCTCCTAGTATTACAGATATGATGCCTATCGAAAGTATAAGTTCGGATAATCCGGCCTTGAAGAAAAGGGGTGATAGGACAAGGACCAAGAATACGCCGGCTTTGACCATTGTAGAAGAATGCAGGAACGCAGAAACCGGTGTCGGGCCTTCCATTGCGTCTGCAAGCCATTCGTGGAATGGAAACTGCGCGGATTTGGTGAAGCACGCCACCAAGACGAGCAACATTGCCACCGGCAAGTACACGGTTGATGGGGCTGCCAGTATGGCTGAGAAGCTGAACGTATGGTAAGAGGTCCATATTATCAACATCGCGGCAAGCATAGTGAAATCTCCTATTATTATGGTGGATATAGATTTTCTGGCGGCATATGGTGCATGTTCCTTGTGATACCAGAAGCCTATGAGCAGATAACTCGTTATTCCGAGCATTTCCCACGCTATAAACATGGTTATGAAGTTGCCAGATATTGCGAATAGAAGCATGGCCGAAGCGAAAACGCCCATCTCGAAGAAGAATCTTGGCCTTTCTATTTTGGAATCGATATAACCCATCGAATAAAGCATTATAAGAGGTGTTATTATCCCGATTAACATCGCAAGTATTATGTTAAGTGGAAGCAATTGCGTGGTTATATGGAAAGTGTAGCCCGATATGCCGAACCAACCTAGCTCCTGGATTTTGCCATAGGAGTTAAATGATGCATATATTACCATTAAGGAAGTGAGCAGGCTTCCCGCTAGGACTATTGGACCTGTATATTTTTCCCTTCCGTATGTAAGCAGCGCCAAGAATGACGCAACCAAAAGCGGAAATATAACCAATAATGTAAGCATTTCAATCCCTGAGTTTCGAAAGCGATTTTATGTCAAGGCTCGCCTTGCTGCCTATGAGATACCTGTAAAACACAATCACCATTATGACTTCTGCTGCTGCTATGGACCATATGACGAACAGCAAAGGAATTATACTGCCATTGACGTTGAAGTTGAAAAATACTACGGCCATAAATGATGCCGATAGCATTATGACCTCTGTAGAAAGTAGCATTACAATTACGTTCCTGCTGGAAACTATTCCAGCTACGCCTAAAACGAACACTGCAAAACCCAAAAATATGAATACCTGTTCAATCATTTCAATCTTCCTAGCGATTTTACCAATATTATTGAACCTATAGCTATACCGAACAGCATCGCTGTTATCAAGTAGAAAAGGCCCATGTATGAAGATATTCCGGTTTTTACCTGCAGGGCGGTGAACGGGTTGTGAGACATCCCGGTATTTTTCATTCCGAATATAGGATAAGATATCACAGCCAGCAGTATTATGAATACTCCTATGAAAGCAATTTTGTTTGTATGGGGAAATTTTGAAAAGCTGGAAGAAGCGACTCCGACAATTGCATAGGTGGATATGCCACCGACGAATATGAAGAGCTGTATTATTGCAAGAAACGGTTGCTGCATTGCCAGAAAAATGGCGGAATTAGCCACGAACGCGAGGGTAAGGCTTATTACCGAATGCAGCAGGCTTTTTGATATGAATATGAATGCTATCGCTGCCAGTTCAAGCACTGCGATCAATGCAACGACTATCAACAGCCAAATCTCGTACATTCAAAACCTCATTGCAGGTCTTCCGGGCGCTTGACGTATTCCCTCCTGTCATACGCTTCGTAATCGTAATCCTTGGTTAGTATGAGGCACTGAGGAGGACAGACTTCCTCACATAGGGCGCAAAATAGGCAACGCTCTAGGTTTATTTGAGGCATCTTTTTAATGCCCTTGTCTGTTTCCGTGTCAACCATGTCTATTGTCTGGTTCGGGCATATCCTGGCGCATGCGGCGCAGCTTATGCATGTTTTCATGTCGAGCTTGTGTATGCCCCTGTAATTGTCTGCAAGGTCTTCCCTAACCTCAGGATACTCTAGCGTGGAGGGCTTCTTAAGCAATCCCTTACCTACTTCATATATTCCCTTAATTATTGTCATGCCAACCACACAAATATTATATACGATGCTAAAACGTTTATTACTGCCAGTGGCAAAAGATAGAGCCAGCCGATCCTGAGCAGCTTGCGTATCGTCATCCTGACAGTAGTTGCCCTTATTATTATTATGAATATTGTGAGTATTACTACTTTTATCATCGTCCACGCGAACGGCGGCAATATAGGGCCGTTCCAGCCTCCGAGGAACAATATAGTAATCAGCAAGGTCCCTACGAACATCCTAGTATAGTCTAAAAATAGGGCAAGGCCGTAGTATGGGGCGCTTACGTCAGTAAGCCAGCCTGCTATGAGCTCGTTGTCCGCCTCCCTTATGTCGAACGGGGGCCTTTCTAGCTCCGCTAGCATTATTATGAAGAAAAGGACGAAGCCTATTGGCAGC
Source organism: Methanothrix sp. (assembly GCA_038729265.1). Classification (GTDB taxonomy): domain Archaea; phylum Micrarchaeota; class Micrarchaeia; order Micrarchaeales; family Micrarchaeaceae; genus Micrarchaeum_A. The sequence continues at coordinate 5,970 of JAVYSI010000001.1, read as the reverse complement.
AAAAGTGCGTACCATACGTGCGACTGTGATGCAACTATGCTCATGAACGAAAACCCATGGGCAGCTATGGCGACAGAAGCTATCACAAGAATCAGGGGGACTTCGTAGCTGACAAGCATTATGACAGACCTTTGCGCGCTTATGGAACCGAACTTGTTCCCGCTTGTCCACCCTGCTAGGAACAGCAGGAGCGGCATGAACGAGAGCACCAGAAAAACTGCGATCAGCGCTATTGACGTATTTATGCCTACAAATGAGCTAGTTATAGGTATGAATGCGAAGGTGAATACAAATAGCGCGTACACAACAGGCAGTATCATGCCGAATATTGGCATATCCGCATTGTTTGGAACTATGTTCTCTTTCGAGAGGAGCTTCAATACGTCGGCCATGTTCTGAAGTATGCCGAACGGACCTGTATATGTAGGCCCGTGCCTGGATTGCATCCTTCCCATTATCTTCCTTTCGCCCCAGCCGAACAGGTATACAAATAGGACTATCAGTATCGAAAGTATTATTGCAAATATGGCGAATGATATGACGAATGAAAGGATATTAGCGTAGAGCGCGGGCATGTAGCTGTGCAGATATGTGTATATGGTGGAATAAAGCCCACTTATAAACCCAGAGCTGACAGCAATCAATTGAACACCGATTTATACCTATTGCAAGCTTAAATTTTATAATTGATTCGATTTTGGAACTCTGGAATTAGACCAATTATAGGCGTGGGCTGATTAACGAATAAATATACTATAGATAAAATAAGAACGTAGTAAGGTGTTAGGTTGGAAGACAAAGTGGCTTCGATAATAAGCAGGGGCAGCATAAGGATAGAGGTAAAACGCTCCGGAATGCTGCAGAAGATGCTGTTCACCGTGAAACGGATAAAGATAGGAGAACATGAATTTGTCGAGTTATACCTCCCAAGGCACTTGGAGTTGAACGAGCTGCAACGCGTGGCAGACGAAACCGGTTTGCCAGTAGAGGCGGAGAAGATGCGCGCATTCCCTAAGGGAAAGGGGGCCGTGGACTTCATTGGGCTTTAAACTTATGGTTAACTGACATAGAAGTCCCCATATGTAATGGTTCCGTTTTCGTACATCTGCTTGCCCGCCATAGAATAACTCATGTTCATGAAGTATGTAGACACGGTGCTAGATATCGGCACAGGAGGCAGCTTGCATGCTAATGATACAATGATGCTTTTTCCTGGTGCAAGCGTCTCGTTCACAGGCGTAGTCGCATTTACAGGCAGATATAAGCTGCAACCTATGGAGTTTATCTTTATCGGGCTGCTGAAGCCGTTGCTTATATTTAAGCTGTATTTTTTCGATGTAGAGTTGAAACTTTCATACTTGCATCCTATAGATGAGTTTGCGAAGCTGCATGTGTTGTTGTCGAGCGGATCCCACGAAGTATACTGGTTTGTCAGGTTAAGCTTTGTGAAAAGCGAAGCCGCATTGAAAAGGGCTGCTTCGCTATAATTTAGCCTTACGAACGAATACAGCTGCAGGGTGTAATTCTTAGATATCGATATCGAATCCGAGAGCGAGTAGTTCTGCAGAGCAGTCAACGGAGATTTGAAATATTCCGTGCACATGCTGAGCCCTGTGCTGTTGTTGACGTATATGTAGCCAGGGCACACCCTGTGATAAGCCGAGACATTCAGGGCATTGTGGAACCCCATTATACTCGCGAAGTTTCCTGCAGAGCCGTCTTCGGAAAGCCTATATATAGAATAGTTCTTGCCTATCAGGCTTATTGCAAATCCCTCGCTTGTGGAATTCTGGTATGTAAAGTTTGCATCCTTAGCATATTCGGCGCTGTGAGAAGAGGTAGCATTAGAGAGAAGAGCGTATTCAGTATCGTTATACTTGCTGCCAAGCATGCTTTCACAGTTGCCCCCTTCAGTTGCATTGTAGTATATGAATATTTTTGTCCAGCCCTTGCTAGAATAACTGCAGAAGCTGGTCGTATAGTTAAGCTTTGCAAAAATGGCAGACGAATTTCCCTTGTTGAAGCTGTGTTCAGGGAATGAATAAGTTGATAGCAACGACTTTATGTCCGCATTGTTCATTGTGCCTTCGAGCCATAACCCATATACTACAGTATCGTTGGCATATCTGGAATAAACGCCATTTCCAAGGTTCAGCAATGGAGAAAGGTCGTGCATTATGTTAAACGATATTCCTGTATCTGGGCCGAGAAGGGGCTTGAACTGGCTGATATTATATTCTATGTCCATAAGTGAAGAGAACTCCATACCCCTTGGGAATAAGGTAAACGTATAAGTCTCGTTGGTGTTATTTGAGGGTATGTACTGGTATAGGTTGGGCTGCTGCGGATTACTGACATTTATGCTGACCTGGGCTGAAGTCACTGATGAATTTGCAATGTTAAGTATGCGGCTTGGGTCAGCCACTACAGAAAAATTGTAGGTACCGTTTTGGGAGTATGTGTAGTTTTCCCTTATGTTAGCGCTCTTATGTGCAGGTATGGAAACATTGTAGTATTTAATGGCCTGATCATCAAGATAAAAACCAACCTGCATCCCGTGTACAGGTGCTGAGCCAGTGTTGCTTATTGTTATGTTGAAATATGTTGTGTTGAACAGATACGTGGCACTGGGATTATAATTCAGCGCGTTAATCGAAACATCGATTTTATACGGACCTGACGGTTGGAACGACACCACGATTGCGATAAAAACTGCTATTACTACTATTATTGCTATTCCCCCATACAGCAGTATATTCTTGTCTGATGACATATTATCACAGTTTTGCTCAGCGTTTTTTTATTTCTCTTATTACAGAAGCTATCTTTTCGCGTATCGGCGATATTTCGGACTCAAAATAACCGCGTATCCATGCACTTTCGTCATATTTTTCTCCGTCTTCACTAAAAAGCATGGAATATCTGCCCTTTGAATGTTCTATTATGTTGCTTGTCTTCAGTTGCAGCAAATGATAACGCAGCGTCTTTTCGTTTATGGGCTGCCATGCCTTGGATATGTATTCAGAAAGCTCTTCCACATTTGGATCGTGCCTTTTCTGAAACTGAAAATAAAGCATGGCGTCGAGCACGTATATCGCGCTCAGCCTTGTCTCGCCAGGGTTTATTATACCAAGGGACAAAGCAAGCCATCTTACCATGGACCTGCGGGTCTCGATGACCTCCTTCGTAACTAGGAGATTTCTTAGCTTGACCTCAGCCTGTATGAGCTTTGCTTCGTTTATGGCTGGCATGAATATCTCTTTTGTGGGTTTAACGCCTCTGTCATATTATTTTGTTAAAGATATAAAATACTTAAGCCACATAAATGTTATCGGATTGTATGGTGTTTTCATGGCGACCGTTGAATTGAAAACCAGCTTCGAACCAAAACTGCTCAAGGCTTTTATGAAAAATGAATTCAAGATGAAGGTTGAGTTCAGGAACAGCAATCCTGAACGAATGTACTGGTGCGAATCCGATATAATAGCTAAGGCACCGCTCTCTCTGGCCCACGACATGCCAATGGAGAACGGGAGGATAAGAGTAGGGCTCCTTAAGCCGAATTCGACAATGAACAAGGTAGTGAACCTTTATACGCTCCCAAACAATTTCCCAGACAATTATAGAATAAACTTTGTAGTTTACTTATATGATGAGGATGGGGCCATAAGCGACAGGATAGAGGAAACCGCAAGTATCGAATGCAGGCAGAATAAAGCTGGAACAAACACCGGAGTTTCGAACGCTACTGGGATAGAGTCTTGACTATCTGATCTCAAAGGATCTGTAATTATATTTTCCTTCGGCTGGGGCAGAGTCAATTTTATGCACTTGCGGCCCGTGCTTCACATCAACATTTATCAGCTTCAGGAATTTGTCTATCTTAACTTTTTCTCCGATTGCGAGTATGTGGACGCTGCCATCCTGCATATTTTTCACATATCCGCTTATTGCGAGGCTTGTAGCTATTTCCATTACAAGTGCCCTATAGCCTACTCCCTGTATTATTCCGTGAACAGTTATTTTTACAGCCTGCATTAGCTCGATATTAATTTCTGGGAATATATTTAAAATGTTAATTTCAAACCTTATTATGCAAAAAGGACCGAAGGCACAGAGCGCCATAGAATTCATAACCACTTACAGTACTGTCCTTCTTATAATAACTGTCGCCATAGCAGTACTTTTCCTTTTCATATCTCTTCCGAAATCGATACTCCCAACAGAATGCAACTTTTATAACAGCTTTGGTTGTTTTGATGCGATATATGGAATAAATTATACGAGCAGCAACGTACCCACTGGGACCGCGCTGCTAGTAGTTGCCAATTTTGAAGAGCCAGGTATAATAAATACCAGCAGTTTTAGCGCTTTTGTTGGTGGTGTCGAAAGCAACTCTGGTTATTGTGCACCCAAAGTAGCATTGCAAGGGCAGAAGGTATATTGCATAGCATTTTTTAATGGTCAAACACTTAGCCCAGGAAAGCTTTATTCTGGTACCTTTAGCATATATGCAAACTATTGTGCAGTAGCACCAAGCAAAATATCTACTGCTTACTGCCCTCCACCTAACGCAACCAGCTATTACAAGTATGGGGGCGTTGTTAGGACACAGGGAGTCCTACAAACCATAGGTGGCATATATGCTGTGCCAATAAACGTAACCATAAACAATTTCAATTTCTTTGATTGGTTCTTCCTTAGCTTCATTGAACCGGGGTATCAGGTTCCGATAAGTTTCAACCCAAAAAACACCTCTTATGTGCTCCATGAATCACCGGATTTGGGAAATATCAGGTTTTATTATAACAACCAGGAGCTTTACGACTGGTGCCAAAACTGCAATGATAGCATGACCAGCAATGCGATATTTTGGGTGAAGATGCCACAGAGCACTTTTGGCATATTCTGCTTCTTTGGGTCATGCCCCAGTAAGACACAGATACTTATGTATTTTACACCAATAAGCACGACGTTTTCAGGAGTCCATTCTGGCCTGGCCCCAATGCTGACTACGCCTTATGGCAAGTACGACAATGGGCAACTAGTGTTCAACTATTACACTGATTTCTTAGGCACTTCAATCCCGAGCTCATGGACTGACATGTTGGGAGATAATTACAGCATACACAACGGATTGTACTTCAACGGCAAGGGGGTCGCGTTGTTGGAAAAGCTTAACGATTATCCCATAGACGTTTACAACATAACCGAAGCTAGCATAACGATGCAGACACCTGGAGCTGGTGGACTAATATTCGGAGTTAACGGCAGCGCACAGATAAATCAGGGACCTTTCGACAACCATTATTGCAACGGTCCGTATAACAACACATGGATAAACGTAGGTTTGAGCGCGAATGATCTGTGCTATGGTGAAACTTTCAGTGTTATAGGTGGGGATTCTCTTGCTGTGGATGCAGGCTCTTCTACAACAGTAGATACGTCAGTACCTACATCTGGGACTTATACAATTGGGCTTGCGAACGGGTTTTTCCATGCTTATTATTTTTACAACAACACACTTCAGGAAGAGGAAAACCTCCCATTCGTCATATTTGGATATTTCGGGATTGAAAGCGATAGCGCGAATTTCAAGGTCAATTGGGTAAGGTCTATAGCCATGCTTCCTGGAGGAGAGCAGCCGCAGATAACATTCGGGCCAATAATAAAGGAATCAGGGCCATAATCATTCTATCCTTGATGCTATATCCTTAGCGGCTATCTCTATCGGGTTTATTATGTGCTCAACTCCTATTCCCTTTAGGTGCTTCTCCATGTCAGTGTTGTCAGCAACTACAGACACAGGCTTCGACGAGGCTATGTTTTTTGCTATTATGGCTGCGTAGAGGGACCTCGCACTGTCGCTTGTGTCTATGACGATGTACTTTGCCTTCTTCAGCTCGAACTGCTCCATGTCTTCTGCCAGTGTCTCATCCGCGACATAGGCTTTGTAGCCCAACGACCTTA